>CAMVOF010000183.1:0-4831 GCA_947169055.1 uncultured Clostridia bacterium
CGGGAAGCATGCCGGTCAAAAACGGCAGTACGCCGATCAGTGCGGTGACGGTATAAGCAAGCGCCAGACCGAGGAAGCCGCAGATAACGAGCTTCTTCTTGGAGTCTGCGCTGCCTTCTTTGTTCTGCTTAACAGGCTCTGCCTTGGGCTCCTTCAGATCGCCGGAATACTTCCAATCGCTTCCGCCGTTGCCACTGCCGCCGCCGTTAGAGCTGTCATCTTTACCGCAAGCGGTCATCATAGAAGCAGCCATCAGAACTGCGAAAGAACCGGCAAGAACTTTCTTTAACTGTGCCATAGTAAATTTCCTCCTTAATACTTGCATTATATTATTGCTGTGCGGACTTTCCGCACACTAATGCCTAAATTTGTCTGACGGAACCGCCCTCCAGAAACCGTCCGTCGATCGTTATGACCTCTGTGAAGGTCGTTTGTGGATTCTCTATAAGAGAGATGAGTTTTTTTGCCGCAACCGCACCGATCCGAGGCGTATCCTGGAGATAAGTGGTCAGCTTCGGAGACAGCAGCTGGGAATAATCTATCCCGTCATATCCTACCGCCGATATATCGTCGGGAACCGAGAGCCCTGCGTCCTTGATGGCGTTGAGTCCTCCTATGGCCGAATAATCGTCCGGCATAAAGATACAAGTGGGACGCTCCTTACCCTTGAGCAGTTTCTTTGTCAACTGGTATGTATTGTCGGGATTACCGTAATCCCCGATCGGCAGCCATTCGGGTCTGACTTCAATGCCTCTGTTCATGCAGGCCTTGCAGAAGCCTGCGAGACGTTTTTCGGCAACAGCAGATTTCTTTCCCTGGATGTATGCTATCTTGGTATGACCGTGATCCGCAACATAATTAAGCAGTTGCTCCATACCGCTTTCGTTGTTGGACACGATCGCAGTACGGCAGTCAAAGATGTGGTCGATCGTAACGACCGGAAGGTCGCCGTTGATGACCTCAAAGACATCGGGCGTTGTGAAATCGGTGCATGCAATTACGATCCCGTCAACGCTGCGGTACTTACAGTGTTCATACGTTGACATCCTTCTGCCGCCTATGTCCTTATTACTTATAAAAGTAATATCATAGCCGCAGCTCTCAGCCTCCGTCTTGAAGCTGTTCAGCACCTTTGCAAAGAACTCATGCGTCAGTCCCCTGCCCGCTTCATCCAGGAACATGACGCCTAAGTTGTACGTCCTGTTCGTCTTCAGAGCGCGCGCTTGAGAATTCGGGAAGTATCCCATCTCTTTTGCTGTGCGGACAAGTCTTTCGCGAGTAGCTTCGCTTACGTCCTTATGACCGTTCAGAGCTTTGCTCACTGTTGCAACCGAAACGCCGCAACGGACGGAAATATCCTTTAATGAAACCAATGGGATTTCCGCCTTTCGCTCGATTTAAACGTTTAAGTGATACTTTTACGCCAAACCGAAGTGTTTTTTCAAACGTTTCCGTTAGTACAAATATACATTATTTCTCCTGAAATTTCAAGCATTTTTGAATTTTTTTATGTTCTGTGTAATAAAATATGGGACTTTTCACAAAGATTTCACTAAAATATTGTGCAGCTTACACATAATAAGCCGCTCGGTGTAACCGTTGTGTAATAATTTATCGGGCAGGGCTTTCATTTCCGGAAGCTGTCCGGAAGCCGTCGGCCCTACCCGAGTCGGTTCGATTTATTGATAGTAATATACAAAAAACCGGACTGGTATTTGGTAAAAAATAGGCAAACTCCTTTGAGATCTGTCGTTTCAAACGTTTTCGTGCTTATTTGTCACCAAGCTGATTTTTGAGCTTATTCTGCTCCTCTTCCATGAGTTTCATAAGGTCTGCCATGCTTGCGGAGGCCGATCTCTTCTCTCCGCTCATCTTGAGCTCGGAGGGTCTTCTTCTTACGACCTTCTTCTTGGGAGCATTCATCTTCATGCCGGCATCGGCTTCGTCCTTCTTCTCGGCCTCGGGAGCAGCTTCTTCTGCTGCGGCTTCGGCTTCTTCAGCGGCTTCTGCAGCAGCTTCCTGGGCAGGAGCTTCCTCGGGCTCGGATATAGTTATAGGCTCGGGCTCCTTCTCAGGCTCGGGAGCTTCTTCTCTGATCCTTCTGGGTGTCTGCTTGGGAGCAAACTGCTCCTCTCTCAGCTCTTCCTCGGCTGCACGAGCTGCCTCGGCACGCATTTCCTTATCGTTCTCTCCGCCGTAGAGGAAGTCGTCCAGCTCAACGGGCTCGTCGTCCTCATCCTCGTCCTCGTCATCATCTTCCTCGTCGTCATCGTATCTTGCACGGTTGAAGAGCATGATGATAAGCTCCAGCAGAACGAACAGGAACAGCGGAACTGCGATGCAGGCTATCCTTCCGAACTCGGAGGTGATGAACTTTATGACTTTACCGGCTGTAAGGTAGTAGCTGGAAGCTGTACCCACAACGTTGGATGTCTTTACCCTGTAGAGCTTTTCGGGAGCCTTCTCCTGGAACAGTGTATAGACAACGCCGTTCAAGTCGGAGCTTGTGGAAACGTCAGCGAGCCAGAACACCGAAGTGCCCACGCCGGGAACTTCCTCGGCGATAACTGCCTTCTTGATACCGTCGCGGCTCGGAGCACCGTTTGCGGCGATGACCAGCGCATCCTGGGGAACGGAATCTCCCATGCTGTTTGAATCCATCAGGTAAACGCTGTAGCCTGCGATGCTGGGCGTAACGTCCTTGTTTTTAAACACTCTTGAAACACCCACCAGAAGCAGTATCTCAAGGATTATAAAAACGATAAAAAATATGGCGACGCCTTTGGCGGCCGATGATTTTTTCTGTTTGGTTGAGCTCATAATAAAGACCTACCTGTCCTTCCGTTATAATTTCCATATTATTATAGCATACTCTTTTCAAAATTTCAACCGCTTTGGACAAAAATTTAATAATTTTGTTCTCAAAAGATATTGACAAAATATTGTGTTTCGATTATAATTATTAAGTACCTCGCCCGGAAAACCGAGCTTTATACTATATATAATATATAAGTGTTGGTATAAAAGTATTGAATGCTGGTATGGCTCAGTTGTGTAGAGAAAGTCAACTGTGTTGACTTGCGTATTCGTAATGCGCAGGTCGCCGAGTGAAAAAAAATAAAAATGAATGCTGGTATGGCTCAGTTGGTAGAGCAGCGCATTCGTAATGCGCAGGTCGCCGGTTCGAGTCCGGCTACCAGCTCCAGAAACGCCCTTGTCGCTAACGCGGCAAGGGCTTAGTTAATAATGAATAGTGAAAAGTGAAGAATGAATAGTTTACCGGCGTTTCTGTATTATTCACTCTTCACTGTTCATTTTTCACTATTCACTAAATTGATCTTCCCCGATCAAAAGCGAAAACCCCACGTTGCGTGGGGTCGTTTTTCTATAAAGCCATGTTCGCGTGGGATAACTTCCCTTCCGCTCAACGTAAGCATGCGCAGCTTGCGTCACGCGTCAAGAAAAAAACGCGTCAAGAAAAAACGTGTCAAGAAAAAACCTGCTCGATGTCGATTATAACATATTCCGACTTCGTGCCGGTCTTGAAATATATGGCCCAGTCCGCGATGCCGGAGGTGACGATGAACTCGGTGTCGTCCCTTTTCTCGTAGCCGTAGGTGCGGTCGTTTGCGCCTATCCACTCGCCGACGGCAGTCACCGGGAAGAACTGTCCGCCGTGGGTGTGTCCCGAAAGGACAAGGTCTGCTCCCGCGGCTGCTTCGTTCTCGTAGTCGTTGGGCTGGTGGTCGAGGACTATCGTGTATTTATCCCTGTCGATGCCCTCCATAAGCTCCGAGATAGGTTTGCGGTCCTTGGTGTTTTTGTCCTTCCTGCCGATGAGGTAGAACCTGTTGTCGATGAGCTGACATTCGTCCTCAAGGACGCGAACGCCGTTCTTTTCAAGCTCGGCTCTCATCTCGTCGAGGCTGAATTTCCTGCTCTTGTAATAGCCGGGGTCGTGGTTGCCGAGACAGAGCCACACGCCGTATTTTGCGTCGATCTTTGAAAGCGCCTTGCAGGCAGTCTGCATATCTTCAAGTGTCGTTCCGTCGTCAACGAAATCTCCTGCGATGACGACGATATCCGGCGACTGCTCGTTTATGGTCTCCATATGTTCTGCGAAGCCCTCGCCGTCGAAGACCGTGCCAATATGGGAGTCCGCAAAGAGGGCGACTCTCAGGCTGCCGATCTGCTTCTCGGTCTTAAGCTCGTAGTTCGTCTGCCACACGTTATGGCAGAGGTAATACCCCACAGCGAGGTAGATGACCGAACTGCCCAAGGCAAGCCAGCCCTGCCAGTTTATCTTGAAGCTCTTGCCTGTGATCTTTTTTATTATCCTGATGACAAGGCCGAAGAAAGCGAAGAACAGCACCTCGTGCAGCAGGATGTTAATTGCGTTGACCGTGCTGAATATAACCACCGTCAGCGCAAAGACGGCGACTATCAGCCCGAGAGAAAAGATCCTTCTTTTTGAAGCCTTATCTCCCGAGAGCTTTTTTACGATGCCGAATTTCCCCACGGCATAGGTGAGATATACGATACCTCCGCCGGCTGCCAGCAAAACAGCCGCTAAAATACCTAACCACATAACTATGTTGATCCCCCCTTTTTTTAATACACCCACCAGCTTTTAATTCATCGCTTGGCAGAGCTTTGCCAGGCCTCCCTCATAAGGGAGGCAGGTGCTTCTCAGATGAGGTCGCGTTGACACCGTCAGGCAGACTTTTTTCAGCCCGCTATCCGGGTCAGTGTTTGCACTCTGTCGGGACTCATGCAGAGGCATACCTATGAGATCGGAAGAGCACACGTCTGAACTCCAGTCACATTGAGG
>CAMVOF010000184.1:0-4824 GCA_947169055.1 uncultured Clostridia bacterium
TAGGCGGGGGATGACCCTTTTTCAAAAGGGTCTCCCCCAACAGCCCACGCAGAAGTTAAGATAGACTATCGTTTGCGATAGGGCAAAGCGGGGCGGGATCATGGAAAAAACGCTGTCCGGAGGTGAAGGGTATGGGTGAAAAATACACTGTACTGATGTCTGTATATCACAGAGAGAAGCCTGAGTTTTTCAGGGAGGCTGTACTTAGCATGGTAAGGCAGACTCTGCCGCCGGAGCAATTCGTTATCGTCTGCGACGGAGAGCTGAACGAGGGGCTTGACGCTGTGATCGAAGAGCTTTGCGGAGCTTATCCCGGGCTTTTCGAGATAGTAAGGCTTTCGGAGAACAAGGGCTTGCCCAACGCACTCAACACGGGGCTCTCCCATTGCAGGAACGAATTCATCGCAAGGATGGACTCGGACGACATAGCGCTTCCCGAGAGGGCAGAGACCCAGCTCAGGGCGATGAAGAAGCACAGTGCGGACGTTTGCAGCGCGACTATAGGCGAGTTTGCAAGCGATCCCGAAAAGATAGAAGCATACAGGAAAACTCCCCGGACCCACGAGGGGATAATGCGCTTTGCAAGACAGCGGAACCCTTTCAATCACCCCTGCGTGATGTACAGAAAGAGCGCTGTGGAGGCTGTGGGGAAATACGAGGAATACAAGTGGTTCGAGGACTACCAGCTCTGGATAAAGCTGCTCTCCGGCGGATACAGGGGCTACAACGTCCAGAAGATGCTGCTCAAGATGCGCACGGGGGCCGGGATGTACTCCCGGCGCGGAGGACTTGAATATTTCAGATGTGCAAAAAGGCTTGAACGCTTCAAGCTGGATATAGGGTTCTGCTCCCGCTTTGATTATATCAAGCGGCTGAGCGCCATGTTTGTTTTCAGCATAATGCCTGTCCGGCTGAGGGCTGTGATGTACAGCAGGCTGCTTAGGAGCAGCGCCGGAAAAAACTGAGCTACGGGGAGTGACAGAATGAACAAAAAGGACCTGCTGAAAATTGCAGCAAAGCCTCTGAATATAGTAAACAGGCTCGTGCCGAAAAGACGCAGGCTCGTGCTGTTCTATTCAAACCTGGGGTTCAGGGACAACGTGAAGTCGATGTACGACTATCTTATAGACAACGGGCTGAACGAGAACTTAAAGATAGTCTGCGCCGTTGACGACTTTGAAAAATACAAAGACGATGCACCGAAGAACGTGCGCTTCATAAGCTGCGGAAAAGGGCTCTGGAGCTTTCTGCGGTGCAGGACGATGTTCTACTCCTTCGGGAAGTACCCCATAAAGCCTGCTAAGGGGCAGGAGGTCGTGAACCTCTGGCACGGTATGCCGCTGAAATCCATCGGCAACCTGGAGCCCGGCTGCGAGAACATCGACTATTATTTCTTCACACGGACTATCGCCACTTCGCCCTTTTTCGGCGAGATAATGTGCCGAAGCTTCAAGTGCCCGAAGAGGGCTGTGATGCTGGTGGGTCAGCCGAGGTGCGATGTGCTTTTCAAAGAGAGACCTGCTCCCGAAAGGCTGATACTCTGGCTGCCGACCTACCGAAGCTCGGAGAGGCTCGGAAGCCGGAACACCGAACTCGGCACTGCCCTGCCCGTCTGCGAAACGGAAGAAGAGCTGAGAGGGCTTGACAGGCTGCTGGGCAAGGCAGGGATGAAAATGATAATAAAGCCACACCCCATGCAGGACAGCAGAGGTGAAGAAAAGGGCTACGATAACATTGAGATAATCGAGCAGGAGGAATTCGAGGAAAGAGGCCTCGACATCTACACGCTGATGCTGAGGAGCTGTGCGCTGATAACAGATTACTCGTCGGTGTATTTCGACTATCTGGTGCTTGACAGACCCATAGGCTTCACGGCAGGAGACCTCTCGCAGTACGGAAGCGAAAGAGGCTTCACCGTTGATGACCCGAAAGCCTTCATGCCGGGAGAGAGGATAAAGAGCTTTTCCGACCTGCGCAATTTCATAACCGATATTTCCACGGAGACAGACAACCACGCAAAGGAGAGACGCAGGCTCAACGAGCTTGTGAATTCCCATCAGGACGGACACGCAGCCGAAAGGATAGCGGCAAAATGCGGACTGATAAAGAAGTAAACGCATCATCAGAATAACTGCCGAGGAGGAACACAATGGCTGACGCCCGAAAAAAGAGAAGATTTTCCATTGGCAAAAAGATGTATTTATTCGTGATACTCACAGTGCTGACGGCTGCATTCGGTGTTGCGATACTTTCGTATTTAATAAACGTCGGACAGATAGACACTTACTTCAAGCGTCTTGCTTACAACTCTGCGGAATACTTTGCGACACAGGTGGATGCCGACTTCCTTGACGAGCTGGCAAAAACCGCCGAGTCGGAGGAATTCCAGGCACTCCGTGACCAGGCAGAGGAAGACGAGGACGAAGCTGTCATCGAGGAGTATCTGAAAGAAAAAGGCCTGTGGGAGCATTATGCCGAGACGAGAAAAAAACTCATGGACTATCTCTCCAACATGGACGATATAAAGTATCTCTACATAATCAGATGGGGAGATATGGATGCCGAATACGATATGTATCTCGTTGACGATTACGACAACCCCATCTACGAGACAGGATACTTTGAGGAGAGAGAGCCGGAGTTTGAGGGAGTTGACCCGAGGAAGAAGATCGAGCCTGTTATCTCCAACGGCGACTGGGGATATCTCTGCTCTGCCTATGCGCCTGTTTATAACAAGGACGGCAAGCTGGTCTGCCATATCGGCTGCGATGTTGAAATGGAGGACATAATCAGCCAGCGGAGGATAAACCTTTCCTATGTTATCGCAAGCGCGATAGCTCTTACTATAATCGTGCTGGCGGTGGCTGTTCTGTTTGTTAACAAGGTCGTTATCAAGCCTTTGAACAAGCTGACGGCTGAGATGAAAAACTTCAAGCCTGCCGAAAACAAGAGCTACGAGGAATCGGGAGTCATCGACTACGGTATAAACAGTCACGACGAGATAGAAGACATCTACGACAGCGTCCGCAGTATGCAGGTGAACATCATCGACTACCTGAACGACCTTTCGGATATGCAGAAGGACAAGGAACAGGCAGAGAAAGACATCCGCACCAAGGACAAGGTTATCGGTCAGATAAGCCGCGAAGTTTACAGAGACCCGCTGACGAACGTGGGCAACAAGGCGGCTTACATCAAGAAGGTGGAAGAGCTCAAGACCGAGATACAGAACGAGGACACGGAGTTTGCCATTGTTATGATCGACATCAACCAGCTGAAAAAGATAAACGACAGCTACGGACACAACGCAGGAGATATTTACATCAAGGGCTGCTGCCACCTGATCTGCGAGACCTTCAAGCACTCGCCGGTATTCAGGATAGGCGGAGACGAGTTCGTTGCTATCCTCCGCGGCGAGGATTACGAGAACAGATACGCAAACTTCGAGAAGCTGAGGAAGGATTTCGTCATGGCGTACAACAACGACGAAGCCGACCCGTGGATGAGATATTCTGCGGCTTCGGGCATGGCTGAATACGCCTCCGACGACAATACTGTGGAGCTTGTGTTCAAACGTGCCGACAAGGCGATGTATGAAGACAAGATGATCTTCAAGCAGCAGAACGGCAAATACAGGTGATCTCCCCAAGCTAAGGAGACTTTGGATATGGCTTTTGACTTCAAAAAGGAATACAGAGAATTCTATATGCCCAAGGACACGCCGCAGATCGTTGAGGTGCCGAAGGCGAATTACATCGCTGTGAGAGGCAGCGGTGATCCCAACGAGGAAGACGGCGCATACAAGCAGGCTATCGGCGTGCTTTATGCCGTTGCCTACACGCTGAAAATGAGCTGCAAGACCGACCGCAGGATCGAGGGGTTCTACGAATACGTCGTGCCGCCGCTGGAGGGCTTCTGGTGGCAGGAAGGCATTGACGGGATAGACTATTCCGACAAGGGAAAATTCTGCTGGATATCGGTGATAAGGCTGCCGGATTTTATCAGGGAAAGCGACTTCGCCTGGGCAGTTGAGACAGCCGAGAAGAAGAAAAAGCTGGACTGCTCGAAGGCTGAATTCCTGACCGTTGACGAAGGGCTGTGCGTGCAGATAATGCACCACGGCAGCTTCGACCTCGAGCCGGAGACCGTTGCCCTTATGGACAGATACATCGCAGAGAAGGGATACAGAAACGACTTCTCCTCCGGCCGCCTGCACCACGAGATCTATCTCTCGGACGCAAGAAGAGTTCCTCCCGAAAAGTGGAAGACTGTTATCAGGCATCCGATAGTGAAGGAAACGAAATGCTGAACCGGCACAAACAAGCCCTGCAAAGCGCATAAAACCGGCTTTTTGCAGGGCTGAAATATTTTTTTGAAAAAAGTGTTGACAAGAAGGCTTTTTTAGTGTATAATATATAAGTCGCTAAAAGGGACAGTGTATGGCGGTATAGCTCAGTTGGCTAGAGCACTTGGTTCATACCCAGGGTGTCACCGGTTCAAATCCAGTTACCGCCACCATTGCTGTTCCTTTAGTTTAGGCCCGTTGGTCAAGAGGTTAAGACACCGCCCTTTCACGGCGGAATCATGGGTTCAATTCCCGTACGGGTCACCAAACGCAAAGCTCTGAGATCGCGCAGATGCGCGGTTTTAGGGCTTTTTGTTTTGCAAAAAAACGATTTGTTCTTTGCTTGTTCATTATAATAATGAACAACTTTATGCAGGGCTCTTCTGTTCTTTCTTCTTGCGGAAATTAAGAAAATCTGAAACCGCCTTGGAAACCTTTGCCTGCGCGTCACCGATCATATGACAGTACACGTTGCTCGT
>CAMVOF010000185.1:0-4794 GCA_947169055.1 uncultured Clostridia bacterium
CTGCTGGATACACGGGGGTTGTTCACGACGTCGTATACCGCAGGCAGGAGTATTATGCCCGAGATGAGCACGCCGATGACCGCTTCAACAAGAAGCGAACCGAAGATCTTGAAATCCATTTTGAAATCCTTATCCGTGCAGCGGATAAAGAAGTAGATAAGCATGAACACGACTTCGCCCACAAGGAAGAAATAGCTTATGGTCGCGGTGAGAGCCACCATAAGGGCGAAGGGTCCCTTTTTGCCGTCCTGGGTGAGCATCTCGAAGCTCAGCAGCAGCAGCGGGAAGAAAGCCGTTACGTCGTGGAAATGGTTGAAGAAAACGTTGTATGTCTGGAAGCCGGAAAAGGCATAGAGCAGACCGCAGATAAAAGCAGCCTGAGGGCTCTTAACGAATCTGCGTGCAAAGGCGTAGGCGCTGATCGCTGCCACAGCGGTCTTGAGGGCAAGGAGCCAGGGCATAAGATAAGCCACGACTTTGAGCGGGAAAATGGTGCTCAGCCAGAAGAACGGGCTGCCCAAAAGATAGAAGGAATATGAGCTTATGAAATTCGCACCGAGATCGGTTCCCCAGTCCCAGCCGAAAGCCCCGTTGCTTACAGCTTCGTTGGCGTGGTAATAGAACATCATCTGCTGGGAATTGAAATCGCCGTAATACAGGAAAATACCTTTGTTATAGATCAGCGAAGGGATAAATCCGACCACCATTCCGAAGAAAGCGACAAGGAAAAGCTTGCCGTAAAGCTCTCCGCGTTTATCTGTTATCCGTTTTAAAAAACCGGGCTTTTCTATCATTTTGACTTCCTCTTGTTTCTGACATAATTTAGCGGCTGCAACAAACTGCACCACATTACATTATAGCATACCTTATAAAAAAAGTAAACCCCTTTTTTTAATTCACCCTCTTTTTTAATTCACCCACCAGTTTTTAATCGTGCGCTTGGCAAAGCTTATTTTGGCCTCCCTCTGAGGGAAACCTCTTCCTACGGAAGAGCTCTGTGGGTGCCTTTGTGGATGAGTTCGCGGTGCAACCGTTGGGATAAGCTTGTTGCGAGGTGTTCTATTAAGGCTTTGCTCGCGTGGGATATGTTCCGTTTTGCTCTATGTAAGCAAGCTCTGCTTGCGTCACGTGTCAAGCCCCGTCGGGGCACCGACCCGAAAACCTTTTTAAGGCGCTGTGCGATTGTTTTATTAGCCCTTGAAAAACTTTCCGCTATGTGCTATAATATAAATATTGTAAATCCCCACCCACCTATATCGCGGACGGTCTGCCGCTTTTCCGTCCTGCTTTTGAAACGGAGCGTGTAAAATATGAAACATAATCCAAGCGAGATCCTGTGGTATAAAAACCCTGCCGAGGACTGGAACGATGCCCTCCCTCTCGGCAACGGTCGGATAGGTGCCATGCTCTTCGGACAGCCCCTCGGCGAACGCATCTGCCTCAACGAGGACTCCGTCTGGTCGGGCGGTCCCAGATACAGGGTCAACCCCTCTGCACACGAGAATCTTCAGAAGGTGCGGCAGCTCCTCCTCGACGAGAAGATACCCGAGGCCGAAAAGCTCATCCTCGAGGCCTTCTGCGGAACCCCTTCGGACGAACGCCACTATATGCCCCTCTGCGATCTTGAGATAAGCCACTATCTTGAAAACACCTGCGAATACAAGGAGCGTTCCCTCGATCTTTCGACGGCTGTTTCCGTAACGGAATACTCCATAGGCAGCTGCGGTTTCAAGAGAGAGGCTTTTATCTCCGAGCCGGACAAGGTCCTGGTCATACGTTTGACTTCTTCGGAAAAGAACGGCATCACCGTCAGGATGAAGCTGGGCGGCAGGGACGATTATTTCGACGACAACACCCCCAAGGGCGACGGCATACTTTTCCACGGAGCGGAAGGCGGTGCCGACGGCATCGGGTTTGCGGCTTATTTAAAAGCTTCCGCTCCCGACGGCGTGATCCGGACACTCGGCAGCTATCTTTGCTGCGACGGCTGTTCGGAAGTGCTTCTTACCCTCGGCGCACAGACCAGCTTCCGGGTCAAGGACTGCAAGGCGCAGGCAAAGGCCGACGCCGAGCAGGCAGCTGCAAAGGGCTATGATGCGCTGCTTGAAGCTCACCTTGCCGACTACAAGGCTCTTTACGAGCGATGCTCTCTTTCCCTGCCGGACAACAGCGGCGGAGCTTCCGCTTTGCCCACGGATGAACGTCTTGCGGCTGTCAAGAACGGCGGCAGCGACAACAAGCTCATGGAGATGTATTTCAACTTCGGGCGTTATCTGCTTATCGCGGCAAGCAGAGAGGGCACCCTGCCGACGAACCTCCAGGGCATCTGGAACAAGGATATGTGGCCTGCCTGGGGCGGAAGGTTCACCGTGAACATCAACACCGAGATGAACTACTGGGGCGTTGAGTCCCTCAATCTTTCGGAGCTGCACACTCCGCTTTTCGATCACATCGAGCGTATGCGTCCCAACGGCAGGAGGACTGCCGAGGAGATGTACGGCTGCGGCGGCTTTGTCTGCCACCACAACACGGATATATGGGGAGACACTGCACCCCAGGATCTCTGGATACCTGCGACACAGTGGCCCATGGGTGCTGCATGGCTCTGCCTGCATATTTTCGAGCACTACCGCTTCACCCTCGACAAGGCTTTCCTTGACGAAAAATTTGAAACTCTCTGCGAGGCTGCGCAGTTCTTTGTCGATTTTCTGATAACCGACAAAAAGGGCCGTCTTGTCACCTGTCCTTCTCTTTCGCCCGAGAATGTTTATATAACCGAAAGCGGCTCAAAGGGCTCGCTTTGCGTGGGACCTTCCATGGACAGCCAGATAATTTACGAACTTTTCTCGAACATAATCGAAGCCTCAGAGATACTTGGCAGAGGCAGGGACTTTGCCGAGAAGCTCAAAGCTCTGCGTGAAAAGCTGCCGAAGCCCGAGATAGGAAAATACGGGCAGATAAAAGAATGGGCAGAGGACTACGACGAAGCCGAGCCGGGTCACAGGCATATCTCCCAGCTGTTTGCCCTTTATCCTGCGGCACAGATGACTCTTCGGCACGAGCCGGAGCTTGCCGCCGCTGCAAGGGCAACTCTCGAACGCCGGCTGAGCCACGGCGGAGGTCACACCGGCTGGTCAAGAGCATGGATAATCAACCACTGGGCAAGGCTTTTCGACGGAGAGAAAGTTTACGAAAACATCATCGCCCTGCTCTCCCACTCCACCAGCAGGAATTTGTTCGATATGCATCCGCCCTTCCAGATCGACGGGAACTACGGCGGCTCGGCAGGCATCGCCGAGGCACTTCTGCAGTCTCAGCGGGGAGAGATCGTTCTGCTGCCTGCACTTCCCGAAGAATGGGCAGAGGGCAGCTTCACGGGTATGCGTGCCCGCGGAGGCTTTGAGATCGACTGCGAGTGGGAAGGCTCAACGCTCAGGACCGCGAAGATCAGAAGCATGGCCGGCGGTATTTGCAGGCTGGTCTGCGGCGGAGGAAAGCTCACCTGCGGCGGAAAACCTGTCCCTTACACGGAAGAGAACGGAGCGTTCTGTTTCGACACCGCTGCCGGAGCGGAATACATACTTGAAGGATAAGAAGGTAAGATACATGGACACCCGAAGGATCATCTGCGCTGTGCTGGCAGCAGCCTGTCTGTCGGGCTGCGGAAGCAAGATAGGCAGCACGGAAAGCGTGCCGGAGCAAAGCCAGGAGACTGAGCTGATAACCACAACTGCCGCTCCCGACGACAGCGAGCCCGCAGCCGTCACGACTGTGCCGGAGGTCGAAGTCGAGGCCGAGCCGGTGACATACAAGGCTTACTCGAAGACCGTTCAGGCAGAGAAAGGCACTCTCTCGGGCAAGGCAAAAGTCAAGAACGACCGCCCTGGCTTTGAGGGCGAGGGCTATGTCTCGGTGCCCAATGCGGAGTCCGGCTGCGCAGTCAAGTTCAAGCTGCCGGAGGCTCAGTATTACAACATAACCCTGACCGCTGCCGCAGACAAAAATGCCGTTGGCACCCTTTCGGCAGGAGGCAGGAGCATAGGCGAATTCGATGTCTCGGCGGAAGCAGGATTCGGGCTGATGACCTTCTCGAACATCTTTCTCGAAAAGGGAGAAACGGAGTTTTCGGTATCGTCTTCGTCGAAGAGCTTCGATCTGGACAGCGTAACGATCGAAGCCAGCAAGGACATCAAAAACTTAAAGATCAAGCCCCTGAAAAGCGAGCTTGTGAACAAGAACGCCTCGGACAAAGCAAAGGAGCTTTATTCCTATATCTGCGAAGGCTACGGCACAAGGATACTCACAGGCCAGCACGACACCTGGGGCACCCTCACCGAGACAAGGAAGATCTACGAGCTTACGGGGCGCTTCCCTGCTATACGCGGCGGTGATCTTATGCCCTACACCCAGGCCGGGAACGAGGACTCCGACGAGATAAGCCGTGCCCTTGAATGGGCGGCTGACGGCGGTATCGTCAGCTATATGTGCCATTGGTGCGATCCCTCCGGCAAGACCTCAAGCTGCTATGCCGACGAAACGGACTTTGATCTCTCGGCTGCGGTCACCAAAGAAGACATCGCCCTGCTGTCTCCCGAGGAGATAGAGAAGCTCCGCAAGGACGGAAAGATATCCGACCAATGCGCAGAGATAATAGCCGGGATTGATCTTATCTCGGAGAAGCTCACTGTGCTTCGGGATGCGGAAGTCCCGGTGCTCTGGCGTCCGCTGCACGAGGCTTCAAACGGCTATTTCTGGTGGGGCAGGGACAAGGCCTCTTATAAATGGCTGTGGAAG
>CAMVOF010000186.1:0-4751 GCA_947169055.1 uncultured Clostridia bacterium
GAAGGGCGAAATGCGCACCAGGCGGTGGACGCCCCGCTCCGCCTTCAGATAGCCGTAGGCGTTCAGCCCCTGGACGGAAAGGGTGGCGCTTTTGATGCCGCCCTCGTCCGCCGGCAGCTCATCCACCAGGGCGGTCTTGTAGCCGTATTTCTTGGTGATATGAGAGATCTCAAGCATGATGCGTTCTCCTTTCAATCCACGATCGCGGAGGGAAACAATCCGTCAAAGGGCGGTACCAGACACTGGGCCGGCGTCCGGAAGCGCCAGAACAGAAAGAACACCGTCAGCAGCACCAGGCACCACAGCACCGCCAGCAGAGCCAGCTGCAGCGATTTTTTCTGTGCTATGAGATTTCCCTTGGTGGGAAATACCTGCTGTGCCATGTGTACTCATCTCCCTTCGCAAAGCTCAGAGCCCGAAGGCTATCTTTGCGTCCTCGGGGTCGTAGAATTTTTCGAGGTGCTCGTCGTCAACACGGTCGAGCTCGGCTCTCGGCAGAGTCGAGAGCAGCTGCCAGCCCAGGTCGAGGGTCTGCTCGATCGAGCGGTTGACATCGAAGCCCTGGTCGATGAAATGCTTCTCAAACAAGTTGCCGAACTTCAGATAGGCCTTGTCGGTAGCGGAGAGCTCCTCTTCGCCGATGACCGAAGCCAGAGCCCTTGCGTCCGACACCTTTGCATAGGCTGCAAAAAGCTGGTTGGCACAGGTCTGGTGGTCTTCTCTCGTATAGCCTTCGCCGATGCCGTCCTTCATAAGACGGGACAAGCTGGGCAGCACCGAAACTGCCGGATAGACGCCGCTCTGGTCGAGGGGTCTGTCGAGAACTATCTGACCCTCTGTGATATAGCCCGTGAGGTCGGGGACAGGGTGTGTGATGTCGTCGTTGGGCATGGTGAGTATCGGTATCTGAGTTACCGAGCCTGTTGAGCCGTGGACGACTCCTGCTCTTTCATAGAGGGAGGCAAGGTCGGAATAAAGATATCCGGGATAGCCCTTTCTTGCGGGTATCTCCCCCTTTGAGGAGGAGAACTCACGCAGAGCCTCGGCATAAGCTGTCATATCCGTGAGGATAACGAGGATGTGCATATTATGCTCGAAGGCAAGATACTCGGCGCAGGTGAGAGCACAGCGCGGAGTCAGTATACGCTCGATTATGGGGTCGTTGGACATATTGAGGAACATGGCGACTCTTTGCAGGGAGCCTGTTTCCTCAAAGGAACGCTTGAAGTAATCGGCAACGTCGTTCTTGACGCCCATTGCGCCGAAAACTATGGCGAAGTCCTGTCCGTTCTCGTCGGCGATCTTAGCCTGCCTTACTATCTGAACGGCAAGCTTGTTGTGGGAAAGTCCCGAGCCGGAGAATATGGGCAGTTTCTGTCCTCTGATAAGGGTCATCAGGGCATCTATGGAAGATATGCCGGTGTTTATGTAGTTCCTCGGATACTCTCTCGAAACGGGGTTCAGGGGAAGTCCGTTGATATCTGCGTACTTCTCGGGATAGATATCCCCGAGACCGTCGATGGGCTTTCCTGCTCCGCTGAAGATACGTCCCAGCATTTCCTTGGAGAGAGGAAGCTCCATAGGCTTGCCCTCGAACTTTGTGACTGTATTGTTCAGCGCAAGGCCCTTTGTGCCCTCAAAGACCTGGAGCACTGCCCTGCCCTCGGATATCTCCACGACTCTTGCAAGCCTGCGGCTGCCGTCCTTGAGCCTCAGCTCTGCCATTTCGTCGTAGCCGATGCCGCTGACGTTCTCAAGCGCCACGAGAGGGCCGTTTATCTCGTCGAGCCCGATATATTTAAGCTCCAATCACAGCACCCCCATTTACTGCCGCAAAATCCTTTTCCATCTGCTGCATATATTCGTCGAACATCTCAGGCTTATCGTTCGGGATGTCATACTTTATCTTTATAAGCTTTTCTGCCCAGCCGAGAGATGCTATCTTATCCACGGGTATGCCCGCGGAAACAGCTTCCTTTGAAAGGGCGAAAAGCTTGAGTATGGTCTTCATCATAAGATACTGCTTTGAGAGAGGGACGTAGGTGTCGTCCTTATGATAGGCGTTCTGCTGGAGGAAGCCTACTCTTACGACTCTTGCGATGTCTATAAGGAGCTTCTGGTCGTCCGGCAGCACGTCGGCACCCATGAGCTTTACGATCTCCATGAGCTGGCTCTCTTCAAGGAGGATATTGGATATCTCCTGCCTTACCTCCATGAAATCCTCGGCCACGTTCTTCTTGAAATAATCGGCAAGCTCGTCGGTATATTCCGAATAGCTGGTGTTCCAGTTTATTGCAGGATAGTGTCTTGCATAGGCAAGGCTCTTGTCCAGTGCCCAGAAGCAGCGGACAAAACGCTTTGTGTTCTGGGTCACAGGCTCCGAGAAATCCGAGCCCTGAGGAGAAACTGCTCCGATGATCGAAACAGAGCCTTCGCTTCCTCCGAGGGTCTTGACATAGCCTGCTCTCTCGTAGAATTCGGAGATCCTCGAGGGCAGATATGCAGGGAAGCCTTCCTCGGCAGGCATCTCTTCAAGTCGGCCGGAAAGCTCACGCAGAGCCTCTGCCCAGCGGGAAGTTGAATCAGCCATTATAGCTATATGATAGCCCATATCGCGGTAATACTCCGCAAGGGTTATGCCCGTATAGATAGAAGCCTCTCTTGCCGCCACAGGCATATTGGAGGTGTTTGCGATGAGCACCGTTCTGTCGGTAAGAGGACGGCCTGTTCTGGGGTCGATGAGCTCGGTGAACTCCTCGAGGACCTGGGTCATCTCGTTTCCTCGCTCTCCGCAGCCGATATATACTATGATATCGGCATCGCACCATTTTGCGAGCTGGTGCTGGGTCATGGTCTTTCCGGTGCCGAAGCCTCCGGGGATAGCTGCCGTACCGCCCTTTGCGATAGGTGCTATGGTATCTATGACTCTCTGTCCTGTTATCAGGGGTCTGTCTATGGGCAGACGCTCTTTGCAGGGACGAGGAGTTCTGATAGGCCAGCGCTGGCAGAGGGTAAGCTCTTCCTCGCTGCCCGTATCGTTCTTTATCTTTACTACGACTTCGTCTATTGAATAGCTGCCGTCGGGAGCACACCAGGTGACTTCTCCGCCCTTAGAAAGGGGCGAGAGCATACATCTGTGCTCGATAACGTCGGTCTCGGGACAGGTACAGTATATCTGTCCGGGAACAAGTTTATCTCCGGGCTTGACTTTGATGGTGCAATCGAATTTCCTTTCCTTGTCGAGGGGATCCGCCTGTGCTCCGTCGGCGATATAGGTGCCTGTGAGGGCTGCAAGGCTTCTCAGCGGACGCTCTATGCCGTCGAAGATATTGGTGATTATCCCGGGACCCAGCACAGCTGACATGGCAGCTCCCGTGCCGACAACAGGCTCTCCGGGCATAAGTCCGGTAGTTCCCTCATAGACCTGTATCGTTGTGAAGTCGGAATTGACGCTTATTACCTCGGAGATGAGGTGTTTCTTTCCCACATACACCATTTCCATCATCGAGAAGCTGCGGGTATCCTTGACCTTGACGATAGGGCCGTTTATCGAATAAATCTTATCCATTTCAAATCTCCTGATCCATTAGTATGACTATCCCGGGCCTATCGGTCAGGTCAGGTCGAGACCGGAAGTGCGGCAGAAGTCCGCACGTTCTCTTTCAAAAAGCGTATCCAGCGTGCAGTCAAGCATCAGCCTTCTGTCCGGCAGGCTTATGCTTGCTCCGCCGAGCTTTATCGTGTTGTCCGTCTCGACGGAAACGCCGAGAGCCTCAAGCTCGGTACGGAAAGCTGCATCTTCTCCCGAGACGAAAACAACTGCCTTCTCTCCCGGGTAGTCCTTGCAGGCAGCCTTTACCGAAGCCAACAGCCAATCCTTATATCCGCTGCCCTTCCTGAACTCGGCAAGCCTTTTTGCAACGCCTTCAAACACGCTGTCGGCCAGCTTTTCCCTGTGGACGAGTATCTCTCTCTGGGAACCGAGCTTTGCCGCAGACACTCTGTGCCTGAGCTCTCTTTCGCACTCGGCATCCACCAGCTGCTTTTTCTCACGCAGCTTATGCTCGACCTTTATCTTTGCGTTCTCGGAGATGCCGGCGCTTTCTTCTCTGGCTTCTTCAAGTATCTCCTTGACCTTGGCCTGAGCTTCGTTATTGACGGCCTCCTTGAATCTTGAGAGCCTTACTGCTTCGTCTGTCATATCTATCACCCTTTTTAAAGCTTAATACCGACAGCCTCCTGCAGATAGCGGGAGATAGTCTCGGAGATGTTTGATGTGGCATGGCGGTCGGGTATCTCCACTATCAGCGGCTGTGCACGGCTCAGCTTATAATCATAGACTCTGTCTCTGCAAAGCTCGACAGCCTTGTCCGTCATCAGCACTATGCCCACGTCCTTGAGCTCCATAGCCTCTTTGAGGGCAGTTTCCGCCTCTTCGGGGGTATGGACGATAGTCCCCTCGATGCCGCTCAACCGCAGCCCGATCTTTGTGTCGATATTATCGCTTATCAGATAAAACTTCATAGTCCTTAACCGAGGTTGTTGACGATCAGGATCGAGATAAGAAGGCCGTACAGCGCAACGCCCTCGCCGAGAACGACGAAGATCAGCGCCTTAACGAAGTTCTTGGGATCCTCGGAGGTAGCGCCAATAGCTGCGGGAGCGCCCGAGCCTACCGCGATGCCTGCGCCCACGCAGGAGAGACCTACTGCAAGGCCTGCTGCGATATAACCGAGGCCTGTGCCTGTGGT
>CAMVOF010000187.1:0-4724 GCA_947169055.1 uncultured Clostridia bacterium
GGGAGCTGTCACCGAAGGTGACTGAGGGAGTACATAAGCAAGCCTCTCCCAACGGCTGCACCGCCGCCTCATTCACAAAGGCTCCCACCTCCCTTAGAGGGAGGCCGAAATAAGCTTTGCCAAGCGCTCTATTGAAACATTGGTGGGTGAATTAAAAAAGGAGGCCGAAATAAGCCTTGTCAAGCGCACGATAGAAACATTGGAGGGTGTATTAAAAAACACCGTATTTACGGAGCTTTTTTGTCTAATAGAGAAAAAATTTGGATTTATACTTGAAATTTTGGGATAAGTGGTGTATAATAGACTGTGTGACTGTGTCTTAGCTGCACGGTTTGCGAAAGGAGAGATACCAATGAGCTCGCAGGAAAAGCGGCAGGCGTCGGGTGACGAGCTTGCTTTGCAGATAATGCGTAAAATGCAGATCGAGGACGGGCAGATACGTCCGAAGAAAAGCAGCGGAAAAAAGAAAAAGAAAAAGAAGCGCAAGGAGTCCACAAGGCTCGGCACAGCCTTCTTTTCTATCATACTTATACTTGTGATCCTCCTTGTCGTGGGAGTCTATGTCTATCTCAAGGGCATCAAGGAGTCCCGGGATAAGTTTTTGAGAAACACCTTCATCAACTCGGTGGACGTCAGCGGGATGACGGAAGCCGAAGCCTACGAGGCTGTTTCCACGTCCAACGCAGCGCCCGAGCAGCTCCAGCTCATCAAGCTGGACGGGCAGTCGATCTACATCCCCCTTGCGGATATCGACTTCGTGGATAACGTGAAGATCTCAGTTTCCCAGTTCCTTACCCAGCAGAACCACTACCTCTGGTTCAGGAACCTCTTCAAGAAGACCGAGTTCAACTTCACTGAGGCAAGCACCTATAACGACGATAAGCTGGTGCAGGTCATCAAGGAAAGAGTCATCGACAAGTCGGGCAAAAATCCCCCGAAGGACGCATATATCAGCGTCACCGCCAAGGGCTTCGAGATAGTGAAGGAAGTCAAGGGCGACAAGATCGACGACTCAAAGCAGGACGTGCTGCTGGATTATATCAGAGAGCATCTTGACAACGGAGTTTATGTTATCGACCTGGCTGCGGCAGACGTTTATCAGCTGCCGAAGGTCCTTGCTTCCGATCTGGAGGAAGAGTACCGCAACATGGGCTCGATCTACGACGTGGTCATCAGCATCAACTTCGGCTACGAGGACGCAAAGCTCACCGGCGAGGATTTCATGGACTGGCTGGTATTCGACCAGGGCAACGGCCTCAAGAGCTATAAAGTTGACCGCAACAAGGTAATGGCTTATGTCGAGCAGCTGGCATACAAGTACGACACCTACGGCACAACGAGGAAGTTCGAGACGACCAACCGTGCCGAGAAGAAGATACCCCAGGGTAAGGGCTGCTACGGCTGGTGGATGGATCAGGAGAAGACCTGCGATCTCATCGAAAAAGCCATAAACGCCGGAAAGAACACTCAGATCGACCCCGTTTACTACAAGAGCGAGGAGCTTGAATACACCTACGAGGGCAACCCGAGAGCAAGAAAAGCCGAAAGCGATATCGGCGACACCTACTGCGAGATCGACCTCACGGCACAGCACTTCTGGTACTACTACAAGAACGAGCTGAGATACGAGTGCGACATCGTCTCAGGTTCAAAGGACTCCACTCCCGAGGGCATATACAAGATATGGCAGAAGGAAATGGATGTCTCGGTTTCCGACAAGAACGACGACGGCAAGAAGTCGAAGATCAAGGCCACCTACTGGACTAACATCTCCACCAACGGCATCCGCATCTACGAGTCCCAGAACCGCACGAAGTTCGGCGGAACGATCTATAAGAAGAACGGCACCGGCGGCGACATAATCATGTCCATTGAAGATGCACGCTATGTTTACGAGAACATCTCCATGAACACGCCTGTGGTCATGTATTGGTGAGAATCATTTCACTTAGTGAATAATGAATAATGAATAATTGAGGTGTCGCCTGCGGCGATGATCTTGATTATTCATTATTTTTTTTCTGCGAAAAAGGGTATTCCTGTCCTCGGTTTTTTATTGAATGATTTCTGTGAAAAAATCAGCTAAAAATATTGACAGAAAGTGAAATATATTATATAATATTAAACGGATGATTATGACCTGACGGCTGAGACTGCTCAGCGAAAAGAAGGGAGTATGATAAATGAAAAATGTACTTATGAGCATTCGCTCCTTTTTCCGCTCCAGCGAGAGGGGAGAGGTGGATCACGAACTGCTGCAGCTCACCCTTGGCGTGCTCATGCTGGGCGGCGGTATCTACTGGGCGCTTAATATGTTTGAAGTGACCTGGCTCTGGTCGGGATTTTCAATCGGACGCTGGCGCATAATGACCACGGGAGTAATGCTGTTTCCGCTGCTTGTGGGGATATTCCTTATGTTCCTGATGGAGAAGAAGACTATCGGCGGCATCGTGACAGCTCTCGGCGTTTTCATAATCATAATCGCAATGATAAACTCCATCAGCTTCCACGCGGTACAGGCATCTCTGTATGTTTACGTGCTGATGTTCGCGCTTATCTTTGCGGGAGCCGGTCTTTGCGCTAAAGTTCTTTTCCGCAAGCCGCCCAACAAGAAGGAATAAACCGCTATGAATTTTCTGGCAGTCGGCTTTCTTTTATGCAATTTACAGCTCGGCCTCGGGCAGGGCTGGGCTTATGCGGTAAGGCTTGTGGGAGCATTGTTCATGCTTATGGGCATCGCGGAGCTGAAGCCCTTCGAGGAAAGGGCAGAGACCCTGAGGCCCCAGGCCCTTTGTCTGACGGCTTTATGTGCAGCTGCGACGGCGGCTGTCTTCGCGGCGAATGCTGCAAATGCTTCCGACAAAGCCGTGAACATCTGCGCTGCTTTGAGCGGAGCACTTACAACAGCCTGCGTCATCCTGCTCAGCAGGAAGCTCATAGCTCTGCTGCTGAGTTGCTTGCAGCTTTTCAGGCGCGGAGGGCTTATCGAACTGGCTTCAAAGCATTACAGGATAATGATAGTTCTTGCGGCTGTGTTCATCCCGGCGGACATAATAAACCGCTTTGCGGGAGGAACAAAGATCGCTGATGTTGCAGGGCTCATAATGTTTTTGACGAAGCTTGTTTACTGCATCTATTTCATAGTTACCTGCGTGTGCTGGGGAAGGATACGCGCAGATTTCAACAGTACCCACTCGGACCCGGAGTCCGATAAATAAAAAAACAAACATCAGGAGGAAACGAACATGGCAATTTTTCAGAGAATAGGCGACATACTCAAGGCTAACATCAACGATCTTCTCGACAAGTGCGAGGATCCCGAAAAGATGGTCAAGCAGATCATCATAGATATGGAGCAGGAGCAGGAAAAGTGCACCAACGCTCTCGGCCAGGCTATGGGTTCCCAGAGACAGATCGGCAAGCAGCTCGAAAAAGCAAAGGCAGAGTCTGCTTCCTGGGAGAACAAGGCTAAGGTCGCTCTGCAGCAGGGCAATCAGGATCTTGCTAAAATGGCTCTCCAGAGAAAAGTTACCGCTGACGGCCAGGTTGCACAGTATCAGCAGATGTATGATACCTCCACAGCTCAGGTAAACACCATCAAGGGACAGGTAGATGCCCTCAAGATGAAGCTGGACGAGGCAAGAAGCAAGCAGGCTATGCTCATCGCACGTTCCAAGATGGCAGACGCTCAGAAAAACCTTGCAAAGACCCTCGGCAACATGGATTCTTCCAGCGCTTTCAGCAAGCTGGACAAAATGGAAGAGAAGATCGAGGCAAAGGAAGCTCAGGCAGAGGCATTCTCCGACCTGGCAGGCGTTTCCAACGAGCCGGATCCCTTCGCTCAGATGGAGAAGGATTCCGCAGTGGATGCAGAGATGGCAAGACTTATGGCAGAGCTCGGCCAGACCGGGACCGCAGAACAGGGACAGTAAACTATGGCTCTTATAATAATCGGAATAATTTTAATAATCGTCGGAGTGTATTTCGCAGTGTTCCAGCGTGCCAAGAAAGCAGGCGTTGCGATGGAGATACAGGCTACCGCTACTTCATCTGTTGCCGATGCCAAGGAAGCTATCGAGGCTATGGCAGAATATAATCCCGATTACCGCGAGTTCGTCGAGCTCAAGGGAACGGCTGTCACCCACGAGACGGTGAAGACCCCTTATTCGGGCAAGGCTGTTGCTTTCTACACGGCCGAGACCTTGCAGGTATCGGAGACCACCCAGGAGCGCAGGAACAGCGACGGTTCGCGTTCCATGTCCACCACCAAAAGAGAGGACAAGCTGAGCGACGAGGAATCCAGCGCAGACCTTATCCTCAAGGATGCCAGCGGTCAGGAGATAGTTATCGAGACCAACGGCATCGCAAATAAGCTGGACCTCATCAAGTCCTTCGACCAGATGGATATGACAGACCCCTATGCGAACCAGGCTCCCTTCCCCTCCATGAGAAGGCGCTACCGCAGGTATGATATCCGTCCCAACGGCGCAGGCTACCGCATTTTAGGCTACAGGAAGATAGAGTCTATCATCCCGCTGAATGCGTCCCTTTACGTTCTGGGCGAGGCTTATATGAATGCCGGCAAGCTCTGCATCGGACCTCCGAAGGACAGCAAGAAGCCCTTCATCGTTACAACGAAGACCGAAGACCAGATGCTCCAGAAGACCCAGTCCTCCCAGCGTTCCAGCCTTATAGGCGGTTCGATCTGTGCTGTGCTCGGTGTC
>CAMVOF010000188.1:0-4682 GCA_947169055.1 uncultured Clostridia bacterium
CCCCGTGTCGCTCGTTACCTCTACGGCCTCGACATGGTGGTTTACAGCGAGAACGTCCGCATACCGCGAATCTTCCAGGCCTTCTTCATGCTCTCGGATATGCCGGCAAGAGTCAATATCTTCGATGCCGACAAGGGCAGATGGGCTTCTCTTGCAGGTTACCTTCCTATGTTCTCCATGTGCGGAGTTATCGCCTTCATGAGGACGAGAAAGAAGCAGTGGCAGAGCAAGATAATAATCGTCTGCGCCATAATGGCCTGCGTGCCTGTGCTGAACTCGGCCTTCATCATGTTCAACAGCAGCTACTATACACACTGGTTCTATATGCCCATACTGATAATGTGCCTTATGACGGCGCAGGTCATCGACGACGACCCGAGAGAGCTGAGAGCAGGATTCATCCCCTGTGCTGCGGCTGCGGCCATATTCGTGGGCATCGGTCTGCTGCCGAAGCAGAAGGACGGCAAGACATATTACGGACTTGTGCCGAAGTACCCCGAGCTTTATTACGTTCAGGGACTTGTGACGGCTGTTATGTGCGGTATGCTGTTCTATGCGGTCTATAAGGCTGCCTGGAAAAAGGACGGCGGCAAGAAGCTGCTCTGCACACTCACAGCCATCGCCTGCGTTATCTGCATGGCTTCATCGGTGATCTACGGCGTTATCCAGGGCGATCTCAACCCGGATTATATCGACCGCTGCATCAACGGTGCCGATAATCTCGACATGGAAAAGCTGGACGGCGATATGTCGGACAAGGAGAACACCTTCTACAGGATAGACACCTCGAAGAACGTGGATAACTGGTGTATGTACTGGGGACTCTCTTCCATGAGGACCTTCCACAGCGTAGTTCCTGTTTCGATAATGGATTTCTATACCGAGATAGGTCAGACAAGAGACGTTGCTTCCCGAATGGAGACCAGCCTCTATGCTCTGCGCGGACTGTTTTCGGTCAAGTATTATTTCAGCGAGCTCAACGAAGAACAGCTTGCCGGCAAGGCAAAGATAACCCACAACAAGACCATAGGCAATATGCCTGACTTCGAGTGGGTGGATATGCAGAACGGCTTCAATATCTTCGAGAACAAGAACTTCGTGCCTATGGGCTTCGGATATGACGAGTTTGTCACCGACGCCGACATAAAGAAGGCTTCGGAGACGGACAAGACCATACTGCTGATGCAGGCTCTCGTGCTGACGGATGAACAGCAGAAGAAGTATGCCGACATCGTCCACAAGGGATCCTATGATTCCCAGGATATAACAAGAGAGCTTTATAACAGCGCCTGCGAGGAAAAGAGAGCACATTCCTGTTATTATTTCAAGGAGGATTCCTACGGCTTCGACGCCAAGATAAACCTTGAAAAGGATATGCTGGTGTTTTTCTCCGTGCCTTACGAAAGCGGCTGGAGCGCTGAGGTAAACGGCGAGAAGGTGGATATCGAGAAAGTCGATTACGGCTTTATGGCAGTGCGTGTGCCTGCCGGAGACAGCGAGATCAAGTTCAGCTACAGCACCCCCGGACTCAAAGCCGGAATACTTATCACAGCAGTGGGAGTGCTGTGCTTCGCAGGATATGTGGGCTATGCCTATATCGACCTCGACAAGCTTAAAAAGAAGAAAGAGAAGGAGTAAGGACCTATGCATACCGGAGCGGCACATCTTGAAGAAAAGACCCTTTCCAGCGAGCAGAAGTTCGACGGCATCGTCGTAAAGCTGTTTGTTGACGAGGTGGAGCTTGAGGACGGCAGGGAAGCTGTCCGCGAGCTGATAAAGCATCCCGGAGGGGTGTGCGTCGTGCCGGTGGACAGCGACGGCAATATATATATGGTGAAGCAGTTCCGCTATCCCTTCCGCACGGTGCTGACAGAGATACCTGCCGGGAAACTGGAGTACGGAGAGGACCACAGGCAGTGCGGACTCCGGGAGCTTAAAGAAGAGATAGGCGCCGAGCCCGAGAGCTTTGAATATCTCGGCTGCCTTTACCCCACCGTCGCTTATGATACGGAAATTATCCATATGTATCTTGCAAGGGGGCTGCGCTTCGGAGAGCAGCACCTTGACAGGGACGAGTTCATAGACGTTGTAAAGATGCCTTTTGAGGAGGCTCTTCAGCTTGTTTACGACAACGAGCTGCCGGATGCCAAGACCCAGCTTGCCATACTCAAAGCAAGCAGGATGCTGGGCTGAGAGCGGCATACCTGATATATAGATATAGAAAAAGGTAAACGAATGGATAACAAAATATTCAGCGTCACCGGGATGACCTGTGCTGCGTGCAGCGCAAAGGTGGAAAAAGCCGTCAGCGGAGTGCCGGGAGTTGAGAGCTGTGCCGTGAATCTGCTCACAAATTCAATGGGCGTCACAGGCTCGGCAAAGCCCCGGGAGATAATCGCGGCTGTGGAAAAGGCAGGCTACGGTGCTTCGGTAAAGGGCGAGGAAAAAGCAGGGGAGACAGGCCTTGAGGACAAAGAGAGCAGAGGCCTTCTTCTGCGGCTCGCAGCCTCTGTGGGCTTTTTGCTACTGCTGATGTATATTTCCATGGGACACGGGATGTGGGGCTGGCCTTTGCCCGATTTTCTGGAGGTCAGCGCAGCTGCCGCAGCAACGGCGGAGCTTCTGCTGTGCATAGCCGTCATGGTGATAAATCAGAGGTTTTTCATCAGCGGAGCTAAAAGTATGCTGAACCTTGCCCCGAATATGGACGCACTTGTAGCTCTCGGTTCGGGAGCATCCTTTGTGTGGAGCACTGTAGTGCTGTTTAAGATAATGTCCGCCGCCGATCGCGGAGATACGGAGCTTGCTCACGAGCTTTTCCACGGGCTCTATTTTGAGTCCGCAGCCATGATACTGACACTTATAACCGTCGGCAAGCTGCTGGAAGCAAGGTCCAAGGGAAGGACCACGGATGCACTTAAAGGTCTTATGGAGCTTGCCCCGAAAACAGCCCTGCTGGTCATCGACGGCGAGGAAGTTGAAACGCCTATCGGGCAGGTGAAAAAAGGAGATATATTCGCTGTCCGTCCGGGAGCTTCCGTTCCCGTTGACGGCGTTGTGACAGAAGGAAGTTCGGCTGTGGATGAATCTTCCCTGACAGGCGAGAGCATCCCTGTGGATAAAAACCCGGGAGATACGGTCTCCGCTGCAACGGTGAACCGTTCGGGCTATATAAGATGCCGTGCAGAGAGAGTCGGTGAGGACACCACACTTTCGCAGATAATCAAAATGGTGAGCGACGCTTCGGCAACAAAAGCCCCTATCGCCAAGACCGCAGATAAAGTCTCGGGATTTTTCGTGCCGGCTGTCATAATAATTGCCGCGATAACCACTGCTGTCTGGCTGCTGGTCGGGCAGGAGACAGGCTACGCTCTGGCAAGAGGCATCGCCGTGCTGGTGATAAGCTGTCCCTGTGCTTTGGGGCTTGCAACTCCTGTGGCGATAATGGTGGGCAGCGGTGTCGGCGCAAGGAACGGCATACTATTCAAGACCGCAGCCTCCCTTGAAGAAGCAGGGCGTGTGCAGATAGCAGCCCTGGATAAAACAGGAACCATAACCGCAGGAACACCGTCGGTGACGGATATCATCCCTGCCTGTGGAGTTGACGAAAAAGAGCTCCTCGAGCTTGCCCTTTCCCTTGAAGCGAAGAGCGAGCATCCCCTTGCAAGGGCTGTCGTTGAGTTCGCAAAGCAGAAGGATATTTCTGCGAGAGAAGTTTCGGGCTTTGAGGCTCTTGCAGGCAGCGGAGTCAGAGCTGACCTCGACGGCGAAGAGCTCCTCGGCGGAAGTGTTCAGGCAGTTGCAAAGAAAACAGCAAACGGGGCAGAGCTTTCAAAGCAGGCGGAAAAGCTTGCCGAACAGGGCAAGACCCCGATGATGTTCGCAAAAGGCGGCAAAGCCCTGGGGCTTATCGCCGTGGCGGACGAGATAAAGCCCGACAGCCGGCAGGCAGTGTCCGAGCTTCGGGGCATGGGAATAAAAGTCGTTATGCTTACAGGGGATAACGAAAGAACAGCCCGTGCGATAGGAGAAGCAGCAGGCGTTGATGAAGTCATCGCAGGAGTGCTGCCCGACGGCAAGGAAAGCGTTGTTCGCAGGCTCTCGGAGCAGGGCAGAACAGCAATGATAGGCGACGGGATAAACGATGCTCCGGCACTGGCAAGAGCGGATATAGGAATAGCCGTCGGAGCCGGAACGGACATCGCAATAGACGCAGCGGACGTGGTGCTGATGAAAAGCAGCCTCTCGGACGCAGCCGCAGCAGTAAGGCTCGGCAGAGCGACACTCAGGAATATAAAGCAGAATCTTTTCTGGGCGTTTTTCTACAATATCATCGGCATACCCCTTGCAGCAGGAGCCTATATACACCTCTTCGGCTGGACGCTTGCTCCGATGTTCGGAGCGGCAGCCATGAGCCTTTCGAGCTTCTGCGTAGTGATGAACGCATTGAGGCTGAACCTTGTGGATATACACTCGGCGAAGCACGACAGGAAGCTCAAAGACCCGGCGGAGCTGCCGGAGTTTGAGGAAAGCGAGTCTGCCGAAGAAAACGGGAAGATCGAGAAGACCCTGGAGATCGAGGGCATGATGTGCGAGCATTGTGCCGCGGCAGTGAAGAGAGCCCTTGAGAAGATCGAGGGTGTGAGTGCGAGGGTATCGCTGGAGGAAGGCAAGGCCTACCT
>CAMVOF010000189.1:0-4652 GCA_947169055.1 uncultured Clostridia bacterium
CACGCCCTTGGGTCTGCCTGTGGAGCCGGAGGTGTAGATCATATAGCTGAGTCTGTCGCCGTCGGTAGTCGTAGGCAGATCAGTTTCATCGGTCTCTTCCAGCAGCTCGCTGACAGAAATGTGCTTGGGAAGATCGCGGTCGGTGATGATGAAATCCGCCTCCGAATCTTCCACTACATAGTTGACCCTCTCTTCGGGATACTCCACATCCATGGGGATATAGCAGGCGCCGGCCTTGAGCACAGCCACCATCGACACGATGAGGTCTGCCGTTCGCGGCATGAGCAGAACTATCCTTCCGTCGTCCCTGACGCCGCGTTTTCTGAGGGCATGTGCTATCCTGTTGGCTCTGCGGTTGAGCTCGCTGTAGGTCATGGTCACACCCTGGCAGGTAAGTATGGGAAGATCGGGCTGTTCGGAAGCCATACGCTCGATGACCTTGTTGACCATAACTTCTTCAAGGGGGTGGAAATCGTAGCTTATCTCTTCGTTGCCGAGAGAAATATCGCTGATCTTAAGAACGGACAGATCCTTTGTGCAGAACCAGTTTTCTATGAGATCTCTCATGCACTGCACAAAGCAGCGGATATACTCCGGCGAATAGAGCACATCGTTATATTCCGCCTGGATGTAGTACCGGTCTTCGAGCAGCACGTTCACCATAGTCTTATAGCGCAGGGAATCAAAAGCGATGCGCCCTCTCGGATATGTCCTTCCGCCGAGGCTTATCTCGTCATATATCTTTCCGTGATAGGTGTAGAAAAACTCCGGGTGGATGTCAAACTCTCCGGCCAGCTTTGTGAAAGGATAAAGCTGGTTCGCCATGGTATCCATCCATACGCTGCCGACGTTCCTGAACAGTTCCTCTATGCTCTCGTTCCTGTCTTCTTTCAGGACAAGGGGAAGGGTCCTCACCATAAGAGCCGCAGTATTCCGGGCAGAGGGATCCAGACGTCCGTTGGAAACGGTCGCCAGCAGGAGCTTGTCCTCCGAGTTGAATTTGCTGAGAACGATGAAGAGCGCAGACATGAACAGAACGTTCTGGCTGATGCCGTGTTCACGGCAGAGCTTATCCACAAGCTCGGCACTGATGCCCGAACGCTCAACGCCCAGCTTTCCTTCGCTTGCTTCTCCTTTGAGATTTGGCGTAAGTATTGTGGGTGAATCGGCTATTGCAAATCTCTTGGCATAGTATTCTCTGCTCTGAACATAAGCCGGGCTGTTCTGCATGGTCTTTTCGTTTATGCTCAGCTGATAGCCGTCCGTTCCTTCGGCTGACAGCTCTCTGCCGTCGTATGCGGCAGCTATGTCTCTGAAAATGATATTGAGAGAACCGCCGTCCGCGATAAGGTGGTGGAACACGGAAAGCAGTACGGTGAAAGCGGGAGTTTTGACTATCCTGAAACGGAACAGTGAACCGCCGTTAAGATCAAAGGGGATCGCTGCAAATGCTTTTGCTTCTTCCTCCGTAAAGTCATCGGCTTCGGTGATGGTGATATCCTGTGAGACTGACCTTGTGTCATCGCGCTTCTGCAGTATGTCTCCGCCTTTGGATACCAGCGTGACTTTAAGATACCTGTGGTGGCCTATGGTCATCGCTATGGCATTTTTGAGCCTTTCGGCATCGACGTCCGCATCGAATCTGATGATGTTCGGGAGATGATATCCGATGCTCTCCGGATGGGAGATGCAGTCAAGATAAATGCCCAGCTGGTTTTCCGTCAGGGGATAATACTCCCTTGCAGGAGCCTCGGTCAGGCTGCCTTCATCTGTCTTTGCGGTATCAGCCGCAGCTTTCAGCCTTGCAGTCTCTTCTGCGAGCTGAGCAACGCTGCGAAGCCGCATAAGATCGGAGACCCGGAGAGAGACGCCGCACTTCTCATAGATCGCCGAGATCACCGAGATCATTGTGAGGGATGTGAGCCCCACGGTGAAAAGATCGTCCCGTACTCCGAGATCCTCAGTTCCCAGTATCTGTGAAACAAGGCCGAAGATCAGCTTTTCCTCTTCTGTTGAAGGTGCTTCAAAGGCTCGTCCTTCTGATGTGTCTATCTCGAATTCTTTCAGCGCCTTGACAGCCACCTTGCCGTTGGGAGTCATGGGGAATTCCTTCAGGCAGGTGTAATATGATGGCACCATATAGGACGGCAGTTTCTTGCCGATATGCTCTCTTATGAGCTCCGCTCTGATGTTCGGGGTATTCTTTTTAAGGGTGTAGAAAGCGCAGAGATGCTCCGTTCCCTTAACTGTACGCACAACGACCCTTGCGTGAGCGATGCCGGGATAGTTGCCGATGGTGTTTTCTATCTCCTCAAGCTCTATCCTGAGGCCCCGGAGCTTTATCATACCGTCATTCCGCCCCAGTACGAACACTTCGCCCTTGGCGTCCTTGTATGCAAGGTCTCCGGTGTTGCAGTATCTTTCCCCGTCTATGACAGGGAATCTCCTGCCTGTCATTTTTTCGTCGCGGAAATAGCCTATAGCCACACCTGCTCCGCCCACATACAGCTCGCCTGCTGCATAAGGAGGAAGCTCGTTCCCGTCCGGGTCTGCGATGCGGTCCCAGACATTGAGCATAGTAAAGCCGGCGGAAACCCTTGAGGATTCCATTTTCTTCTGGTGAGAAGCAACGGTGACTTCGGTGGGTCCGTAGGAGTTGAATATATCGCAGGCGGAATACTTTCTCAGAGCATCGTAAAGCCTTCCGGGGAAGCCTTCTCCGCCGATTATCATGAGCTTGATGTCGGAAAGGGCATCCGCAAATCTCGGCACCTCAATGTATTGCAGGAGCCTTGTGGGGGTAGAGCCCATAGCATCTATGTTAGCAGATGTAATAAGCCCGGCGATAGCCGAAGGATCGATAGCCTGCTCTTCACTGCACAGAACTACCTGCACCCCGTTGAGTATCGTGCCGAATATCTCCCGCAGGAATACGATAAACGAAACGCTTGAAAGGCACAGCATTTTTGTGCATTTTTCTTTCAGGAAGAAGATAGGAGCGTTCGCAGGGTCTGCTGCCACATAGTTCGTGATGCCCCTATGGGAGAGCACGACGCCTTTTGGACGTCCCGTTGTGCCGGAGGTGTAGATGATGAAGCACATACTGTCCGGCGTGACGGTAACAGCCGGTCTTGAAGCGTCGGTCTCTTCTGCAAGGGAAATATAGCCCACAGCCTTCGGCAGGGAGCTTTCGATCTCGGCGATATCCGTAATTATCAGTGCAGCTTCGCTGTCCTCGACGATCTGCTCTATCCTCTCCCTCGGATAATCGGGGTCGGTGGTGATGAATACGGCACCTGCTTTGAGCACGCCGAACACGCTGACCGCAAGGGCGCTTGTGCGCCTCATAAGGATCAGCACTCTGTCTCCGGGCTTTACGCCTTTCTTTATCAGCGCGTTGCCCAGCCTGTTTGCCGCATCGTCCAGCTCCTTATATGTCATGGTCCTGTCTGCGGCAAAGAGTATCTCCTTGTCGGGAGAAAGCCCGGCAAGCCTTTCAAACACTGCGTTCACCGTGCCCTCGTTCACAAGCTCGATGCGGTGCTTTTCGTTTTTTGCCGGAACGAGCTGTATATCCCTGAGAGCCTTCTGCGAATCCATCCCGCCGTACAGGAGCTTCAGGCTCTTGTAAAACGTGTCCATGTATTCGTCTGTGTACAGGAGCCTGCTGTAGAGTATCTTCGTTCCTTCGCCGGTAACGCACAGGGATATGGAAGTCCCGTCCTTTATTTCAGCTGCTTCTCTGAACGAAATGATAACCGAAGGCTCGAAGCTCATATCCGTGCGGCAGCTCATATCATATCCGGCCAGCTTTTCGGTCTGAGCGAGCTTGGCCTTGATCTGCTTCACAAGCTCCGAAGCCGGAAGGCCGGTATCGACCCTTAGACCGAAGGGCAGCACCGATACCCCGTATTTGATGCCGATAAGGATATCCTTCGTCATGCCGAAACGGACAAGGGTATCCGCAAGAGCGGCTGTAAGGCGGACTCTGTCGGTCATGTCCTTGTCATTTATCTTGCCGGCTGCTGCCGACTTATGCTCGTTCTCGCTGCGATTCATCCCGGACTGTAAATATACAGGTTCGTCCGCTGCTGCCATATTGCGCTCTATCATGCACTCGGCGGTTATGAGACGGCTCTCCGAAAGCTCAAATCCCGAGACCGCCTTGCCGGGATCATCGGCAGCCTGCTTTATAAGGTCGGCTATGCCGTCTTTGATCTGCTCTATATCCTCCCGGGCGAACAGGGTGCTGTTGTACTCGAAGACCAGGCGCTGCAAGCCTTCGCTGTCCCTGCGGTTGAGATTTACGCGGATATGGAAAGGAACATCTGTCTCGTCAGGCAGGATCATCTCGCCGCCGTTTTCGGGCATGGGGTTTGAAACTGCCGAAAAGGATGTCAGCGAACGGGGATCGCCGCCCGCTTTTTTGAGCTCTCCGAAATACTCGTTGGTATCTGTCCTTGCGTGGGCAAGTCCGGCTTTCATCTCCGATTTAACGTATTTCAGGCTGTCGGCAAAGCTCAGCGAAGGGTCATAATCAAGCCTAAGCGGCAGAGTGGCAACGTACATACCGGCGTCTTCTGCGATGTCCTCGCCGAAATACCGTCCGTGAACGCTGATCTCCCAGACCATATCCTTTGAAGCAGAGCCCG
>CAMVOF010000190.1:0-4637 GCA_947169055.1 uncultured Clostridia bacterium
TGTATGGGGGTTTCGCCGACTGCGGTCGGCGACTTAGGGCGCTGCCCTAAGAACCCGCAAGCCCTTTAAAAAGGGCTTGATCCTAAACTTTAATGCTGTCGGCTCTCAATCTGCCATATCAACAAAAATCTTATGCCAAAACACTATTCACTATACTTCTTGTACCCCGGGTGCTTGCCCGTGAAGCCGTAGTTGTCTCTCAGAGCAATAAGCCTGTCGATGTTTTCCCGGTCGATCTCCTTTGCTCCTCCGAGAAGCCTCGCAGCAAGGGATATCTGCGCCTGATGCTCAAGGGTCTCCATTCGGTAGTATGCTGTCATAAGATCAGCACCCACAGCCAGAGCCCCGTGATTAGCAAGAAGGATAACATCGTGCTCCTGCAGGTAGGGCTCTATGGCTTTCGGCACTTCCTCAGTTGACGGCGTGCCGTAAGGAGCTACGGGAACAGAGCCCACAGACATCACGCTCTCTATCATGCAGTAGTCGTCCAGAGGAACACGAGCGCAGGCAAAGCCCGTAGAGAAGGGCGGATGGGCGTGGACAACAGCCCCCACATCCGGCCTGTCGCTGTAGCACTTCATGTGCATCTTCATCTCGGAGCTGGGCCTCCAGTCCGGGGTCGGAGCCTCGATGATGTTCAGCTCCCGGTCAACAAGGCCGATATGCTCTCGCTTCACCTCGTATTTCGAGATGCCGGTCTTTGTGGCAAGGAAGAGCCCCTCCCCGACCTTGACGGACACGTTGCCGTCGTTGGCAGCGACCCAGCCTTTGAGCCACATCCTGCGGCAGACTTCGGCGATGCTGTCCTTTATTTCTTCAAACATCTGATTCTTCCTTTCCTCCCAAGGCTCCGAAAGCCCGGGAGAATGCTTATACGTCCAGCTTCTTCAAAGCCGCAAGCTGCATCTTTATGTTGCCGGCAGCAGCTGCCTGAGCAGCGCACTTAACGACATTCTTTCCGCTGCATTCCTCGATGAGAGAGCACAGCAGCTCGTCCTCTGTGCCTTCGCCAACAACATAAAGCTGCTCGTAGCCCTTGCCGAGACATTCCTCAAGCTCCGACACCGCCCTTGCATACTTCATGGCGAGGCTGTCGTATATGCACCTGATTATCTCTGCGTCGTCTGCCGGTTTGCCCTGTCCTCTCATCTGGCACATCAGGGCTATCCTTGTGGGCAGGTCTCCGGGTGCTGAGAGAGTGGGGTCGTCAACGTCGATGATGAACTTCCTCGGCTGTGACTTCTTCGCCATTTCCTCCATGTCCGCAAGGCTGTACTCCCTGCCGGTCTTCTCCCACTGGCGGAAACACTCCCGGATAAGCTCCGTGCCTTTCAGCTTTTTGTGGAAGGAGGTCTTTGCGCCGAAGCCTTTTTCGTTGGTGAAGCCAAGCTGCATGGCTCTGTCCGAGAGTATTGGCTTTTCGGTCTGAGTTCCCAGAAGGCTGGTGTTTCCGCAGCTTAGGAACACAAAATCGCTGCCGTCATCGGGAGCTGCCGCAGCCATCTCGCACTGTACATTATGTCCGCAGACGGCGATGATCTTTACGGGTTTGATGCCCAGCTCCTCGCAGATCTCCTTTCTTATCTCTCCGACTATCGTGCCGGGCAAAACCACCTGGGGCAGAAGTCTTGCAGGGATATTCAGCTTGTCGAGTACGTCCGCGCTCCAGTTGCCGAACACGGCGTCCAGCATCTGAGTAGTGGATGCCGATGAAAGCTCGGCGTAGATCATATCCGTGAGGAAGTAGGAGAACAGGTCTGGCATCATAAGTATCTTCGCGGTCCTCTCCATAAGAGCAGGCCGCTGCTCGATAAGTGCGCGGAGCTGGAAGGCTGTGTTCATATCCTTTATCCGGTTGCCGGTGAGCTTGAACAGCTCTTCTTTCGAGATCTCGTCCGAGCATTTTGCAGCCATGCCGGCTGTCCGCTTGTCGCTGAAATGCACAGGGTTCTCCAGCAGGTGACCGTCAGCCCCCACAAGCCCGAAGTCAACTCCCCAGGTATCTACGGCAGCGCTTTCGATGTCGGGATAGCTCTTGGCTTTAACAAAGCTCTCCTTGATCTCGCGGTAGAGCCGCAGCACATCCCAGTACACGGTATCGCCGAGGGTAACGGGGTCGTTTGAAAAGCGGTGTATCTCCTCGGTGACGATCCTGCCGTCCTCTTCCCAGCCGACAACAGCGCGGCCCTCCAAAGCACCGATATCTATCGCAAGCACTTTTCTCGTATTCATACAATACCTCCTTTGGTCTCTGCGCCGATAAGCAGTAAATAGTGAAGAGTGAAAAATGAATAGTGAACAGTTGCGGTGTTCACTTCGCTCACATATTTCAATATATCGCCGTAGGCGATACCTTAATTATTCACTTTTCACTATTAGTTATTCACTATTCACTGTCAGCGCCATAGGCGCTAAATTCCGATCTATCTTATAAACAACACAAAAGCAAAAAATGACTATTTATATTATTATACCATATTTCGCAGCAAAAAGGTGTAAAAATTTGAAGATGAAGAGATAGAATTTGCGCCCTGCATTTTGTGTAATTCATACAAATGTTGGGAGTTATTTGTGTACGGATGTAGGGCAGGGGCTTGCTCCTGCCGTGGAACCCCTCCACCGCTGACGCGGTGGGGGCAAGCCCCCACCCTACGGATGTGCGCCTTTGCAACCGGAAAAATCTCTGCCGAGCTCGCGTGGGATATCTTTTCTTTCACTCAACGTAAGCATGCGCAGCTTGCGTCACGCGTCAAGAAAAAAAGCTTGCGTCACGTGTCAAGCGCCGTCGCCGCTGCGACCGTGTCAAGACCCGTCGGGGCTCCGACTGCTGCGCGGTCACTCTCATTATTGACATCTCCGCCCAAATAAGCTATAATATATACAACAACTCCGAAAGGAACTGATGCTATGTTTAAACAAGGCCTTTTCCCGATAATCAAAAAATCTGCTTCCGCTAAGGGCATCTTCGATATCACCGTCCTTTGCCCCGAGGTCGCTGCCCTCGCTTCCCCGGGACAGTTCGCCCAGCTCCTTGCTCCCGGCTTCTTCCTCCGCAGACCTATCTCTATCTGCGGCATAGACAAGCAGGCCGGTACCATAAGGCTGGTCTTCGAGGTCCGCGGCAAGGGCACAGAGGCTCTTTCCGAGCTCTCTGTCGGCAGCAATATCGACATCCTCGCTCCCCTCGGCCACGGCTTCACCCCTTCATCCGGCAGCGCTGTTTGTGTCGGCGGCGGTATCGGTGTTCCTCCGATGCTGGGCATCGCTTCTGCCTGCACCGGTGATGTGACGGCTGTCTCCGGCTTCCGCAACGCTGCGGCGGCTATTTTGCAGGAGGACTTCATGGCCTTAGGCTGCAACACGGTCCTTTGCACGGACGACGGCTCTGCCGGCATCCACGGCTTTGTGACCACTGCTCTCGAGGAGCATTTAAAGTCCAAAAAAACGGACATTATATACGCCTGCGGACCCACGCCCATGCTCAAGGGTGTGGCTGCTCTGGCTGAGAGATACGGCGTTATATGCGAAGTCTCCCTTGAACAGCGGATGGCTTGCGGAGTGGGAGCTTGTCTCGGCTGTGCGGTAAAGATCGCCCGCGGCGGTGAAGAAAAGAACCTGCACGTCTGCAAGGACGGGCCTGTGTTCGACAGCAAGGAGGTAGTATTCGATGGCTGATCTGAGAGTGAAGCTCTGCGGTGCGGAGCTCAAAAACCCGGTGATCGCTGCAAGCGGCACCTACGGCTACGGCAGAGAATACGAGCCCCTTTATCCCCTTTCTGTTTTAGGCGGCATTTCCGTCAAGGGAACGACCCTTCACGAGAGGCAGGGCAATCCTCCTCCGAGAATTGCCGAGACCCCCAGCGGTATGCTCAACTCCGTGGGCTTACAGAACGGCGGTGCAAAGAAATTCATCCAGCAGGAGCTGCCCAATCTTATCACCAAGGACACGGCGATAATCGCCAATATCGCAGGGGCATCTGTTGAGGAATGTGCGGAGCTTGCTGCACTGCTTGACCCCACGCCCATCGACATGATCGAGCTTAACATCTCCTGCCCGAACGTAAAGCAAGGCGGAGCTGCCTTCGGAACTGACTGCACTGTTGCTGCGGCTGTGACCTCGGCTGTACGCAAGGCTACGGGCAAGCCCCTTATGGTGAAGCTCTCGCCCAATGTCACCAGCATCACCGACATTGCAAAGTCCGTTGAAGCAGCCGGAGCCGATGCTCTCTCGCTGATAAACACCCTCCTCGGCATGAGGATAGACATAAAGACACGCAGGCCTGTTCTCCGCAACAACGTAGGCGGACTTTCGGGGCCGGCTATCTTCCCTGTTGCGGTGAGGATGGTATGGCAGGTGGCTAACGCTGTAAGCATCCCCGTGTGCGGCATGGGAGGTATCTCCACGGCTGAGGATGCAATAGAGATGATGATGGCAGGTGCCTGCTGCGTACAGGTGGGAGCTGCGATCTTCCGGGATGCTTACGCCCCTGTTAAGATAATCGACGGCATGAACGAATGGTGTGACAAAAACGGGGTTAAGTCCATAGGCGAGATCGTGGGCACTGTGAAGCCCTGGTAACACTTTTAAGGCAACACCGCACGACCCGCGGCTAACGCCTCTGCACATCATCTGCTTG
>CAMVOF010000191.1:0-4621 GCA_947169055.1 uncultured Clostridia bacterium
CGGGGTGTAGAGCTCCAGCCTTTCGATAACGCCGAAGCGGTCTCTCAGGGGTGCCGAAAGCTGTCCCGAACGGGTGGTGGCTCCGATAAGGGTGAACCTTTCAAGCTCGATCCTTATGGACCTTGCCGCAGGACCCTTGCCCATGATTATATCCAAAGCATAGTCTTCAAGTGCCGGGTAGAGCACTTCCTCCACCTGTCTTGAGAGCCTGTGTATCTCGTCGATGAAAAGCACATCGCCTTTTTCAAGGTTCGTGAGTATAGCCGCAAGGTCGCCGGGCTTCTCTATGGCAGGGCCGGAGGTGGTGCGGATATTTACGCCCATTTCGTGGGCGATTATTGTGGAGAGCGTGGTCTTGCCGAGACCCGGAGGTCCGTAAAGCAGGATATGGTCGAGGCTGCTGCCGCGTTTTTTCGCTGCCTGGATATAGACCGACATATTCTCCTTGACCTTGTCCTGACCGATATATTCTCCGAGAGTCCTGGGGCGGAGACTCAGCTCAAGCTCTTCGCTGTCCTCGCTGTCGCTCTCGATATACTGCGGTGAAACAAAGCGGTTCTCGAAATCGAAATCACCCTGCTCGATCATATTCTTGCTCCTTCGCCGAATCTTTTTTCTATCTCGTCTGGTTTTTTCTTGTTTTTCTTCTTTGATGTATCGGGCTTTTCGGAAGCCTCTTCAGAGATCTCTTCAGCCGGTCCGGCCTCATCGCCCTCGGCGGCCTCTTCTTCGGCTGTCTCTTCCGTCTCGTCCTCTTCCTCTTCATCGTCGAGGCTCATAAAGGGCTTTGCGGGAGCAAGGACTATCTCCTCGTCCTTGCCGTCCAGCGAGCAGTAATAAACGAACATGGTTATGAGCGCTGCGGTGACGAAGAAGGTAGTGAAGCGGAGGTCGTATTCCTCCTTGCCCAGCAGGAACCTTGCGTGGGATGTGGCGGATGAAAACTCTACCACCAGCCATACGGGGGTGAGCCTTTTGTCAACGAACACCAGCAGCAGGCTCATAAGAGCTGCGGTGTAGTAGTATCTCTCGTGCATATAGGGCAGCACGTAGGGAACGAACAGAGTAAACAGCGCAGCCAGCACGACTGTTCCTTTTACTCCCGGCACCTGTGGCCTTTTGTAGAGGTAGTAGATAAGAGTCAGGCAGCTCACGCCTGCAAGCATAACGCCTGCCTGTCCCAGAGGTTCGGAGTTTACGTCCTTGACCATGGACCAGATATTCGGAAGGGTCATATTGAGCATACTGTACTGTCCTGCCTGGTCGAAATAGATCGTGAACAGCGAGGAGAACTCGTGTCCGCAGGCAGCAGAGGGAAGTATAGCTGCAAGATAAACTACGGGGAATGCGATAAGTGAACGGAGCCTGATCTTGCCCTTTAAAAGCATAACAAGGAGCAGGGGCCCCAAGAATATGGCCTGGAGCTTGAAGATGAAGGATACCGAGAAGCAGGTGACCGCCTTGATGTCCTTGCCCTCAATGAGGTAGTAAACGCACATGATGAGGAACAGCGTGAATATGGAATCGCACTGAGCCAAGCCGGCGGAATTCATCAGCACGGTAGGCATAAGGAATGCCGCAGCAAAGGAAAGCTCGGCCTTGGTGTCGCTGCCTGTTACTCTCTTGACTATCTTCATGATGAACACGGCTGCAAAGAAGTCGGCGATGCTCGACACCCATTTCAGCCCGTATATCCTGTTGCTGATAGGCAGAGCATTGACGATTATCATTATCCAGAAATAAGGAGGCATATAGTCGCCGATGCCGTCTTTCAATGTTCCGGCAGGTCCCAGCTCGGTTATCTTTTCAAACCAGGGCTCGAGGAACTGGTACTGATCTCCCGACCTCATGGGGAGCATATAATTCCTTGCGATTATGCCGAACACGATGACCATGAACAGGAAGATCGTGCTTGCCACCTTGCTTATCACATCATCGGGATTTGCAGCGGTGATCTGTTTTTCGTTTTTGTTTTCCATCTCTATTCCCCTTAACGATCAGTATTTTGCAAGTCTGCGCAGCGATTGCTTTATAAGCTCCTCGGCAGAGAGCGAAGGGTCGAGCCCCGAGATCGCCGAAGCAGCCTCCGCAGCCGAATAGCCAAGCACCTCGAGAGCGGTTATGGCTTCTCCCACATTACCCTGGGAGAGCTGCGGCACAACAGCCGTCTGACCTCTTACCGAGATCGTCTCTCCTGCAACTTTATCCTTGAGCTCAAGGCAGATGCGCTCGGCAGTTTTCTTGCCTATGCCCTTAACCTGGGTGAAGCTCTTAACGTCTCCTGTTGCAACGGCAAGCGCAAGCTGCTGGGCGCTCATCGCCGAAAGGATGGAGATAGCAGCCCTCGGTCCGATACCCGAAACGGATATCATCAGCCGGAACATATTCAGCTCCTCCGTGTCGGCAAAGCCGAAGAGCTCTATGCCGTCTTCCCTTACGGAAAGATGAGTGAACAGCGTCACTGTCTCTCTGCCTGTTATCTTTTGCAGGGTCGCAAGTGTAGTTCGGCAGGCGTAGCCCACTCCGGCACATTCGACCACCGCAAGCTCGGCATCTGTATGCGTCAGCCTTCCGGTGACAGAATATATCATTTACCCTTCACCTCGTTTTTCTTTTCAAGCTTTCTTCTGCCGAGAGACAGCCCGTGGGTTATCGCGATAGCAACAGCGTCGGCAGTGTCGTCCGGCTTTATTATATTCTTCAGGTGCAGCATATTTCTGACCATTTCCTGCACCTGGTTCTTCTCCGCCCTGCCGTAGCCTACTATGGACGACTTCACCTGCAGGGGGGTGTATTCAAATATGGGTATGTCTCTTTCTATCGCCGGCAGAAGAGTGACTCCCCTTGCTTGGGCAACGTCGATAGCTGTTTTTTCGTTGGAGTTGAAGAAGAGCTTTTCAATGCTCATCTCCTCGGGAGAATACTGCCTGACGATCTGTGTCATGTCGTCGTAGATAGTTTTAAGGCGCTTGTGGAAAGGCATATCCGCAGCCGTGGTTATGGCACCGCAGGCAAGCAACCGGAAATTTGCGCTGACGCATTCGACAACGCCGTAGCCGACTATCGCGTAGCCCGGGTCTATCCCGAGAATTATCATGCTCTCACTCCTTGTGGGGGGATCAGTCTTCGACTATGCTCTTGACGGGAGCATTGTCGCGTTCACGCTGGCGTCTCCTGCGGACGGATAGAACTCCCACGAGCCATATCACAAACAGCAGAGCCGAAAACGCCGTGAAGAACAGTATGGGGTAGAGTCCCCAGGACCATTTTGAGGGAAGCTCCCGCTGGTCATCGGTAAGGCCGTAGCCTTCGCCGACACGTTCCTTTGCCTTGTTGATTATCTTGACCGCAGCGGTCATAAAGAAAGCCGTACCCACGAGAACTGAAACGAACTGAGCGATATACTTGCTGATGAAGGCAAGGATGATCGCTGCGATGAAGAATATCTCGCCTATGCCGAGGAGCAGGGCAACATATCTTGGCATCTCGTCCATCTGCTCCATAGTTATACCTATTATGAAAATGCCGCCGTAATAGAAGCCTGACCAGAGGAAGGGCAAAAGCATCAAAAACTTGACGATGAGGGAGAGTGCGGAGTCGTGGCGTTTAGCCTGGCGGCGGAGTTTTTTTGCGCTGCGGCTTTCGGCAGGGGCTTCTTTTTTCTCCTGTTCCTCCTGCTGTTTTTGCTTTTTCTTTTCCTCAAGCTGTTTTTGACTTTGTTTTCTGAGCCTGTCCTTTTTTGACATAATACACCTCCGGAATGGGCTACAATATAAGCACGAGGGAGAAGCTCATCCACACATAGCCGCACACAATACTATTATAGCACAGGTTTAGGGAAATGTAAAGAGGGAGCTATCATAGAACCGCAGAACCCCTCCACCGCTGACGCGGTTCCCCTCCCGAAGAATCACGCAGTGTTCAAAGAACCATGAAATGTTCTTCGGGAAGTGGCTCGGCGTTAGCCGAGACGGAGGGGTTCCGCGGCAGGAACAAGCCCCTGCCCTACAATCCTGCCACGCTTGAAACAAAGATATGATTTTCAATTCGTATCACGCTCTGTTGGGGGCTTTCCGATCGCCCCCAAACCCCTTCGGACACACACCTTTTTTGTAGGCAAAGAATGCCCCCATAACCCTTCGGATACCCTCCTTCTATCCTTTAGTTTGATCTGCAAAAAATCTTAGCCATTAGAGATGTCCTCTTCGCGTGGCATATCTTCCCTTTCGCTCAACGTAAGCATGCGCAGCTTGCGTCACGCGTCAAGACCCGTCGGGGCACCGACCGCGTCAAGCGCCGTCGCCGCCGCGACTTTTTGGCTTTTATTTTTCCGCTTTTTCCCTTCCCCGCATCTGCGCTGAATGTAATATTTGCACCGTATGCGGTTTTTCCCCCAGGTTAGAATAATAAAGCATCATCGCCTGTATATCACCGGCGATGCGTGACATTATATATGAAAGGAATGATAAAAAATGCGCAGGCTCATCAAAAAGTTCGCCGCCGTCCTCGGCGCTGTCTCGATCTCTGCCCTCGGGCTCGCAGGCTTCTACGGCCACACCCTGCCCGACTTCTACTACCTCGCAAAGGGAGATGAGCTCTCCCTTAACTCCGCCTTTGCCGT
>CAMVOF010000192.1:0-4582 GCA_947169055.1 uncultured Clostridia bacterium
AGCGCATTAAAAAGGTTTTCGGTCAAGCCTTTTCCTCAAAAAGGCTTGCGGGTTCTTAGGGCAGAGCCCTAAGTCGCCGACCGCAGTCGGCGAAACCCCCTCAACGGCATCGCTCAACAAAATAAAACAGCAGAATCAAAACGGCATCGCAAAGCTTGGGTGAATCCACTATTGCGATGCCGTTTTAAGTTTATAAGTCAGATCAAGCAGGAAAGAGCGAAGCGATTTTCCGTGCGGCGAGGAACCCCTCCGTCACGCTTTGCGTGACACCTCCCCTTTCAGGGGAGGCTATTATGTAGGGGCGCACCTGCGTGTGCGCCCATAAACATTGCACAAGCCGCAAAATGGGCGAACACATAGGTTCGCCCCTACAGTCGTGCTACGCCAGAAGATTTAACACATAGCAGCATGTCCTGTTGGGGGCTTTCCGATCGCCCCCAAACCCCTTCGGATACAAACCTTTCTATTTCCGCTTCGCGGCAGATTTGCTGCGCTTCTGCTTGGTTTGCTTTTTATCTACCCTCTGCGAGCGGATGATGAGGATGTCTCCGTCTTGTACTACTATCCCCTCGGAAGCAAGCACCGTCAGCTCCCCTCGAAGCAAAAGCAGCACCGCCATGTCGTAGCTCTTCTTTATCTCGCCTACCGTCTTGCCGATGAGCTCGCTTTCACCGTCGGCCTTGATCTCGCCGATCTCCGAAATGTCCTCAAAACGCGAGCCGGAATGCTCGTTCTTGCTGTACTGCTCAACAAATCCCGCGCTTATGATACCTGTCGGGACAGCAACGACTCCCACACCCAGCAGGGATATGATTATCGCCATTATCTTCCCTACAACAGTCACAGGATATATGTCGCCGTAACCCACCGTCAGCAGCGTCGAGATGCTCCACCACATCCCCGAAAAGGCGTTGTCGAAAACCTCTGGCTGGGCGTTGTGCTCGGCACTGTACATCCCTATCGACGACGCAAGCATAAGGATGAGGATTATGAACACTGAGGAGATTATCTGATTGCGCCTCTCTTTGAGGACGGAGGTTATGACGTTGAAAGAATCGTACTGCGCGTTGATGCGGAACAGCCTGAATATCCTGACGACACGCAGCATCCTGAACACGATGAAGCCCGAGAGGAAGTAGAACGGGAGAATGGTCAGGAGATCGACGATGCCGTCCCAGGAAAAGAGGAACCTTATCCTCGAGCCCAGGAAGCTTTTGTCCGGGTAAAGCAGGTCGGCAGTCCACAGTCTCAGCAGGTATTCAATGCTGAAGATGATGACCGTGACGAGCTCGATGATCTCGAACACGCCTGAGAACCGCGAAAGCTCGTCGAAGGTGCTGAGGAGCATGGCGGTAATATTTATCATGATGACGGCTGAGATGAACATATCGAAAAAGCGGCTCGGAGCATCGCCCTTATAGCCGATCTGAATTATATCGAAAATCCGTTTTTTGATCCCGGGCTTCATAAGCTCCTCCTTATGCCTGCACGAAACGCAGGCCGTTTTTGCTGTAGTTTTATTATACACTATACAGACATTATTTTCAAGCCTTTTAATTTAAATCGGCTTGAGGATCCCGTTTCTTCGCCAGTCGCAGCTGACGGATAAAAAATGATTGACAATCCGCAAGAGAAATGCTACAATAATATAGATAAACGGAAGCTGAGCCTTCCGGAAAATCAAAGGAGCGATCGAAATGTTCTATTGCACAAAATGCGGAGCGCAGATGGCAGATGAGGCAAAGTTTTGCAGAGCCTGCGGTACACCTGCACAGCAGCCGGTCCCTCAGCAGACTGCACAGCCTGTTTCTCCGGCTCCGGCAGTTCAGGCAGTTCCGGCAGCAGACACTCAGGCAGCTGTAAAAAAGAAGTCAAAGCTTCCGCTGATGATCATACTGTGCGCAGTGCTGCTCATCGGCGCAGGCGCAGCTGTGTATTTTTTGTTTTTCAACAAAACACCGCAGGAGAAAGCCCTCGACAGATTTTTTGATGCCTGCACCGAGCTCGACTGCGGCAAGGTCATCGAGGCCTGCTACCCTGACCCGGACGCTTACGATATGCCAGAGAGCGATGTCTTCTTTTTTGGTAACGTGCTTGGATTTGACCGCGGTGTTTTAGGACGTGAAATATTAAGCAATCCCATGGCACTTACTCCGGGTATGCGCGATATGTATTTCGAGTCCTACGGCTTTGACGACATTGAGGATTATAACGATGCGATAAATCATAACGGACATCTTGATGAGTTGTATTCTGACTTCAAGGCCGAATATGAGCTTGTTAAAATGAAGAAGGCTGATGAGGTCGAGGTCAGCCTTGCCAATTACGGCTCGGTCGGCTGGCTCGCCGGCGAGCAATCAGTAGAAACCGATATAAAGGAAGATATCGAGCACGCCACAGGAGAAGATGTTGATGAAGTATACGCCGCACAGATAAAAATAAAGTGGTCGTGCGGAGATATGGAATACGGCAACGACAAATCGTGGTGGGACGACAAGGACTTTATCGAAAAGCAGGAATCGGGATTTATCTCTGACAGAAGCTATAAGGAAACGATCAAGGAATACGAGGATCGCAAGTATGATGTTTTCGTATACAAGTGCAAAGACGAATGGTACGTATTCCCTATCAATCTCATAAGAAACTCTTATGTAGTGGAGTGGTAACGTCGCCGAGGCGACAGCACAAATAATGCAGAAAGATAACCGTACCTCAAATATGGGTACGGTTTTTTCTTTTCTTGACACGATACGCAAGCTCCGCATGCTTACATTGAGTGAAAGGGGAAATATCCCACGCGAGCAAAGCCTTGTTAGGGTCGAATTACGCTTAAAGCTATGTGCAAAAATATACATAGCACCACGCTCTGTTGGGGGCTTTCCGATCGCCCCCAAACCCCTTCGGACACACATCTTTTTGGTGGCAAAAATCAGCCCCGAACCCCTTCGGATACAAACTTGTATTCTTGATTTTAAACTATTCAAAAACAAAGCCTTGATAGAACCGCTCGCAGCAAGCTACTCCCAACGGTGTCAACGCGACCTCATACATACAGCGACCCACCTCCCTTAGAGGGAGGCCAAAATAAGCTTGGCCAAGCGCTCTATTGAAACATTGGTGGGTGAGCTAAAAAAGGTGGGGGAATTAAAAAAACTTGACTTTTGGGGGAGGTTGTGGTAGAATTAGAGGTGGATATTTTAGCGATTTTAAGCTTTTGCGTTTTAAATCAAAAAACATTGGATGAAAGGAAGATAGCAATGCCTATTACTGAGCTGCTTGCGCGGAATGCCGAGCTTTACGGCGACGAGATCGCACTCGTTGAGGTGAACCCAGAGATCACCGAGCCGAGAAAGAAAACATGGAAGGAATACGAGCTCATCGAGACCAATCCCGTTGCTCACTACCGCAGAGAGATAAGCTGGAAGGTCTTCGACGAAAAGGCCAACAGATTTGCAAATATGCTGATCGACCGCGGTATCGGAAAGGATAATAAAGTCGGCATACTGCTTATGAACTGCCTCGAGTGGCTGCCGATATATTTCGGCATCCTCAAAACAGGAGCACTTGCAGTGCCGCTGAATTTCAGATACGCCTCGGACGAGATCGAGTATTGCCTCGACCTGGCAGAGGTCGATGTGCTTATGTTCGGACCCGAGTTCATCGGAAGGATCGAGGAGATCGCCGATAATATCGGAAAGAACAGACTGCTGTTCTATGTGGGAGAAGGATGCCCCTCCTTTGCCGAGCATTACGACAGCCAGGTGTGCAATTTCTCCAGCACGGCACCTGATATCAAGCTTTCGGACAGCGACAACGCCGCCATCTATTTTTCTTCGGGAACAACAGGCTTCCCCAAGGCTATCCTGCATAACCACGAGAGCCTTATGCACTCGGCAAAAGTGGAGCAGAACCACCATTCCCAGACACGCAAGGACGTATTCCTCTGCATCCCTCCGCTCTACCACACAGGCGCCAAGATGCACTGGTTCGGCAGCCTCTATTCCGGCAGCCGCGCAGTCCTTCTCAAAGGAATAAAGCCCAAGTCCATTATCCAGACAGTCTCCAACGAGCACTGCACCATAGTGTGGCTCCTTGTTCCCTGGGCGCAGGATATTCTCGATGCCATCGACCGCGGAGAGATAGACCTCTCGGAGTACGAGCTCGATCAGTGGAGACTTATGCACATTGGAGCACAGCCTGTTCCGCCGTCTCTCATCAACCGCTGGAGAAAGCTCTTCCCGAAGCACCAGTACGATACCAACTACGGACTCAGCGAGTCTATCGGACCCGGCTGCGTACACCTGGGTGTCGAGAATATACATAAGGTCGGAGCTATCGGAGTTCCGGGATACGGCTGGGAGGTAATGATCGCCGACGAGAACGGCAAGCCTGTGAAGCAGGGAGAGGTCGGAGAGCTCTGCGTTAAGGGACCCGGCGTTATGACCTGCTATTACCGCGACGAAAAAGCCACCGCCGAGACTTTGAAGGACGGCTGGCTCTTCACCGGAGATATGGCTATGATGGACGAGGACGGCTTCATCTTCCTCGTTGACAGAAAGAAGGACGTTATCATCAGCGGCGG
>CAMVOF010000193.1:0-4558 GCA_947169055.1 uncultured Clostridia bacterium
CTTCTAAGTCCCGAGATAACGGGGTTTCTGTTCTCGTCGTACTTGAGAGTGATCCTGATTATACCCTGTTTTCCGTCCTCTATGATCTTGAAATCCTTCACATAGCCCTCATCAACGAGGATCTGGGTGATGGACTTCTTCATATTCGATGCAGGAACGTCAACTGTTGCGTGCTTAGCTGTGCTTGCATTGCGGATCCTTGTAAGCAGGTCCGCGATAGTATCTGTGATTTGCATGCTGTTTGACCTCCTTTACCAACTTGCCTTTTTAACGCCGGGGATCTGGCCGTCATGTGCCAGCTCTCTGAAGCAGATACGGCATACGCCGAACTTTCTCAGATAAGCATGGGGCCTTCCGCAGATCTTGCATCTGTTGTAAGCGCGAGTGGAATACTTAGGCTTTGCCTGCTGCTTGTTTATCATAGCCTTTTTAGCCATTTATTTTTTCCTCCTCTTTCTTACTTTGCGAACGGAGCGCCCATAAGTGAGAGCAGCTCTTTTGCTTCTTCGTCGGTCTTGGCAGTGGTTATGAAGTTGATATCCATGCCGCGTACCTTATCGATCTTATCGTACTCGATCTCAGGGAAGATCAGCTGCTCCTTGATACCGGTGGAGTAATTTCCTCTGCCGTCGAAGGAATTGCCGTTGATGCCTCTGAAATCTCTTACACGAGGAAATGCAACGTTGAACAGTCTGTCAACGAACTCATACATTTTCTCGGCTCTGAGTGTTACCTTAACGCCGATGATCTGGCCGTCACGAAGCTTGAAGTTTGCAACGGACTTCTTTGCCTTACAGGTCACAGGTCTCTGACCGGTGATCGCTGCCAGGTCTGCCATTATAGCGTCGATAACCTTCTTGTTGTCCTTATCAGCTCCGCAGCCGACGTTTATTACGACCTTATCGAGCTTCGGGATCTGCATAACGTTAGCGTAGCCGAACTTCTTCATCATAGCAGGAGCTACGGTGCTAACATAATATTCTTTAAGTCTTGCAGCCATCGTAAGTTCTCCTCCTCAATCAAAATTCTTCGCCACAGCCGGCGTTCTTGCAAACTCTGACCTTTGTGCCGTCCTCAAGGAACTTATGAGCGATCCTTGTGGGCTTGCCGCACTTAGGGCATACTGCCTGGACCTTATCGGCATACATAGCTGCCTCAGCCTGGACGATACCGCCCTGCTGCTGAGCGTTTCTGGGCTTAACGTGCTTGGTGACCATGTTGAGGCCTTCAACGATGACCTTTCTCTCCTTGGGAGATACTGCGAGCACCTTGCCCTTCTTGCCTTTATCCTTGCCGGAGATGATAACAACAGTGTCGCCTGTTCTAACGTGTATCTTGTTCATTCTAACGACACCTCCTGATCAAAGCACCTCGGGAGCAAGGGAAAGGATCTTAAGATAATCCTTTTCGCGGAGCTCCTTGGCAACCGGTCCAAAAATACGTGTTCCTCTGGGGTTTTTATCTTCCTTGATAATTACAGCAGCGTTCTCGTCGAAGCGGATATAAGTTCCGTCTGCTCTTCTGAGACCCTTTGCTGAACGAACGATTACTGCCTTTACAACATCGCCTTTCTTAACAACGCCGCCCGGTGTTGCCTTCTTAACGGAAGCAACAACGACGTCACCGATGTTTGCATACTTTCTGCGTGTACCGCCGAGAACCCTGATGCACATAAGCTCCTTTGCGCCGGAGTTATCTGCGACTTTCAGGTAAGTCTGCATCTGTATCACAGTGCGTTCCTCCTTTCAAAACTATTGTTTCAAATAACAGTGAATGTCCAAGGCTGCGGCAGAGCATCTCTGCCGTGTACCTTGATCGAATATTGAATTACTTTGCCTGCTCGAGAACCTTTACAAGGCGCCATCTCTTATCCTTCGAGAGAGGACGGGTCTCCATAACCTCTACCTTGTCGCCGATCCTGCACACGTTCTCTTCGTCATGTGCCTTCAGCTTAACTGTTCTCTTGATGATCTTTTTGTAAAGAGGGTGCTGAACGTTATCCTCGATAGCAACGACTATAGTCTTGTCCATCTTATCGGAAACGACCTTACCGACTCTTGTCTTTCTAAGATTTCTTTCGCTCACAGTAGATCCTCCCTTCCGAATTACTGAACGGACTCTTGCTTACGAAGGAATGTTTTCACGCGAGCAATATCCTTCTTAACAGCCTTCATTCTCATCGGGTTCTCCAACTGATTTACGGCGTGCTGAAAGCGAAGATTAAAAAGCTCCTGCTTCAGCTCTGCAAGCTTTTCGTTAAGCTCTGCTGCTGACATATCCTTGATCTCATTTGCTTTCATTATTGCTCACCACCCGTTTCAACAGTTTCTTTTTTGATAAACTTACACTTGATAGGAAGCTTGTGCATAGCAAGACGCATAGCCTCTCTTGCGGTATCCTCGGGAACGCCTGCGATCTCGAACATTACTCTGCCCGGCTTAACAACGGCCACCCAATACTCGGGCGAACCTTTACCGGAACCCATTCGGGTCTCAGCCGGCTTTTCGGTAACAGGCTTGTCGGGGAAGATCTTGATCCAGACCTGACCGCCACGCTTGATGTATCTTGTCATAGCGATACGGGCAGCCTCGATCTGGTTAGAGGTGATCCATGCAGGCTGGAGTGCCTGAAGACCGAAATCACCGTAGGTGACTTTATTGCCTCTGGTGGCCTTGCCCTTAAGGCGGCCTCTCTGTACTCTTCTGTACTTAACTCTCTTTGGAAGCAGCATTATACGTTACCTCCTTCTCTTTTCATAGCGCGAGCCTTGTTGAAATCTCTGCGGTTATCCTTGGCTCTGTCGTTCTGACGGGGTCTGCGCTTTCTGTCTGCACGATCTCCGCCGTCGCGTCTGTCGGACGCTGCGACCTGGCCCTTGAGGACCTCACCGCGGTAAACCCATACCTTGATGCCGAGACGGCCGTAGGTGGTGTGAGCCTCTGCGGTACCGTAGTCGATATCAGCTCTGATGGTCTGAAGCGGGATAGTACCCTCGTGGTAAGTCTCGCTTCTTGCGATCTCAGCGCCTGCAAGTCTGCCGGCAGCTCTTACCTTGATGCCCATTGCGCCGAGCTTCATAGCTCTGCCGATAGCCTGCTTCATAGCTCTTCTGAAGGAAACTCTGTCCTCGAGGTCGTGAGCTATCTTCTCAGCGATGAGCTGAGCATTGATATCAGGCTGCTTAACTTCTACAATATTGATAGCGACTTTCTTGCCGATCTTCTTTTCGATGTCGGCGCGGATCTTCTCGATAGCTGCACCCTTCTGTCCGATAACGATACCGGGCTTAGCGCAGTGGATGTGGATCTTTACTTTCTGACTGCCGTCAGCGTCGTTGTATCTTTCGATCTCGACCTTGGGAACTCCTGCATAAACGCACTTATCGTTAGCGTTCTTAGAGCGTCTGTTAAGAGTCTTCATCACATACTCGCGGATGTTGTAGTCCTCAACAAGTGTGTCGCCGAAAGTGCTCTTATCTGCAAACCAGCGGGAATCCCAATCCTTTATCACACCGACTCTGAGTCCGTGCGGATTAACTTTCTGGCCCATAATAAACCTCCTCTTTCAGCTTATTCTTTTTCCTTGAGAACTACTGTAACGTGTGATGTTCTCTTAAGGATCCTGTATGCTCTGCCCTGAGCTCTCGGCATGATCCTCTTCATTATCGGTCCGGGGCAAACGTAGCGCTCTGCAACATAGAGGTTGTTCTTATCCATGTTGTGGTTGTTCTCAGCGTTTGCAGCTGCGGACTTGAGGAGCTTTTCCAGATACTCACTGGCAGCCTTGGGTGTATGCTTTACTGTCGCCATAGCGACCTCGTAATCCTTGCCTCTGATCAGATCGAGAACGATCTGGACCTTACGGGGAGCGATACGAGCGTTTCTGAGTATTGCCTTTGCTTCCATCTGTATCTCTCCTTTCAATTACTTCTTGCCGTTGTTAGAGGTCTTGGATCCTGCATGACCCTTGAATGTCCTCGTGGGGGCGAACTCACCCAGCTTGTGACCTACCATATCTTCTGTTACATACACGGGAACGTGCTTGTGGCCGTCATGAACAGCAAAGGTGTGACCAACGAACTGAGGGAAAATAGTTGAAGCTCTGCTCCAGGTCTTTACGACCTTCTTCTCGCCAGCTTCATTCATAGCGAGAACTTTCTTCATCAGGCTCTCTTCGACGAAGGGGCCCTTCTTTACGCTTCTGCTCATTATTCATCTGCCTCCTTTCGCATTACTTGCCGTTTCTGCGCTTTACGATAAACTTATCGGAGCGATGATGCTTAGCACGGGTCTTATAACCCAGTGTAGGCTTGCCCCAAGGTGTTACAGGGCCGGGTCTGCCGACAGGCGACTTACCTTCACCACCACCGTGCGGGTGATCGCAGGGGTTCATTACGGAACCTCTTACGGTAGGTCTCCAGCCCATATGGCGCTTTCTTCCTGCCTTACCGATGTTTACGTTCTCGTGGTCGATGTTGCCGACCTGACCGATGGTAGCCATGCAGTTGATCGGGATCTTTCTCATCTCGCCCGAGGGGAGTCTAACGAGCGCGTACTTA
>CAMVOF010000194.1:0-4545 GCA_947169055.1 uncultured Clostridia bacterium
CAGCTCCGAGATCACACGTTCCTCGCATTCCTCGTATTCATCTCTCGGCAAATCGGTGATGCTTCCGTCCGTGGTGATGACCAGCCCCACCGTGCTGTGCTCGTTTATGACCTTCCTCGTCCCCACCTCAGCCGCCATGTTGAAGGGGACTTCGTTCTCGAACCAGGGCGTCATCACCATTCTCGGAGCTTCGTCCTCGATGTACCCTGCGGCACTTGGGATTATATACCCAACGCAGTCGATGAGCCTTACACTCATAACAGTACCGCCCTCAAGCCTTATATCCACAGCCTCCTCCGGCACGAATTTCGGCTCTGTGGTCATTATGGTGCGTCCTGCTGCGGACTGGGGCAGCTCATCGGTGGCTCGCTCTCGCCTGAAATCATCATCGATGTTCGGTATCACGAACTTCTCCATAAACTGCTTTATAAAGCTGGATTTTCCCGTCCTCACAGGTCCGACGACCCCTATGTATATATCTCCGCCGGTCCTCTTTGCAATATCGCTGTAAATATCGTTGTTCATCGTCTTTCCCTCCTTTTCATTTCGTCAGCGGGATAAGAAGCATACCGCCGTTCTCCGGCGAGTCTATGCTCAGGTCGTTCTCGTCTATCATCGCCTGTATGGACGTTTTGTATCTCTTGGCAATATCCCAGAGCTTTTCTCCCTCGCTCATCCTGTAAAGCTTCAGAGCAAAGCGGTCGTCTTTCTCGATAACATTTTCTTCGTCAAGCTCGATAGACGAAAGTGCCGTGCAGCTGTTTTCGGGCATCCTGTTCATTACAAGATATATCTCCGCCTTGACATCTGCGCCGTTATCGCTTGTAAGCTGATAGCTCACATCTCCGGCTTCGACCCTCAGCTGCTCGGTGTCATAGCCCGTGGCGTCGAATTCGTAGGACAGCTCGTTTTCAAGATAGATAGCTCCGCCGTCGCTGTTCGTGCCTATCATGCTTATGAGCACGGTCCCGTTCACAGTACCGTCCCTGACGGTGAAGCTCCCTGCCTCACACCTGCAGCAGCTTACCGAGGCTATGCTTCCGTCCTCGTATATCAAAGCTCCGCTCACATCGGCCTTTTCTCTTGCCCTCTCTGCTTTCCCTGGAACAGCAGCCTCCAAAGAAGTGCAGCTGCATTCATACAGCGTCGAGTAAGCATCCGTCACAGCTTCTCCCGAAGTGTATTTCACGGCGGAGCAGTTCATCAGCATTATTATCTCACATTCAAGCTCCCTCGGAGCACTGCTTTTAACAGCTATGCTGCATCCTGCCGAGACTATGTCTATGCTTATCTCGCTCTCGGAGTCTATGCCTTCTATGTCTATCACCTGGCTGAAAGGTACGGAGAATCCCATAGTCTCCACAGCCGAGCTTTCCGTACCCTGAGGGATATAAGCTATGTCGAGCTTTATCTCTCCCTTGGCAACTGCCTTGCCTGAGATAAGCTTCACTTCGCTGCACTGTGCAAAGCAGTCCGAGTAAATAACAGCCCCCACACCCGGCTTTGCTTCTCCCAGCTCCAGTTCTTCGATAACAGTTATCCTCTTTGCCGCAGCCGATCGTTCGGCAGGGAAGCATACCTCGCTTTTCCGCAGCTGGATACCTGCTCCCTCTGCGTCAGTGATAAAGTCGAGCTTTCTCTCGCAGACCACCTCGGCCTTCACCGAAACAGCCCCTCTCACATCGAGCCTGCGCTGGTTTATCACCCTGCAATTCAGATAATCCACCCTCGGGAAAGCATAGATCAGCGGAGCCTTGCAGTCAGCCGGAAGATCAATGGTCTTGTTGTAGGTCATCTTCTGTTCGAGCACGTTTATCTTTCCCGAATTTTCGCTCAGGTACAGCACCTTTATAAGTGCCTCAAGCTCAAGAGCCGCCTTGTCTCCGTTCACGCTCTGCGAAATTATCCTCGGATAGACCCTGCATTTCAGTATCCTGAAAATATCAGGGCAGTAGTCAGGCAAAACAAAGTCCTTCTCCACCGATTGCTCGAACTGCGTCTCAACCGCACGCCGGCATTGAACGAAGGAGCTTTTTTTTACCGTAAATTGTGTAGCAGCCATATACCTGTGTCCTCCTGTCTTTTTTGCAATTATTAAGCTTGCTAACACAGTATATTCTCATCGCTCCGCGAATATTCATACAGGCTTTGCCGAACTTCTTTGCATAAGAATAAGCCCTCTCCGGAAAGGAAAGGGCTTATATTATAGTTTAGGCAACACCGCACAACCCGCGGCTAACGCCTCTGCACGTCATCTGCTTGCCATTTTTCCGTCATATTTCCCAAATTCTCCTTGAAAGGCGCCAGCCTTCCTGCGTCGAATTTAGGCAATCTGACAAAAAAATGGACGTCGCATCTGACGCACAGGGGTTGTGCGGTGTTGCCTTTATTCTTTTCAGTTGTCTCCGCCGAGGAACGTTATCTGGTCGGGGTCGGGGATATCCTTTGCAAAGCTGCCTGCCGCCGGGATGTTCTTCGAGCGGTATTTCGCCAGCTGCTGTGTCTGCTCAGCAGAGAGCAGGAAGGCTTTTTCAAGCACAGCTCCTCTTGCCTTCATCGTCATCACCTGAACGCCGATGGTGTCTCTTGTGGTCTTCGGAAGCATCAGCGCCGTGCTGAAAACAAGTGCTCGTCCGTTTGTTGTCCTGAGCATTATATCTGCGTTGTCGGGGATGTGGAACGCAGCCACAAGAGGCGACTTCGCGCTGTAAGCATTACCCAGCTTCTTGCGGTTGGTCTTTGTCTCGTAAGCGCTCATGGGAACCTTTGCAGCCTTGCCGTTCTGATATATGAAGATCATGTATCCCGAGTAATCTGTAGTCGCTGCCATGCAGGCAACGTTCTCGCCATCGCCGAAGGAGAGCTTCGCCGGGATAAAATCACCGAGCACGCTTGCCTTGCTGTCCTCAAAAGCCGAAGCTCTTGTCTTATAGACCTGAGCCTGATCGGTGAAGAACAGAAGCTCCGTGCGGTTCGTGGCTTCGATCTCCTGAGAGAGATAATCTCCCTCTTTGTACTTCTGCTCGCTGGACATCCTCAGGGACTGGGGCGTTATCTTCTTGAAATATCCGCTCTGGGAAAGGAACAGCGTGCAGGGATATTCGGGAGCCTCTTCCTCCGGTTCAGCCTCCTGAACATCGGTCTGATAATAGAACTGAGTCCTTCTCGGCTGTCCGTATTTCTTGATGACTTCTTTCAGCTCCGCGATGATGAGATTCTTTATCTTCCTGTCGCTGCCGAGAGTTTCCTCAAGCTCGGCGATCTCCTTTTCGAGGGTCTTTGTCTCATCCAGCCTTTTGAGGATATACTCCCGGTTCAGATGACGCAGCTTGATCTCAGCGATGTACTCAGCCTGAACTTCATCTATCGCAAAACCTATCATCAGGTTGGGTACGACCTCTGCCTCCTCTTCGGTCTCGCGGATTATCTTTATCGCCTTGTCGATGTCAAGGAGTATCGTCCCGAGGGCTTTCAGCAGATGCAGCTTCTCCTTCTTCTTGTTCAGGTCAAAGCTTATCCGTCTCTTTACACAGCCCATGCGGAAATCCACCCACTCGCCGATAATGTCGTAAACGCCCATTACCTTCGGGTAGCCGTGGACAAGTATGTTGAAGTTGCAGGAGTAGGTGTCCTGTAAGGGAGTCAGCCTGTAGAGCTTCTGCATCAGCGCATCGGGCTCAACGCCTTTCTTGACGTCGATGCCTATTTTCAGACCGTTCAGATCGCTCTCGTCTCTTATGTCCGAGATCTCGCGAATCTTTCCTGCTTTTACAAGGGCTATTATCTTTTCCTTTATGGCTTCGATAGTGGTCGTTGCCGGTATCTCGTAAATCTCAAGAGTCCTTGTGCTCTTGTCGAACCTGTACTGTGCCCTAAGCTTCACAGAGCCTCGTCCTGTTCGGTATATGCGGTCAAGCTCTTCTTCATCGTAGAGCAGGGCAGCTCCGCCGGGGAAATCAGGTCCCTTCAGCGTGTCGAGAGCATTGTGATCCTTGTTCTTCATCAGAGCTATCGTGGTCTCGCAGACCTCCGCAAGATTGAAGGAGCATACCGACGAAGCCATGGAAACACCGATGCCTACATTGGCGTTCACAAGTATCGTGGGGAAAGCGGCAGGGAAGAGGGTAGGCTCCTGCATGGTGTTGTCGTAGTTCGGCACGAAATCCACCGTGTCCTTGTCGATGTCCCGGAAAAGCTCGGCACAGATAGGCTCAAGCTTTGCCTCGGTGTATCTCGCTGCAGCGTAAGCCATGTCTCTCGAATAAGCCTTGCCGAAGTTTCCCTTAGACAGAATGAAGGGATGCAGCAGAGTCTCGTTTCCCCTTGCCAGACGCACCATCGTCTCGTATATCGCAGCGTCACCGTGAGGGTTCAGCCTCATGGTCTGTCCAACGATATTAGCGCTTTTGGTCAGACCTCCGGTGAGCAGTCCCATTTTATACATGGTGTAGAGCAGCTTTCTGTGAGAGGGCTTGAAGCCGTCGATCTCCGGGAAAGCACGGGACACGATAACGCTCATGGCATAGGGCATATAGTTCCTTTGCA
>CAMVOF010000195.1:0-4542 GCA_947169055.1 uncultured Clostridia bacterium
GCAGCGGATGAAGTCTGCAAAAAGCTTATAATCCGTCACCCTCACGTTTTCGGAGATGTCACGGCTGATACTGTGGATAAAGTCCTCACGAACTGGGATTCCATAAAGAAGGACGAAAAGAAGCAGGAAAGCTTCACCGACACCATGAAGAGTGTGCCGAAGGTATTCCCCGCTTTGATGCGTGCTCAGAAACTCGGCAAACGTGTAAGCCGTGCAGGCATTGATTTTGAGACTCAGGGAGAAGATCGGCGATCTGCTGTTTTTATGCACGGCACTCGCAAGGATCTCGGATGTGGATTCCGAGGAACTGCTGGGCTACGAGTGCGACAGCTTCATCGACCGCTTTGAAAAGCTCGAAAACATCGGAAAGCTCAGCGATACCAGCGCCAAGGAGCTCTACTACGAAAAGGCAGACAACACGGAGGACTGAAATGAGACTTGATAAATATTTGAAAGTTACTCGGCTTATAAAGCGCAGAACTGTTGCAAACGAAGCCTGCGACACCGGGCGCAGAACCGTAAACGACAAGATAGCCCGTGCGTCTTACGATGTCAAAGTCGGTGATATCATCGGCATCAATATGGGTCAGCATCCGATCAAAGTCAAGGTGCTGAGCGTTTCCGAGTACGCAACAAAGGAAAACGCCGCCGAGAACTATACTGTCATCGAAGGATAAAGCTGCGGCTTCAGAAAAGATTTGACAAAAATGCACCGCTGTGATATAATAGCTTGGTGATAAGCGGGTATGGCGGAATTGGCAGACGCGCCAGATTTAGGTTCTGGTGCCAAAAGCGTGCAGGTTCAAGTCCTGTTACCCGCACCAACTTTTAAAGCTCTTATACTGCGTAAATACGTAGTTTAAGAGCTTTTCTTTTTGCCTGGTTTTAGGGTTTGGGCGCTGTTTGGCACGGCGCTGACAATAAAAAAGCTCTTAGACTGCGGAAATCCGAGCCTAAGAGCTTTCTTTGATCATACTTTTATCCGTTTCTTGTGCTTGAAACAGTATATTCTTTGCCGTCGAAGTCGATGGTCACCGTACTATCGGGGAATATCTCGCCGGCTATCATCCTGCGTGCAAGCAGGGTCTCGATACGGCTCTGGATATATCTCTTAAGCGGACGGGCTCCGTAATTCGGGTCGAAGCCCTGCTCGATAACTGCTTCCTTTGCCCTGTCAGTGAGGACTACATCGATCTGCTTGTCAGCAAGGCGCTTTCTCAGCTCGTCCAGCATAAGGTCAACGATCCTTCCTATCTCATCGCGGCGGAGAGGCTTATAGTAGATGATCTCGTCGAGACGGTTGAGGAACTCTGGTCTGAAAGAGCTTTTCAGCAGCTTATCCACCTGCATCTTCGCTTCGTCCGAGATATCGCCGTCGGGAGTGATGCCTTCAAGGATATAAGGCGAACCGAGGTTCGAGGTCATTATAATGATCGTGTTCTTGAAATCTACTGTTCTGCCCTGAGAATCTGTGATACGGCCGTCGTCAAGGACTTGGAGCAGGATATTGAATACATCGGGGTGAGCTTTCTCGATCTCGTCGAAAAGGACCACGGAATAAGGCTTGCGGCGTACAGCTTCGGTAAGCTGACCGCCCTCGTCATAGCCGACGTATCCCGGAGGCGCTCCGATCAGGCGGCTTACGCTGAATTTCTCCATGTATTCAGACATATCTATCCTGATGATATTCTTCTCGTCGTCGAAAAGGGCTTCGGCAAGAGCCTTTGCAAGCTCGGTTTTTCCGACGCCTGTGGGTCCGAGGAACAGGAACGATCCTATTGGCTGGCTGGGATTTGCTATACCTGCACGGGAACGGAGGATAGCTTCCGAGACCTTTGTTACAGCCTCGTCCTGTCCGATAACCCGCTTGTGGAGCAGGTCTTCCATACCAAGGAGCTTTGTTCTTTCTCCCTCCATGAGCTTTGAAACGGGTATGCCTGTCCAGCGGCAGATTATCCGGGCTATCTCTTCTTCCGTCACCTTATCACGAAGCAGAGTGTTTGCTGTGTAGCTCTTTTCTGCCTTCTGCTCCTCTTCTTCGAGCTGTTTTTTCAGCTCCGGCAGCTTGCCGTAACGCAGCTGTGCCAGCTTATCAAGATCATAGCTGCGTTCTGCCTGCTCGATCTGGGCGTTGCAGTTCTCGATCTCCTCTCTGAGCTTCTGCACCTTCGAGATAGCCTGCTTTTCGTTTTCCCACTTGGCTTTCATCTCGTTGAATTTCTCTCTCAGCTCCGAAAGCTCACGCCTTACCTGTGAAAGCTGCTCCTCGGCCAGCTTGTCTGTTTCCTTGCTGAGGGCTGTTTCTTCGATCTCGTGCTGCATTATAAGACGCTTGATCTCGTCCATTTCGGTAGGCATGGAATCCATTTCTGTGCGGATAAGAGCGCAGGCTTCATCTACAAGGTCTATGGCCTTATCCGGCAGGAAACGATCGGAGATATATCTGTTTGAGAGAGTTGCGGCAGCGATAAGAGCCTGATCCTGTATCTTTACGCCGTGGAAAACTTCGTAACGCTCTTTCAGACCTCGCAGTATAGCGATAGTATCATCGACAGTCGGCTCGTCAACGAGGACAGTCTGGAAACGTCTTTCAAGAGCAGCATCCTTTTCGATATACTCTCTGTATTCGTTAAGGGTCGTTGCACCGATACAGTGAAGCTCGCCTCGTGCAAGCATAGGCTTCAAAAGATTTCCGGCATCCATAGCACCGTCGGTCTTTCCTGCTCCGACGATAGTATGCAGCTCGTCGATGAACAGAATGATTCGGCCTTCGCTCTTTTTGATCTCCATGAGTACGGCTTTGAGTCTTTCCTCAAACTCACCGCGGTACTTTGCTCCTGCGATGAGAGAGCCCATATCGAGGGAGAAGATCATCCTGTCCTTGAGGTTATCCGGCACATCTCCGCGGACGATACGCTGTGCAAGTCCCTCGGCGATAGCAGTTTTACCTACACCCGGCTCGCCAATGAGCACGGGGTTGTTCTTTGTCTTTCTGGAAAGGATACGGATAACGTTTCTGATCTCGTTGTCACGGCCGATGACGGGATCAAGCTTGTTGTCTCTTGCAAGACCTACAAGCTCGGAGCCGTATTTTTTCAGAACATCGTAAGTCTCTTCGGGATTCTGGCTCGTCACCTGCTGAGCTCCGCGTACCTGCTGCAAAGCCGAAAGCAGCTTGTTTTTGCTGAGGCCGAAATCCTTGAATATCCTTTTCATATTGTCGTTGGGATATTCCATGATACCGAGCAGTATATGCTCAACAGAAACATACTCATCCTTCATTCTTGCGGCAGTCTGCTCAGCCTCAACAAGAGCCTGATTAAGGGCATTTGTTACATAAACACTGCCCTGAGGCGTGTTGGTCTGTACCTTGGGCAGAGCTGCAACAGCGCTGATAAGCTCCTGTGCGAATGTGTCGGCATTTATGCCGGTTTTCAGCATCAGCTGAGGGATAAGGCCGTTTTCCTGCTCCATGAGCGAGAGCATGATATGCTCCTGATCGACAGCCTGATTGCCGTGCTGTATCGAAATATCCTGTGCGCTCTGCATGGCTTCAAGGGAACGCTGTGTGAATTTAGCTGTATTCATATATGTCTCTCCTTTCGTTCTGCGAGTAATTTACAGAATTATAACTCCTTTTTTTAGATAGTCTTTGTATCGCTTTTCTATTTCTTTCTCTGTTCTTTCCGGCTCTGCAGCATTGTCAAAGCAAAGCCTTATACATTCGTCAAGGAGGTTTATATAGCCTCCTATCGCCTGTGCTATGTCATTATCCGACAGCGCTGCATTATTCGGCGAGAAAAACGTGCGGACATAGGAAGCTCCGCTGCCGCTCCAAGGGACACCGTTGGTGAAAAGGCTGTCAAGGTATTTGCTTTCAAGCCTTGTCCAAAGCCCGAAAAACCTGGCTACCATTTCAATAAGAGCAACACTTTGGGTCCGCAGGGAGATCTTAAGTCTGCCGACCTCTCCGCTGAAGGTCCTTGAAAGTTCGACGCTGTAATTCACCGTAGGCCGATATTTGTATTTCAGCGGACTTTTTATCATTATTGCCGCACCGCTGCTTTGGGCGACGGTATGGGGCCTCGGAGAAAGCAGCTTCTCGATCTGTGCAAAAATGTCCTTCATGCGCATCTCGGGGGTCATAAGCGAAACGCGCTCGGCAAGTATCTGATTTATAAGATTGCTGCGGCTCGTCCCCAGCGAATATGCCATTTCATCCACAGCTTCCACAACGTCGTCGGCAAGGACTATACTGTAAACACTTTTTTTCATCGAACCACCTCTAATAGCAGAAAGTATTGTAAAGCATAACTGCGCATAGGGCTATAATGTTTATTACAGCTGCTGCGATAAGTCTGTTGTCTCTTTTGTTCTCTGTCTTTTTCATTCTGCCGTCTCCTTTCGCTTTGTTATTTATACTATAGCACAAGTTAAATAATTTGTCAAGCGTTTTATATAATTTTCTTTGCAAATTTTTATGTCTGTTTCTTCATATATATAATATTGACTTTTTAATATATATGAAGTATAATCATAAAG
>CAMVOF010000196.1:0-4513 GCA_947169055.1 uncultured Clostridia bacterium
CTCAACGTCCTCGGCGATGATGAGCAGCTTCTTGCCGCCCTGAACGATCTGCTCCAGCAGGGGGAGTATCTCCTGGATATTGGAGATCTTCTTGTCGGTGATGAGAATATAGGGCTCGTCGAGAGCGGCTTGCATCTTGTCCGGATCCGTAACCATGTAGGGGGAGAGGTAGCCGCGGTCGAACTGCATACCCTCGACTACCTCGCTGTAGGTCTCGGCGGTCTTGGACTCCTCGATGGTGATAACGCCGTCTGCGGAGACCTTATCCATAGCCTCGGCGATGAGCTCGCCGACCTTCTCGTCAGCGGAAGAAACGGTAGCGACTCTTGCGATATCTGCCGAACCCTTTACCTTCTTGGAATTAGCAACGATGCTCTCAACTGCTGCGTCAACGGCCTTAGCCATACCCTTTCTTACGATCATGGGGTTTGCGCCGGCAGCGATGTTCTTCATGCCCTCGCGTACAAGAGCCTGAGCAAGCAGAGTGGCTGTTGTTGTGCCGTCGCCTGCTGCATCGTTGGTCTTGGTGGCGACTTCCTTAACGAGCTGAGCGCCCATGTTCTCGAAAGCGTTGTCCAGCTCGATCTCCTTTGCGATAGTAACGCCGTCGTTGGTTATCAGCGGAGCTCCGAATTTCTTATCGAGAACAACGTTCCTGCCCTTGGGTCCCAGCGTGATCTTGACGGTATCTGCAAGCTTATCGATGCCTGCCTGGAGTGACTTTCTTGCCTCTTCGCCGTAGATTATATCCTTTGCCATAAAAGATCAGTCCTTTCTTATGTTCGGTTTTACTTTACAACTGCGAGGATGTCTTCCATCTTAACGATGATATATTCCTCTCCGTCCAGCTTGACATTTGTGCCGCTGTACTTGGAGATAAGCACCTTATCTCCCTTTTTAACGGTCATCTCAACGTCCTTTTTGCCGTCTCCCACTTCGATAACAACGGCTATCTCGGGCTTTTCCTTTGCCGAGCCTGCGAGGATGATGCCGCTCTTGGTGGTCTCCTCAGCCTCGGACATCTTAAGCACTACTCTGTCCTGCAACGGTTTGATGGTCATACCAAATCTCTCCTTTATATAAAATATTATTTTTAGCAGACAAGCTGTTAAAGTGTTAGCACTCTTTGCCTTTGAGTGCTAATTATTATTATAGTCTCTTTTTTCTAAATTGCAAGCCTATGGTGTCGTTTTGCGAAAACTTTGTAGAATTGCACAAAAACACCTTGGCCTCCGCCTGTGGTTTTGAACATTTCAAAGCAGGCGGAAAATCAAAGACACTTCCGGCTCTTGGGGTCGGAAGTGTCAGTCAGATACATTTTAAGCTCAGGCAGGGATCACTCGTCGTCGCCGCTGTCGTCGGGAAGGATATAGTTCTCGCAGATCGCTATATTATCCTCAAGGGCCAGAAGCTCTTCGGAAGACTTGGTGGTCAGGCAGATATAGGTGTGCTTATCGTAGGAAACGATAAGCTCGATAGCGTAGCCTGCTTCGTCGGTGAAGCCGGTCTTTCCGCCGAGGACTTCCGCATCTGCACCGCCGTCACGGTCGCAGTCCACCCAGTAGCCCTGCATCCTTGCGGAAACGAGGCTGTAAAGCTCGATACCGTCAGGGTGATACTCGGTCTTGCTGGTGGTGTAGGTGGAGGTGGTGAGGACTCTTCTGCAATTCTCCTTGGAGAGTGCATACTCAAGCACTACCGCCATATCCTGAAGTGTGGAATAATGGTCTTCGTCGTGCAGGCCGCTGGCATTTGTGAAGTGGGTATTCTCAAGGCCCAGCTCGGCAGCCTTCTTGTTCATCAGCTCGACGAACTTCTCCTCCGAGCCTGCAACGAGATCGGCAACACCTGCGGTGCTGTCTGCTCCGCTGACGAGTATCATCGAATATACCAGATCCTCGAAGGTGACAGACTCGCCGGACTCAAAGCCTGTTCTCTGGGCGTTGTCGTCCTTCAAAGGCTTGAGCACCTTGTTTGTGAACTTATACTTGGCGTTATCCTCGGGAGCATTCTCCATAGCAACGATAAGGGACATTACTTTTGTGAGGGATGCGGGATAGATCTTCTTGTCGTAGTTGGAGCCGGCAAGGATAGTGTTGTTGTCAACATCCACCAGCAGTCCGTATCTTGTTGTGAGCTGGAGGTCTTTATAGTTGATCTCGCGGTAATTGTCGTCCCTTGTGGGAGCAGGATACTCGGGCTTTACGGGCTCGGGCTCGCTCTCGTCGGGAGTTGACTCATCGGGGACTGACTCATCGGGCTTCGATTCATCGGGCTCCGAGGATTCGGCAGGGATATTGTTCGGCAATTTGGAAGCTGTTTCGATATTTCCCTTGCCGGTGGTTATCATAAGGATAGTTCCCGTTGCCAGTATGATTATCATTATCAGCACGGCTGCCAGTGCGGCACCGCCCTTTCGGTTAGCACTTTGTCTTCTCATATCAATTCTCCTCTTTTTGACCCGACCGCAGCCCTTTGATGGCTCCGTCGCAGTATTCAAGTATATCGTGTCGTGTGACTATCCCGATGAAAACACGTCTGTCGTCGATCACCGGAACAAAATTCTGATTCATTGCCAGCAGCACCAGTTCCTCCACCGTCGCGCTTATGGAAACGGGCTCGGACCGCACTCTTCTCGGCAGCTCGGAGATCTTGTGATGCTCGAGGTCTCTTATATCGAAAATGCTGTTGTCCAGCATAAAATACATAAAATCGCCTTCGGCAAGGGTCTTGACATACGCTCCCTCACGGTTTATGACAGGTATCGCCGTAAACCCGTGGTTGCGCATTTTTTCCACCGCCTGCCTGACTGTCTGGTCGTCGTAGATATAGTCTATAACGGCCTTTGGCTTAAGCAGCTTAAGAATATTCATTTATATATCTCCGCTTTAGTCGTTGTTCTCTGAGTCTGTGCTCGTGTCGTCGCTGCTTTCGTCAGCGCTTTCCGGCTGCTCTTCGGAGGAGCTTTCCTCTTCGGAAGAAGCCTCGCTCTCCGACGAAGTCTCATTCTCGGAAGATGTGTCTTCAACCGACGATAAGCTCTCGCTGCTGCTCTCTTCGGCAACAGAGCTGCTTTCCTCGGCAGAGCTGTCCTGCGAGGAGGTATCCTCCGAGCTTTCGCTGCTGTCAACGTCCGGAACAGCCACAGGCACGGAATCGTGGGGCTTGCCGTAGTTATGTATCAGCCTGAACAGCTTCTCGTAGCTTATCTTTTTGAAGCTGTCGGAAGTAATGCCTGCCTCATAAAGCTCTTCGACGGTTATTCCCCAGCTTCCGCAGAGTCCCTGGCAGAAGCCCAGCTTCTGATCCTCGCTCATGGAATCGAAATTCACCAGCTCGTCCGCAAAATAGGCGTTGAACACCTTGTCGTCCGCCTCGGGCTCAAGTCTGATTATCGTTCTTGTTTCCTCGATCTGGGTCTCTCCCTCGGAGGTGTATGTTGTGACATACTTCACGAGCCTGCCGTCGTCCTTGCTGAAATAGAAGTCCGTAACGGTAATATAGGAGCTTCCGGCATAGGTGTACTGCTCCACATCGTAGTTGTCGTCCGAGAGCCAGGGAGCAGAATCCGGCGAAATGTCCAGGGCTGCGATCTGGGAGATTATGCTGAGCTGCGGAGCTGCGTTGTTTTCGCGGTACATTCCGCAGACATAATCGAACTCATAGCCCTTGCCGTCAATGATAACTTCGCCGTGGCTGCCGAGGTTCTCGGTCTGCAGCTGGTAGAAATCATCGCCGTCCGCCACCTGCTTGATGCCTATGGCACCGTCTATCTGCGAGCCTGTGAGCACGCACTCGAGGGTGTATTTCCCGCCCTCGTATATCTCGGCAACTTTTTTGAGCTTGTCGCCGAGCTTGCTCTCGTCGAGAGAGACCTCGGGCCTGCTTCCTGCCGTATCGTTTTTATCTTCTGCTGCCGAGCTGTCGCCGTCGCCGCAGCCTGCAAAGCAGGCAGAGACCATAAGCGCACACACAACGGCAGTCAGTATTTTTTTCAATTTCATACGTCATTTCCTTTCGGAATTAAATGTACCGCAGACTGCCGCGATACACAAGGGCACACCGGCTCACACCGATACACCCTAATTATTATAACACTTTTCCACACTCCATGTCAAGATTTTTTTTAATTCCCTTTTTTAATTCCCCCACCAGCTTTTTAATTCACCCACCAGCTTTTAATTATGCGCTTGGCAAGGCTTTGCCAGGCCTCCCTCTAAGGGAGGCAGTTTCACTGTATGTATGAGTTCGCGTTGATGCCGTTGGGAGGGGCTTTTTTAATTCACCCACCAGCTTTTAATTGTGCGCTTGGCAAGGCTTCGCCAGGCCTCCCTCTAAGGGAGGCAGTTTCACTGTATGTATGAGTTCGCGTTGACACCGTTAGGAGGAGCTTGTTGCGGGGTGTTCTATCAAAGCTGTTATTAAAGATGAAGGTTTGTATCCGAAGGGGTTTGGGGGCGATCGGAAAGCCCCCAAGAAGAGCGTGCAAATATGTTCAATTACGCACATTGTT
>CAMVOF010000197.1:0-4489 GCA_947169055.1 uncultured Clostridia bacterium
CGGCCAGTACAAGAGACTCAAGAACGAGTTCTCCGGCGTTCTCACCGGTAAGGGCCTTGAGTACGGCGGATCCCTCATCCGTCCCGAGGCTACCGGCTATGGTGCAGTTTACTACACAGTTAATATGCTCAACTACTTCAAGGACAGCATCAAGGGCAAGACCTTTGCAGTTTCCGGCTTCGGCAACGTTGCTTGGGGTACTATCAAGAAGGTAAACGAGCTCGGCGGAAAGGTAGTTACTATTTCCGGTCCTGACGGTTACATCTATGATCCCGACGGCATCAGCACCGACGAGAAGGTAGATTACCTCCTCGAGATGAGAGCTTCCTGCCGCAACAGAGTTCAGGATTATGCTGACAAGTTCGGCGTACAGTTCTTCCCCGGCGAGAAGCCTTGGGGCGTTAAGGCTGACATCATCATGCCCTGCGCTACTCAGAACGAGGTTGACGTTGCAGAGGCTGAGAAGATCGTTGCCAACGGCGTTAAGTACTATGTTGAGGTTTCCAATATGCCTACAACAAACGAGGCTATCGACTACCTGAAGAAGGCAGGCGTTATCGTTGCTCCTTCCAAGGCTGTTAATGCAGGCGGCGTTGCTGTTTCCGGCCTCGAGATGAGCCAGAACTCCATGCGTTACAACTGGACCGCTGAGGAAGTTGACGAGAAGCTCAAGGGCATCATGGCTAACATCTTCAATTCTTCTGTTGAGGCTGCTAACAAGTACGGCCTCGGCGACGACCTCGTTGCCGGCGCTAACATCGCAGGCTTCCTCAAGGTTGCAGAAGCTATGAAGGCTCAGGGCTGTGTTTAAGCTTCCCCGCCAGCTTTAGATCGTGCGCTTGGCAAAGCTTCGCCAGGCCTCCCCGCAGGGTAGGCAGGTCCACTTAGTGAATGAAGCTGCAGTGCAGCCGTCAGGCAGGCTTTGTCACATAAACAAGCACTCTACATTCATCAACATAACCATACAAACAGGCGCGGCATCTCCGTTAATCGGGGGTGCCGCGTTTGTTTTTTCTTTTTTAATTCCCCCACCAGCTTTCAATAGGAGGATGAGGCAACCTTCGCCAGGCCTCCCCGGAGGGGAGGCAGGTGCCTTTGCGGATGAGGTCGCGGTGCAGCCGTTGGGAGGGGCTTGCTTATGTACTCCTTCAGTCACCTTCGGTGACAGCTCCCTCTGAGAGGGAGCCGATTTTTTACGGTTATATCAGAAGAAAAAGATAAAAGGAAAAGGTTTGTATCCGAAGGGGGTTGGGGGCGATCGGAAAGCCCCCAACAAGAGCGTGCTGCTATTTGTTATTTAGCACGAAGAATTAGGCGTAGCTTGTCCTATGCGATGCTATGCCGGTGTGGGATATGATTTTTCACAACAAACAAGGCGTTCCCCCAAGCGGAGGAACGCCTTGTTGTTTTCAGCAGCACTGCTGCGAGAACTTCTGTCTTACCTTGTCGATCTTAGGCTGCTCTGCGCTTTCGGGGCTGTACCAGCCTCTCTGAGCCATCGAGCCATAGACTCTCTCCTGCATACGCAGGGAATCGTTCAGTGCCGAGCTGAACGCCGAATGAACGCTGCCTGTTGAAGATTCGATCGCACCGTGGACATACAGGTCGCAGACTCCTTTCTCCAGCAGCAGGATATTCTCCATAAGCTCCTTGTCCTGCATTTTCTGCTCCTTTCCGCTGCCTCAGAGCAGCCCGTAGAATTCCGAAAAGATCTGTTTGTGAGTTTGTGCGAGCTCATCAGCCAGCGCCCTCAGCTCAGGGTCCTGAAGCTGCTGTGCTGTCTGCTGGCACTGCGACTGAAAATACTGCTCGTGTCCGAGTGCGTCCTCAATATATAGCAGTTCCTTGCCGGTCATTTTTCCGACCTCCTTTCTGCACCGCCGATCCCGGCTGTGCTTTCGGGATTAGTATTGCCGGATATAGTTTTTTTATTCACCAATTCTAAATCAAGCGCTTGGCAGGGCTTGTTTTTTGCACACTTAGAATACAGGTGCGTATCCGAAGGGGGATTGCGCTGTCACCGCTGCGACTCTATGTGTTCGCCCGTTTTTGGCTTGTTCTGTAAAGGCATATCAGATGATCTCACAATCGAAGCCGCAGCTTTTAGCGTAAGTTTCTGCAAAAGAGCCTGACTGACAGCGTATCGTGACATTCGGCTTTTCTTCGCCGTTGAGCCGGCCGAAAGCTTCTTCGCTGATGCTTGTAACTCGGTTGTGTATCGTTATTACAATGCCGTCACAGCCGGTGAAAGCATTGTAGGCTATTTCTGTGACGTTCGACGGAACTGTAAAGCTTTTCAGTCCGCTGGAGTTGAAAGCACGATCGCAGATGGTATTCACTGTATCCGGCAGATCAATGCTTTCAAGGGAGGGAGTATTCCAAAATGCGCCAACCCCTATGCCTTTCAGTCCGTTTGCGATCGTAACGTTTTTTAACTTCTCGCATCCATAGAAGGCCGAGTCGCCGATAACTGTCACGGTCTCGGGAACTGTAACGCTTTCCACGCTGCTATTGGAAAATGAACCGCCTCCGATCTCGGTCGTGCCGTAAGGAACGTCTACATTAGTTTTAGTGTCCGGGCAGCGGACGAGCTTGTTCATTCCCCCTTTGTCGTCCAGACCGTACAGCATTCTGTCCTGAACTGAAAAGAAGGTGCTCCCGGGAGCAACGGAAAAGCTTTCCAGAGATGAACAAAAGACGAATGCGGAAGGGTCCAGCTCGGAGACCGAAACCGGAATGTTTATCGTTCTGAGCTTTTCGCAGCCGCAGAATGCCTCGCGTTCGACAGTACGCACACCTTCCGGGATAATGAGCTCGTCAAGCTCGGCGCATTGATAAAATGCGGATTCCGCTATCACGGTCGTTCGGCTGTCGATATTGACAGAGGTTTTCTTTGCCGGACATTTCTGCAGCGTCAGGGCATCGCCGCCATCCTTTTTGTAAAGCACATTGTCGATAGCAATAAAAGTATTATTGCCTTCCTCGACGGTTATTTCTTCAAGATCGGGAAGAGCTCCTGCATTGAATTTGTATTTGGTGACGTCCTTTCCGATAACGAGCTTTGTAACAGTCAGGCTTTCTCCGAAATTACTGTCCGGTACATCCCAATTACTCATCGCTTGATAATCTTTAGTAACAGTCAGGGTGCCGTCCTCGTCGATAGTGCCGTATCTCACATTGAACGGCCACCTGTCGGAGGTCTTTTTGTTCTTGTCAATTATGTATGAAACGACAACAATGATAGCCGCTATCACAACGATGATGAGCAAAGCGATCAATATCTTCTTTCGCTTTTCAGGCTGCGCGTTAGCGGCCTTGGCAACGGCAGCCGATACCTCATCGGGCTCGGTCTCCTGCCTTATCTCAGGTGCCGCAGCAGTCACGTTCGGCTGAGGCTTCGGGGCTTCCTGCGGCTGAACATCCGGCTGAAACTCCTGTGCTTCGTTCAGATCAATGACCTTATTTCCGCATGAGTTGCAGAATTTTGAATCGTCCGACAGCTTTGCACCGCACTGTCTGCAAAACATTATACATTCCTCCTTTGGCAGCAGCATATTCAGCCGATAGCTTGATCATGAAAGCTGAGAAAATACGAGATGTTTTAATTTATTCAACTCTGTTTTTTCGCTTTTAGTATGCCTTTGCCGCTGCGACTTAACCGTAAACTTTCTGTATCGCTTCGATTATCTCCGGGAAGTACCATGCCGGAGGCAGGTTCCTGTCCATAAGTCCGAAGTTCTCTCCGTTGCCTGCAATAGCGTTGTTGTCCCACCAGATGCACGGGATCCCAAGTGCCTTTGCTGCATTCAGATAGTCATTTACCCACGTTACTCTGTCTGCGGAGTTGTCCTTGTTCATTGCGCCGAACTCGCCTACGATAACAGGTATCTGCTTCGAGATGAACAGATCGTTAAGGGTGCTGAAGAAGTTCGGGATCTCGCTGTTGGAAGGATCGTACTCGCTCGTGCCCTTGGTGTCCAGAGCGAAGGAGTAGGGGATATATGCGTGTACCGAAACGATAAGCTTGTCGTCATTTTCGGGAAGCTCTATCGCTTCAAGGCAGTACTTGTTGGAGGATGCTGCGTAGCCGGTTATCATGAGGTGGCGCTTAGCATTGTTTCCGCCGGAGTTTCTTACTGTGTCGTAGAACACACGCTCATACTCGTTGATGACCTCGCGGGATTTCTGGTCTCCGCCGTTCCATTCCTTGGGAGTTCCCCGAAGTCTCGGTTCGTTGAGGCCTTCAAAGATAAGGTGCTCGTCGTAGTCCTTGAATTCTTCTGCGATCTGCTCCCACAGGGCTTTAAGCTGTGCCTTGTCCTGTTCAGAATCCTTGCCGTCCGGGAAATACCATTCTTCGTGGTGGGTGTCGAGGATTACGAACATATCGTTTGCCATGCCGTAGTCAACGATCTCGTGGACACGCTTCATCCAGGCCTCATCGACCTTGTAGCTCGCATCCATATGATCTCCCCAGCTTACGGGCACA
>CAMVOF010000198.1:0-4465 GCA_947169055.1 uncultured Clostridia bacterium
CGATCTTCTCCTTATGCTCGGAAAGGTGGTAGAAGTCGGCAGGCTCCCGGAGGAAGCCGTTCTCGATAAAGGCCTTTATCGTGGCTGTCGCCATTCCGTCGATGTTCATAGCGTCACGCTGTACAAAATGCTCAAACTTGCCGAGGTGCTTTGCCGGACAGTCGTGGTTCCGGCAGAAAAGAGTTTCAACATCGCCGTCGGAAAGGACAAGCTCTGTCTCTTCTCCGCAGGCAGGACAGGTCTTTGCGACAGCAGGAGTTACCACATCTTCGTCGTGGCAGGTCTTGTTCTCGCCCACAACGGGGATTATCATATTAGCCTTATAGACCGAGACTGTATCTCCGACCTCAAGGTTCAGCTTTTTCATTATGCTGATATTGTGGAGAGATGCTCGGGAAACGGAAGTCCCCTCAAGCTCAACTGTATCGAACACGGCGATAGGATTTATAAGCCCTGTTCTGCTGGGAGACCAGATTATCTCTCTCAGCACTGTTTCGGCAGTTTCGTCAGCCCATTTGAAAGCCATGCCGTTTCTCGGATGATGAACTGTCTCTCCGAGGCTTGCACCGTAGGCGACATCGTCATAGGTGAGCACCAGCCCGTCTGAGGGAAAATCATTGTCAACTATGCTGTGCTCGAATTCGCTTATGGCATCAAGGAGAGTGTCCTTATCCACGAGCTTGCCGTAAACCGTCTGAAAGCCGAGGGTTGCGAGCCATTCAAGTCTGCCGGCTACGGAATTGTTATCAAGGCCCTCTGCTTCGACGAGTGCGAAGGCAAAGAAATTCACGGAACGTTCCGCAACGACCTTTGTATCAAGGCTTCTCAGAGTTCCGGAAGCAAGATTTCTCGGGTTTTTATAAGGCTCGGAGCCTTCGGGGAGCTCGTCGTTCACTCTTTCAAAATCCGTGTAGCCGATAAGGGCTTCTCCCCTCAGGGCAAGATGACCCTTAAAGGGAATTTGTGAGGGTATGCCCTTGATGTGTCTTGCGTTGGCGGTCAGGTCTTCGCCGACTTCGCCGTTTCCGCGTGAAACAGCCTGGGTGAGCTTGCCGTCGTCATAATAGAGGCAGACAGTAAGGCCGTCAAGCTTCCAGCTGAGAAAGCCCTTCTGCTCTCCGAGCCAGGCTTTAAGCTGATAGCGGTCCTTTGTCTTGTCGAGAGACAGCATCCTCTTGGGGTGTCTTACCTTCGGGAGATATGACGAGACCTCGTAGCCGACATTCTGCGTCCTGCTTCCGCTGAGGATTATCCCTGTCTCGGCTTCAAGGGCTTCAAGCTCGTTATAAAGCTTATCGTATTCTGCATCGCTCATTATAGTTGAGCCGGTGTTGTAATAGTGATCGGAAGCCTTTGCGAGAAGCTCGTTGAGCTCCTTCATTCTGTTTATCTTGTCCTTGGGCATATTGGAAATTCCTTTCGGAGATATGATTTAGCTTTTAGTCGTCTGACCAACCCGGGATATCGGAGAACTGATAGAATTCATATTTAAGCTCTTTGCAGCGGTTCTGTGTTATCTCGGAGTATGAATCCAGAAGGAGGAAGTCTTCCGCTATCCTGCCCTTATAGTTGATGTTCCCCCGTCCGCAGTCAACGAAGAAAGTCAGGCGGTTGCCTTTTCTTTCCCAGCGGCCGCAGTCGTTGTTTTCAGCGCTGTTGAACCATTTTGATTTCGGGAAATACCCCTTATTATCCTTAGTCTGGCTTACTACAGAAGATATATTATAGCCTTCTTCAAAAAAGCGGAAAACATCGTTGCACATCATGCCGTTTTTATCCTCATATATCCGGCAGTATATGCCGTCTGTCCGCAGAGGCAGAGGCTCTTCGAGCTCTTCGGGATAGGGAGCAGGGGCTGGTCTTTTCGGAGTACTTTGTCCGAAAAGCTTTTTAAAAAACGAAGCCATGGCAGTCACTCTCCTTTGGTGATTTTTCGCAGAAAACTGTTATTTCTTTTTCTTGGGCGCAGGGAGCTCGGGATACATCGCGTTCAAAAGCTCCCCCAGGAAGTCTTTGCTGTCGATGTTATCCACAAGGAGCATTTCCTTTGCGCCTTCATAGGGCAGCTCCAGAGAAGCGTTCGGCATCATAGAAACCGCTGCTTTGACGGGATTAACGAGGAAGCGGTCGTCGTAGATGCCTCCGACTATCTTTCCGCGGTAGTAGATGATATATTCTCCCATCATAGCACGGAAAGAGATATCCTCCAGGCCGGAAAGCTGCTCCAGTATATAATCAAGATAATCTTTGCTCGAAGCCATATTATACGCTCCTTTTATATCAGCTTTTCGCACACCTCGATATATTCATTGATGAAACCCTCTGCATCCTTGAATATAAAGTCGGTGTCGTTGTTCTTTGCGGCAAACTCGTGTTTCTTTGCTCTTTCGCTCAGAGCATCAAGTCCTAAGGTAGCCATATTGCTCTTGACTGTGTGAGCATCTATCCTGTAGGAATCTATGTCCTTTTCCGCAAGGCTTTTCTTCATCCGATCGGCACGTTCGGCACAGCCGGATGCTACATCGTGGATTATCTCGGCGAGGAAATCCTCATCCCCTCCGCAATAAGAGAGAGCTGTATCGTAATCCAAGCCTTCGATGGATGTGAGCTTTTGCTTTAAGGGAGATGTTTCAGCCGGCATCTCCGCTTCGGAATTATCGCTTGTTTGACCGGATAATTCCGTCACCTTGTTTTTCGGCAGCATATTCTTGACGGTCTGTTCAAGCATCTTTGAATCGAGAGGCTTGGAAAGATAATCGTCGAAGCCCTCGTCGATATACATCTGCCGGCTTCCCGCAACAGCATTTGCCGTAAGAACGACAGCCTTTGTTTCTCTGTTGAGGGACTGAGCATCGCTTCTTATGATATGCAGGGTCTCGATTCCGTCGGGCTGAGGCATCATGTGATCGAGAAGGATAAGATCGTATTTCTTCTCCTTGCAAAGCTCGATAGCGTTAGTTCCTGTGCTGCAAAGATCGGGTTTGATGCCGGTCCGCTTCAGAAAGAGCTTGACAATCGTGAGGTTCGACTGGTTGTCATCCACGGCAAGGACCTTGGCGTTCGGAGCTGTGAATGTGCAGGTATCATCAATTTCTTCAAGCATTGATCTGCTTTCCATGAAATCGCTGTTCAGCGGTTCGCTGCCTGCACATTTCACAGGAAGCTTAACCCAGAACTCCGAGCCTACTCCGTATTCGCTTTCAACGCCGAGAGCCCCGTTCATTGAATCTACGATGCTCTTGACTATTGCAAGTCCGAGGCCTGTGCCCTCGATATTGACATTAGCTTTAGCGTCTGCTCTTGAGAATGCTTCAAACAGATCAGCCTGGTCTTCTTTTCTGATGCCTTTTCCCGTATCCTTGACAACCATACTGAGCTCAAAGCCGTTTTCCGTGGGGCTTCCGCCGAGGATGAGAGTGACAGTCCCTTTATCGGTATATTTTACGGCGTTGTTCATGAGGTTCACGAGGATCTGTCTTATCCTGAACTCGTCGCTGATAAGCTCGTTCGGTATCTCGGCTGTGATCTCTGTTTTAAGCTCGAGAGTTTTTTCGTCAGCACGTTCTTTCACAAGGGATATAACATCGAAGAGCATCTCGGACATGAGGAAACGGGTCTCGGTTATCTCCAGCTTCCCTGCTTCGATCTTTGAAAAATCAAGGACATCGTTAACAAGCATAAGAAGCATTTTGCCGGAAGTCTTTATGCTTCTCGAATACTCGCCGATGACTTTGTCATTGTTTTCCCTGAGGATCATCTCGTTCATTCCGAGAATGGCGTTGATAGGCGTTCTGATCTCGTGAGACATACTTGCGAGGAATCTTGTTTTTGCCTCGGAAATATCAATAGCGTGCTGCTTCTCTATATTTATCTTTCTGAGGTCATCGACCTGCTGGATAACAACGAAGGCGAGCAGGAATCCGAGACCTATTACCATAGGCAGAGAAGCATTGCTGGATGTGAACAGGATGATCGACAGCTCGACTATGCAGCAAACAAGGAATCCGAAGAAGCCTATGAATGTATATTTGTATTCGCTAACATATCCTCTGACAGCGTCGGTGATAAGCAAAGTTATGGCCGTCAGGGTCAGGAGCACAAGAATGAGATTTACAACGTTTCTGATATTATAGAAATGCAGGATGCCTGTCATATGCAGCGTCGGCCAGAGAATGGCGTTTATGCAGGAAACTATCATTACGACAGACACGATATTCTTATATCTGCCTTTCTGCACCGAATTGAGGTAGATGCAGGGTGCAAAGGGTATCATGAGGCAGAATATATAGTTGAGCAATCCGCCTACATAGGATTCTCCGAACAAGAAAGGCAGCAAAGTCGAATCTGTGACTAACCACGCTGAGATAACGAAAGTGCTTAGAGCACCGTACATCATGTCTATGTTCAGCTTGTACCATATCCTGAGGATAACGCTCACGACAAATACGACGAAGGAGAAAATGAG
>CAMVOF010000199.1:0-4407 GCA_947169055.1 uncultured Clostridia bacterium
AAGGTGGTTTACATACAGCGTTCCCGGGGATATTCCCTCAGACCGTCCTACGATCTCAGCGTTATCGAAAAGATCATAGCGGCTGCAAAGTCCGCAAATCCCGATATTATCGCTATCGTTGACAACTGCTACGGCGAATTCGTCGAAAAGCAGGAGCCCCTGTCTGTAGGCGCAGACCTTATCGTCGGCTCGCTGATAAAGAACCCCGGCGGCGGTATCGCCCCTACCGGCGGATATATCTGCGGCAGGGCAGACCTGGTTGAAAAATGCGCCGACAGGCTCACCTGCATCGGCATGGGCAAAGAGGTGGGCTGCACAGGGGATATGAACCGCGGGCTCTATCTGGGATTTTTCCTTGCTCCCCAGACTGTTGCCTCGGCCATAAAGACCAGCATCTTTGCGTGCCGGCTCTTTGAGAAGCTTGGCTTCAAGACCCTTCCCGAAAGCCATGAGACACGCACGGATATAATAGCTTCTATCCTGCTTGAAAACGAGCAGAACCTTACAGCCTTCTGTCAGGGCATACAGCAGGGTTCTCCTGTGGACAGCTTTGCAGTTCCCGAAGCCTGGGATATGCCCGGCTACGACAGCAAGGTCATTATGGCGGCAGGTGCTTTCACAATGGGCTCGTCAATCGAGCTTTCGGCAGATGCACCTATCAGAGAGCCTTTCGCAGTATGGCTGCAGGGAGGGCTTACTTACCCCACAGGCAAAGCAGGCATAATGCTCGCCGCTCAGAGAATGCTTGAAAACGGGCTCATAGCCCTTTGATACCGGAGGCGCGGAAATGGATATGAACCGCCTCATACCGAAGATAGGTTCGGCGATAGTGACCGTCACGGTCTTTCTGTTTGCGCTGTTCCTTATTATCGGCTTTTCTTTCGGTTATTTCTTTGTTTGTGCTATCCTGCCCATTGGCTTTATCATAATGACGGCAGGCTTTTACCACGAAGCTGATGAAGACAGAAAAGTCCCGGCTGTTATAGGCATCGCTCTTTCGGCGGTCTATTGCGTGCTGATACTTCTTGTGTATTTCGCCCAGATAACGACCGTAAGAACTTCCGACCTCAATGAAGAAGCGAGCCGTATCATAGATTTCAGTAAAGGCGGACTAATCTTCAACTACGACCTGCTGGGCTACGGGATGATGGCTCTTTCAACGTTCTTTACCGGCCTTGCGTTCAGAGCAAAAAACAAGCCCGACAAGTGGCTCAAAGCCCTGCTGATGATCCACGGTCTGTTCTTCCCCGGCTGCTTCATAATGCCCATGACGGGTATGTTTGAAAAAATGTCTGACGGCGGCACAAGCTCCGGCGGTGTGATAGCTCTCGTCTGCTGGTGCGTTTACTTCCTGCCGATAGGGATACTCGCTTTCCTGCATTTCGGCAGAAAAGAAAAGGAATAATTATTCGTTAAAAATACAAAATACAATCACAGGAGGAATGTCAAATGGCAGAGATCTTTACCGCATCTATCGCTGAGATAGTAGACAGACTTAACCTTGAGATGATCTATACTCCGAAAAAGACTAACGAGCTCTATGTCTCCGAGAACGACTGTAACCGTCCCGGCTTGCAGCTCATGGGCTTCTACGAGTATTTCAACGCAGAACGTATCCAGATCTGCGGAAATATGGAGTTTGCTTATCTTGCTTCTCTCGACGAGGAAAAGAGACGGGCAAAGATCGATGCGCTATTTGCAACGAAGATACCTCTTTTTATAGTTGCGAGAGGACACGAGCTCTATCCCGAGATGCTGGAGATAGCCAAGAAATACGAAGTCCCGGTAGCAAGGACCCAGGAGAGCACCACAGCTTTTATCGCAGCACTTATCGGTTTCCTTAACATCAAGCTTGCTCCCCGTATCACAAGACACGGCGTTCTCATTGAGATATACGGTGAGGGCGTTCTCATCGTCGGAGAGAGCGGTGTAGGAAAGAGCGAGACAGCTATCGAGCTCGTTAAGCGTGGACACCGCCTCGTTGCCGATGACGCAGTGGAGATAAGAAAGACCTCCAGCGTTACCCTTGTGGGTTCTTCTCCCGATAATATCCGTCATTTTCTCGAGCTCCGCGGCATAGGTATTATAAATACACGCCGCCTCTTCGGTATGGGTGCCGTTAAGGTCTCCGAGAAGATCGACCTCATCGTTCAGCTCGAGCCCTGGGACAGCAACAAGATATACGACAGAATGGGCGTGGATAACGAATATACGACGATCCTCGGCGTAAAGATACCCAGCCTGACGATACCGATCAAGCCCGGCCGTAACCTTGCTGTCATCCTCGAGGTAGCAGCGATGAACAACAGGCAGAAGAAAATGGGCTACAACGCCGCCAAGGAGCTGCTCAACAATCTCGGACTTGAAATGGATATGAAGGACACCGAGATCTCTTGGGACGCATAAGCGGATAATTGATTTTGAAAGGTTTGATCTTATGGATATAGGCGCTGTTTGTGCTCTCGCCGAAAGCTTAGGCTGTGCTGTGAATCTCAATGCTCTGCTTTCCGAGCACTGCACCTTCCGCGTCGGCGGACGCTGTTCTGCCTTTATAGATATTTCTTCTGCGCAGGCTCTCTCAAAGCTCTGCTCCTTTGCCGAAGAGAACAGCATCAGATATTTCGTTCTCGGCAAGGGTTCCAACGTCCTGTTCGACGACCGCGGCTTTGAGGGCGTGATCTTCCATATCGGACGTCAGCTTTCGGAAGTAAAGCTTATAGGCGAGGATACGATCTTAGCCGGAGCAGGCGCAAATCTCACTGCCGTGTGCCAGCTGGCACTTGACAACTCTCTTACCGGTCTTGAATTTGCCTACGGCATCCCGGGCTCTGTGGGAGGTGCTGTGTTTATGAATGCCGGCGCCTACGGCGGAGAGATAAGAGATGTTATAGCAAGCGCTTCTGCTGTTGCACCCGACGGCAGCCTCTTCGATGTAGAGGCAGAAAATATGTCCCTGGGCTACAGGCACTCCTGCTTTATGGATAACAACGGTATAGTTGTATCCGCCGTCTTCAAGCTGCAAAAAGGCGACAAAGAGCAGATCAAAGCAGCTATGGACGATCTTATCAGCAGAAGAAAAGAAAAGCAGCCCCTTGAATACCCCAGCGCAGGCTCGACTTTCAAGCGTCCCGTGGGGAAATTCGCAGGCAGGCTCATAGAAGAAAGCGGCCTCAGAGGCGCATCGGTAGGAGGAGCTCAGGTCTCCGAAAAGCACTGCGGTTTCGTTATAAACAAAGACAACGCCACAGGCAAAGATATCCTTGCTCTTATCGAGCATATCAAGCACACGGTCTATGAAAAGACAGGCACGCTCCTTGAATGCGAGGTCCGTTATATCCCGTACAGCGAATAATAATGCACGATTACTGTGCATCGTGCATTGAAAAGAGGAGGTTATTTTATGCAGTTTCTTATTGTTACAGGTATGTCCGGCTCAGGTAAATCCACGGCTATCGACGTGCTGGAGGATATCGGCTATTATTGCATAGATAATATGCCTCCCGAGCTTATCTCAAAATTCACGGAGATCTGCAACCAGTCCGGCGGCAAGCTTGAAAAAGTCGCTTTCGTCGCAGATATAAGAACGGGCGATTTCTTCATCAAGCTGGACGGCATAATCTCTCAGCTGAAGACCGAGCAGATGAATCTGAAAATACTCTATCTCGATTCCTCGGACGACGCTATCATAAGACGATACAAGGAGACCCGCCGCAAGCACCCTCTCGACGAGGCTATGCACGGCAATATCCGCAAGGCTATCGAGGTCGAGAGAGGCATACTATTCTCCATAAAAAGCCAGGCGGACTATTACATAGACACATCGGCCACATCCGTATCTCAGTTCAGAGAGAGAATGTATTCTATCTTCCTCTCGCCGGAGCAGGAGAGAATGCACATCGACGTCCGTTCCTTCGGCTTCAAGTACGGCACTATGGCGGAAGGCGACCTCGTCTTTGACGTAAGATGTCTGCCTAATCCTTTCTATGTCCCCGAGCTAAAGGACAAGACTGGCCTCAATCCCGAGGTCTCGGAATATGTGATGCAGTTTGAAGAAGCCCAGGAGCTTCTGCGAAAGCTCACCGGGCTCATAGATTTTCTTATCCCCCTCTACGAGAAAGAGGGCAAATCGCAGCTGGTCATCGCATTCGGCTGCACAGGCGGCAAGCACCGCAGCGTGACCTTTGCCGAGCAGGTAGCCGCTCATTTGAACGGCAGCACACACAAAGTCAGACTCTCTCACAGAGATATTGATAAGCACTGACCGACCCCCGAGAAGAATACAAACGAGGTATAAGCTTGGAAAACCCTTCTTTTTCATATAAGGCAAAAGAGGAGATTCTCTCGCGCATAAATACGCGCGTAAAGGCAGACGTGTGCCTTATGGGCATACTTGCGATCTGCAATGTC
>CAMVOF010000200.1:0-4346 GCA_947169055.1 uncultured Clostridia bacterium
TCATCGAGGCGTCCAAGGTCTTTTCAAAGGAGCTGATGAGGCGGCACGGCATTCCCACGGCGCGCTATGAGCGATTCGACAAGGCGGACGACGCCCTTCACTACCTGAAAAGCGCTTCGCTTCCCATCGTGATCAAAGCGGACGGACTTGCCCTTGGAAAAGGCGTTATACTCGCTCAGAACGAGAAGGAAGCCGTTGACGCTATCCGCGAGATGATCGACGGAAAGAAATTCGGCGAGAGCAGCACAAGGATCGTCGTTGAAGAATATCTTACGGGACCGGAAGTTTCCGTCCTTGCCTTCACCGACGGCAAATGCGTCAAGCCTATGCTTTCGTCCATGGATCACAAGCGTGCAAACGACAACGATCAGGGACTGAACACAGGCGGTATGGGCACTATCGCTCCGAACCCCTGCTACACCCCGGAGATCGCAGAGGAGTGCATGAAGCAGATCTTCCTGCCGACTGTCGAGGCCATGAACGCAGAGGGAAGGACCTTTGAGGGCTGCCTCTATTTCGGGCTGATGCTGACACCCAACGGACCGAAGGTCATCGAATACAACTGCCGTTTCGGCGATCCCGAGACACAGGTAGTTCTTCCGATGCTGGAGACAGACCTGCTGGAGATCATGCTTGCCATCGACGAGCACAGGCTCTCTGAGCTCAACATCGAATGGCACAGCGGAAGCTGCGCCTGCGTTGTAATGGCAAGCGGAGGCTATCCCCTTTCCTATCCCAAGGGACTTGAGATAAGCGGCCTTGACGAAAAGGGACAGCTTGAAGGCGCAGAGGTATTCCACGCAGGAACGAAGCTCTCCGAGGGCAAATTCCTGACAAACGGCGGCAGAGTGCTGGGCGTTACCGCAAGAGGCAAGACCCTAAAAGAAGCTATCGACCACAGCTATGCAGCGGTAAAGAAAATAAGCTTCGAGAACGCACACTACCGCACAGACATCGGACAGAGAGCTCTGAAAGCAGCTTTCGACCCCACTGATTTTGAATACAAGCTCGACCTTGAGGATTACCTCGAGGAGAACGGAATCTATATCAGGCAATAAAAATAAGCTTCCCGGTCTGCTGTTGATCGGGAAGCTATTTTTTTGCTGTTATCAGTAAACCGTTACCGTGCCGTCGGCGATGTTCTGGGTGTTGCAGTTCACAGCCTGCTTTATGGAGTGTATCTTCACGCTGCCGGAGGTGACTGTGACGCTGACTGCGGCCTCGATGCCGTTGCCCTGTGCGTTCTGGATGTCGATCTCGGCCTCTTCGATAGTTACCACACCTGTGTTTGGATCTGCGTCGTCAACCGCCTTGATAGCGTCCTTGCAGGCGGTAAATGTGATGTTTCCGCCGGTGATCTGAACTTTATCCTCGCCGTAGATGCCGGTCTTTACTGCCTGTATGAGCAGCACGCCGTTCTTTACCTTCACGTCGTTGGAGGACTTGATCGCGTGCTTGGCGTTGCCGTAAACATAGAGGGTGCCTTTGCCCTTTATGGTGATGTCGTCCTTTGCGGAGATGCAGGCCGAAAAAGCATTGGCTGCGGTATCGGAAAGGACGTTTGTGGAGCCTTCCACGAGGTGTATCGTACAGCCGTCTGCGGACTCAACGCGGATCGGCGCCGTGGTAGAAGAGCCCAGCTTCACGCCGTCAAGGTAGATATCCACCTTGCTCTCCTTGTCAGCCTCTACGAGTATCTGTCCGTCCTCCAGCTCTCCCGAGAAGTAATACTTTCCTGCTGCGGTTATCTTCACCACGTTGTTTTCAGCGGTTATGCCGTCAGACTCTGTTTTCAGCGTTGCTCCGCCGTTCTCGAAGATGACTTCAACTGCCTCGGCGGCAACGTCGTCGGTCTCGGAAGGCTGAGTTCCCGGGTTGTTCTCGGCATTCGCCTCGGAAACGGTCTCGCTGTCGGCAGCTGCTGCGGAAACATCTGCGGAATCGGACTTGCTGTCGGCGTTGTTTATGGAACAGCCGCAGCAAAGCAAAGCAGCCATAAGGCACGCTGCTATCTTTTTACTAAACATATCAAACTCTCCTTACTGTCGGAACTTACGGTCAATTTTATGTATTATAACACATCAGGAAGAAGTTGTCAATGAAAAAGCAGGCTTTAGGCACATTTTGATGAAAATAATCCTCATCTGCTGTGAGTTTTGGAAAATTCCCACCGATTTGCAAAAAAGCCTTGAAAAGAAGGTCGGGATATGGTATAATTAGTCTTGCAGATGCCGGCAGAATCAAGCCGGCAATATCATCATAAAAGGAGGGCTGCAAATGAAATTCAAGAGAATGATCGCCGGTGCCGCAGGTATGGCGATAATGCTTTCGACAGCGGCAGCTGCTTTTGCAAGTGCAGGCGAAGATCAGGATGCAGCCTATACCGAAGATTCTTTAACGGTTCACGAATATTCCCACACCGACACCGATACCATAGCTTGCAGATACTACAACGGCTTTAACGAGATGCCTTATATAAAGCTCTCGGATTTCTACAAGCTTTTCTCCGGCAAGACGATGAAGATAACGCCTTTGGGAGATGGTGTATATTCCGTTGAGGCAAACGGCATCACAGCCCGTTTCAATACGGCTCTTGACACAATTTCCTCAAGCGATCCGGTAACATTCTTTACTGCGGGACAGACCTTCGACGACCTGTTTGCAAAGCCTATCGAAACAGCTTCGACAGACGAGACGGTAACGGTTATCGAGCTTTCGCCCTACGGCATCGACATGGAGGGCAGCGAAAATGATATCTGGCTGCCTGTGCAGACCCTCTGCGACATCTATCAGGACGATGTAAGGTCAGCGGCGCTTGTGGATCAACAGCTCGATTTCTTTGACTCCACCGAGTTCGGCTATTCGATACTTTCCGTCTGCAACTGCGATCACATCGAGAACCTGCTTGCTGAAGAACGCTCGGAAAAGATGATAGACTTCACCTACAACGAACTTTGCTTTGTCATCGACACCTTCTACTCCTTCCCGGGAAGGATACCGCTTGATTCCGTGCTTAAGGAAAAGGGCTTTGACGCCATGCTTGACACCAACGAGGACACCCGGAGGATCAAGGAGCTTCTGCTCTCCCCTGACTGCTCGGATTTTCTCGTCGGGATGGCTCTGCTTGAGATCTATATGTATGACGGCGGACACACAACGATGAATCCCCTGACTCTCCTCAAGGACGAGATACCCCCGGAGCTTGCGGACAGGATAACGGAAGAGACAGAGGCATTTATCCAAAAGACGAAGCTGCCCAACATCAATGACAGAGCCGAGCACGTAAATGAGATCTCCGAAAAAATAATAGAGGCAAGGAGAAAGAATCCTCCTGTAGAGACTTCAAACTGCTACGCATATTTCAAAAACGGAGAAACGGCGATCTTCACTTTCAATGATTTCCTCTTTGAATATGCGGCTTGGAAGAATTATTACGACGGCGGAAAGATGCCGAAGGATGTTTTAGGCAGCCTTTATAAAAAGATGGTTGAAGCTGAAAACGACCCTGAGATAAAGAACTTTGTGATCGACGTTACCACGAACCCCGGCGGCACGGATGTTGAAGTTATGTATATCCTGTCCCTGATAACAAACCGCTGCGAGGTCTCTTACGATGTGAAAGAAGCCCTGACCGGCAAATTCAGGACCAGGGGTTTCCTCATCGACAAGAACCTGGACAGGAAGTTCGACGGCAAGGACAAGGATATGAATTTCACCCTGAATTTCGGAGTGATGACAAGCGACTATTCCTTCTCCTGCGCTAATCTTTTTGCTTCTCTTGCAAAGGACGCAGGCATCCTTGTTATCGGCGAGAAAAGCAATGGCGGAGCAGGAGAGGTCATCGAGTTCACAACAGCCTGCGGAGTTCCTTTTGAACTTTCGGCCAAGACGATGATCTATAATGCGGCGAAGAAGGATATCGACGGCGGTATCGAGCCGGATATCGTCCTCGATTACGACGACCTCTACGACCCGGATGTGCTGAGCGCAGCCTTTGCCGAATTCTACGGCAAGCCTAAGCCCGAACCTGCCGACAGCACCCCCGACAGCAGCAGCCCCGAACCCGACCCCCGCGAGCAGAAAGGACAGAACCCCCCAACAGGTCAGTTCCCTATGGCAGCAGCAATAGCCGCAGCAGCCATAGCCGCAGCAGTCCTTTCAGCAAAACGAAAAGAAATGTAAATAATAAAGCGCTGTTCCGCAACGGACCAGCGCTTTCCTTTTTACCCACTCCCTGCTGTGTACTGCCGCAGATGATAGGTTATCTTACTTTCTGCGTAGGCTGTTGGGGGAGACCCTTTTTCAAAAGGGTCTCCCCCAACAGCCCAGCCAGGATGGAGGACGAT
>CAMVOF010000201.1:0-4332 GCA_947169055.1 uncultured Clostridia bacterium
ACGGAAAAATTGACTGCGTATCTGACGCACAGGGGTTGTGCGGTATTGCCTTAAAGGTGCTATTTGTCGGAATCCCCTCACCGCGACCGCTGCATCATAAGGAGCCGTCCTCTGTTTCGGTGCTGTTGTCCGGCGACCAGGAAGGCTGGACCTCGTCGATCTGCAAAAAACCGTCGGTCTTTGCCGCCACCTGGTAATGATCCTCATAGACGATCTCCCCGGGAGTATTTGTGTAAACGAGATAATAGGGGTGGTTGTACTTTTCCAGCAGCCACAGCGCGGGACGGATCATTTTCAGCATCTCGTCCGAGTTCTCGGTCTTGAACCAGCACACCACCGGCTCCTGACGCTTGCAGGGAGGCGGCCAGGGCAGGTTCTCGGCAAACCAGCTGTCGATCTCCTTGAAGAGGTCCTTATCCTCTTCCTCCATATCGTCCTGCTGTATCATCTGCCAGCATAAACTGAACACTCCCTTTGCGAACATGGTGTTCCTTGCCAGAGCCTTGCCCTGTATCCTCATATATTTATAGCGTTCAACCAGCATAATGACCCTCCTTTCCGATGTTTCGGTCTGTCTATATTATAACATCTGCGACCCGTAATTTCAAGAGCGGATCGTCCACGAAATGTTAGACAAACTTTTGTGGAAAAACTTATGCAAAGCGACTAAGAGAGCCCAGCCGTTTTTTTAAGGCAGCTTTGATTCGTCGCGCGGACAGCTCTCGGCGACAATGTCAGCGGAGTCTGGGACACCGGAAAGAAGTCAGAGTTTCCCATAAGTGAAAAGGGCATTGAACCTGAGCAGGACAGACTTTTTTCAACCCCTGCCCCGGTATCTGAACGGGCTTTGATCGACTTTTTACACAGCTGAAAATATGGGTACACATACACCCTTTTGATCATCTTCGCACACAAAAACCTTTCACCACTGAAACACCTTAATACAGCAGAAGTGTTGACGTGCTTGCTATCTTATGGTAAAATAACAGTATAAAAAAGGCACTGCTGTGCTTGCGGCAGGGGGGCACGGATATGGATACGAAGGATGTAAAAAACAAAAGGACAGGCTCTGTTCTGAGCAAAAAATATATGCAGTATATGATACCCGCGATGCTTTCCGCTGTGGGGATATCTTTGAGCGAATTCGCAGACAGTATGGTGGTCTCGCACCTGCTGGGCTCCGATGCTTTCGCCGTGATAAATCTCGGAACGCCCATCGTTTTTGCGGTCTCCCTGATCTACACGGTAACGGGCATCGGCGGTTCGCTCTTGTTTGCAGAGTGTCTCGGAAAGAAGGATAAGCAGAGCTCCGATAATTATTTTTCCGTATCTGCCGTCCTGGCTTTGCTGTCAGGGATACTGGTGTTTGCGCTTCTTATGATCTTTCATCCCTTCCTCGGAGGTCTTTTCGGCTGCCCGGATGAACTGAAAGCGCAGTTTGATGTATATACCCGCGTGCTGAGCTTTTTTGTCCCGGTGGGCATTCTTCTTATGCACATAACATATTTTCTTCCCGTTGTCGGAAAGCCCTTCCTTTCTATGGTTTTTGTGGTCGCGGCAAATGTGCTGAACATCATCCTTGATATTGTCTTTATCGGCGGAATGGGTATGGACTGCGAAGGCGCGGCGATGGCTACGCTTGTTTCGTATATCGCTGTTTTTACGGCTATGCTCTTTGTTTTCCGCTTCGGTAAGATAGCATTGAAACTATGCAGGGTTCGGAAGATAGGACAGTCCGTGAAGGAGATACTGAAAAAAGGACTGCCCTCCGGCAGCGTACAGGCGGGCTACCTCGTAACGACAGTTTTCTGCAATTTTTTTATGAACCTGGCTTTCGGCTTGAACGGTGTTGTGGCAATGTCCCTGTTTGCTCAGCTGGACTCTGTCATCTCCATAGCACTTACGGGCATCGTTGACAACAACGCATCCTTCGCAGCTATGCTCAAAGGAGAAGGAGACTATTACGGGATACGCAGTTTGTGTAAGCTGGTCACTGTTATCATCGTGACTGTCTGCTCTGTTCTGTCGATTATCTTTGCTGTCTTTCCGAGCGGCGTTGCTGCGGTGTTCAACATCCGCGAAGCGGATGCGCTTGATCTGATCGGTAAACTTATCCGTATTTACGTCCTGTATTATCCCATGCGAAGCATTCTCCTTGTGCTCAGGGACATCTACAACACTCTGGACAGAAGCATATATGCCGCTGCCCTCGGCATACTTGATAAGACAGTTTCCATTCCGGTTATAGGGGGCGTGCTGTATCTTCTTTTCGGCGGTTACGGACTGATAGCAGCATTCCCCGTAAGTATGCTCCTGATACTCTGCCTTATAGCCGTTGTAAACCACCGTATCGTGAGAAAGTCTAACGGCAGATACTCCCCGGTGCTGCTTCTGGATGAACAGTATCCGCTGAAAAACATTTGCAGTTATTCCTTTGATTCCCTTGAAAGCCCGTCGGAGATCGGTGAGCGGATAAGCCAAAGCCTTGCCGACAGCGTTTCAGATCAGTATATCTGCGATAAACTGTGTCTTGCCGCCGAGGAAATAGGACTGTACATCACCGATCACTGCGGAGCCGATACCGCAGTTGATCTTCTTATCAGCACCAACGGCAGCGAATATATCCTCACCTGCCGAAGCGCGGGAGAGCCCTTTTACCCAATTAAGACAGACGGCGAGCTTTCACCGAATGAAATGCTCCTTACAAGATTGTTCAGCATCAGACACGAATACATTTTCGGCTTGAATTCAACAAGCCTTACGATAGGGGCGAAGAAACAATGAAAAGAAAGATAGTAGTCGCAGAACCGATGTCCACCGCTTTCAACTTTCTTGAGGATATAAGGCAAAGAGGTTTTGAGCCGGTCATACTCGAAGCATATATCCCCGAGGGCTATGCCAGAAGGCTTATGGACGAGGAGCGGAAGATCAAGTATGCAAGGATCAGGTATCCCATAACGATAATAAAAGAAGACCCCGATTATTCGGTGACTTTGAGGGAGATCCGCGCCCTTGACCCTTTGCTTGTGCTTGTGGGCGGGGAGGAAGGAGTTATCGCAGGCACCCGCCTTGCAAACGATCTTGGGCTCACAGGGAACCCAGCCTCAAGCCTCCCGAAGATGACGCAGAAAAGCGTTATGCAGCGGGCACTGAAAGAAGCGGGACTCAGATACATACGCGGACAGGAAGTGTCCTCCCCGGAGGACTGTCTTTCGTTCCTCGAGGAAACCGGGATAGAAGATGCTGTGCTCAAACACGTTCACGGTGTAGCCTCTGTGGGCGTTCATCTGGTCAAAGGCAAAGAGGAGCTGCTAACAGCTTTCCGGCAGGAACAGACCGCTGAGAATATGTTCGGCGAAACGGAAAACCGGCTGTTGGTGCAGGAGCGTATTTTCGGCGAAGAGTATATCGTGAACACCATCAGCCGAAAGGGCATACCGGCTTTGACCTCAGTTTTCCGCTATCATAAAAAACAAATGCCTTCGGGGTCGATCATATACAGGGGTCTGGAATCGGTCACGGAACTCAGCAGCAAGGAGACCGAACTTGTTGAGTACGCCTTCCGTGCGGTAACGGCCCTCGGCATCACCGACGGTCCTGTTCACGGAGAGTATATGGTCGATGAAAAAGGCCCTGTGCTTATTGAGGCAAACTGTCGGGTAATGGGAGGGAGCGCTCCTGCGGGTTTTCTCGATAAAGTCTTTGGATATCACGAAACCGATGTGGCACTGGATTGTATGCTTGATATCGAGCATCATAAAGAATTTCTGAAAAAGCCGTACCGTCCGATGAGGAAAGGATATGTAAAGGACTTTTATTCCGACAGCGACAGAGCTATTTCTTCGTCGGGCATCATCCCTATTCTTCTCAATATGAAAAGCTATTATTCCGGTTGGGTGGAGAACGCCGGGAAAACCGACAGCATCCGCGAAACGGTCGATCTTGAAACTGAAACAGGCTGTGTCTATCTTGTTCACGACGACCCGGAAGTAGCCAAAAAAGAATTTGATATCCTTATGCTGATCGAGGAAAAATACCCGAACCTGCTGCACTCGGATGCTCCGCTGTTTCTTCCGCCAAAAGACGAGTCGGAGTTTACGAAGGAGATCACGGACATTCTGAACTGCGATACCGAAACGCTGATCCACGATATCATCAGATACTATAAAAACGGTTGCGGGGGTGATCCGATCGTCTCCGAAAAACTGCTGAATGCAGCTCCGTATAACCGCGAGATCATGGAACTGCTGAAGAGCATAAGCGGGGTATGCTGATATGATCTGAACGGAGGAATGCCTTATGACTAAAAACCAACGGTGCCTTATGAACGAG
>CAMVOF010000202.1:0-4259 GCA_947169055.1 uncultured Clostridia bacterium
AAATCTCCGCCTATGCCCACTCCGATAACTATGGGCGGACAGGGATTGGCGCCTCCCGAAGCCACAACGCCGACCACCCAGTCCACGATCTCGTCCACCGTCACGGAGGGTGTCATCATTTTCAGCTGCGACATATTCTCCGAGCCGAAGCCCTTGGGCGATACCATAATGTGAACGCCTTCGCCCTCAACTATCCTTGTGTGGACAACTGCCGGCGTGTTGTCGCCGGTGTTCACTCTCTCAAGAGGATCGCCCACTACCGAGCAGCGAAGCCTGCCTTCGGTGTAGCCTCTCGAGACTCCGCTGTCAATACCCTCGCACATGGAACCTCCCACAAATTCGACCTCCTGTCCGATGTCGATGAAATCAACAGCCATTCCGCAGTCCTGGCAGATAGGGATGTTCTCGTCCTTCGCAACGCGGATGTTCTCGATGATCGTCCCGAACACAGCCTGCCCCACAGGCGAAGCCTCAGTCTCGGCACCGCAGCGGATGCAGCTTTCCATATCCTCCGGCAGCCTGAGATTCGCCTTGATGCAAAGCTCGCAGACCGCATTCTCGATCTCTTTAACGTTTATCTCTCTCATTAAACTTTATCCTTCCCAAGCCTCAGCACATCTGCTCGAGCCTCTCGATCCTTTCGTCGATGCTTGCTTCAAACTCGTCGTCCGAAAGCCTCGGATCGCGGGTCTTCCGCCAGAGCTTGCAGGGGATGTCGGCGCAGTCTATGCAGCTGTCGTAGTAATTTTCGTTCACACAGCAGTTATAGATCGCACATTCCTGTCCCTCGGGACAATGAAACACTTTCCCCTCACTTGCATTGCAGCCCTTGCAGGTCTTGTCCTTCATAAAGCTGCAGGCTCCGCAGTCTGCTCCGCACACGCTGATATTCTTGTTCATATGTGTCCCTCCTCTTTGATGAAATGGATTATCACCGATCTGTAATCGCCCCATAAGCCGCCGATGTTTATTCCGCAGTTCATAAGTGCAGCACCCGAGAACTTCTCCTCAGGCTTGTCTTCTCTGTAATAGTAAGCGTCGGGATCCAGCCCTTTAAGTTTTATTCGCCTGCTGCGTTCGTTGGGCCTTCCAAGGACCTGCACGAACTCAAACAGCGCTTCGCTCTTGTCTTTTGCAACGAACTCCCAGGCATCGAAGGTGTTGTCCTCGAACATATTTCCGATGCGGTAGTGGTCGCCTGTGCGGACAAGTGAATTGTACTTGTTGAACTCCGCGATCTGCCCGGGGATAGCGTCTCTGTCCTCCTGGGGGATGCGGGTGACGTCAAGCTCGTAGCCGAAGGTGCCCACCATGGCAACGTGTCCTCTGGTCGTAAAGGGAGTGCTCCTGCCAACGGTGTGGTTCGGGCAGTCCGAAACGTGAGCTCCCATTGCCGAGCAGGGATAGCACATGGAAGTGCCGTACTGTATCTTCAGCCTTTCGATGGCGTCGGTGTCGTCCGAGCACCATATCTGCGGCGAGTAGTAGAGCATTCCGGGGTCGAACCTTGCTCCTCCGCCGGAGCAGTTCTCAAGCAGGATGTGGGGATAGTCCGCCGTCAGCCTGCCCATCAGCTCATAAACTCCCAGCACATAGCGGTGCCAGAGCTCTTTCTGCCTTTCACGGGGCAGGGAAGCGGAGCCGACTTCCGTCAGCTGCCTGTTCATATCCCATTTTATGTATTCGATGTTCGCGCTGTCGAGGATCTTTTTCATCATCGAGTAAACATAGTCGCGGACTTCTTTCCTCGAGTAATCCAGCACATACTGCTCGCGGCAGAGGGTCAGCGGTCTGCCCTTTATCTGTATCGCCCAGTCGGGATGTGCCCTGTAAAGCTCGGAGTCCGGGCTTATCATCTCCGGCTCGAACCATATCCCGAATTTCATCCCCAGCTTGTTCACTTCGTCAACGAGATATTTCAGCCCGCCTTTGAGCTTCTTCTCGTTCACGAACCAGTCGCCCAGGGAGGAGTTGTCGCTGTCCCGGTGTCCGAACCAGCCGTCGTCCATGACCAGCATCTCGATGCCCAGCTTTGAAGCCTCTTTTGCAATATCTATCAGCTTCTCGGTGCTGAAATCAAAATATGTAGCTTCCCAGTTGTTTATGAGTATAGGCCTGCGCTTGTCCTTGTATTCTCCGCGGATAAGGTTCTGCCTGTACAGGTCGTGGAATGTCCTGCTCATCTCTCCGATGCCCTTCACCGAGTGCACCATAACTACCTCGGGTGCTGTGAAAGTATCGCCGGGCTCCAGCAGCCACGAAAAATCGGTGCTGTTTATTCCCATTACGAACCGGGTCTTCTTGTGCTGTGTCACCTCAGCCTGTGAGATGAAGTTGCCGGAATATACAAAGTTGAAGCCGAAGACCTCGCCGGAATCCTCGTCGGCCTTGTGCTCGCAGAGAGCTGTGAATGGGTTGTTCTGGTGGGAGCTCTCGCCTCTCATGGAATCTATGGACTGCTTGCCGTGGTGCAGGCGGCATCTCTCCACCGCTCTTTCTCTTGCCCAGGAGCCGTTCAGCGTTATCATATCAAAGCCGTCGGTGTCGAAGTCAATGCAGGCCGAATACACCCTTGTAAGAGAGCAGGGTTTGTCGCTGATGTTCTTCACCCTCACCGAGCGAGTTATAACATCCAGCTTTTCAAAAGCCGTATAAACGAGAACAGCTTCAAGTCCGGCAGCCTCGTCGGTCATCGTTATCTCAAGAGTCTCGCAGGGGCTTTCCTCTGTGGCAAAGGTCGCAGGCAGGCCTTCAAGCTCCGGCTTGCCGTCAAATATCCTGTGGGACTTGTATCTCAAGTCACAGGTCGAAGTGCCGTCAGCCGCCGAGATCATAAAGGCAGGCTCGCGGTAATCTCCGATGCCGTAGCAGGGGTACTCAAAGGGCAGCGTGTCCATATAAACTGCGCGGTCGCGGTCGTTTGTCTCAGGCGTGAAGGGGTTCTCGTCCAGCCTCAGCAGATATGTAAGGTCCTCGTCCGGCACGGAAGCTCCGTAATAAACATGGGCAAGATAATCTCCCCCCGGTGCTATCTTCAAAACATAATCGGTGTTCCCGGCACGGAGCCTGAACATCCTGGCTTTCTCGTTATAGCTAACTGGCATTTCGGTTTCTCCTTTTTTGTAGAGGTTGCGTTTTTCGCGCTATTATAATTGTATCATTATAAGCAGGATTATGCAAGCTGCAAAAACGTTTTCGCAAAAATTTTTTCCGAAAATATACAATAAGCCCCGCAAAAAAAGCGGCACCCGGACCTTTGCCGGAAATGCCGCTTGGTATTCAGCCGTTTAGGTGAAATTTTTTATATTGTTCACTATGCCGTCGGCGCCGGGTACAGCTGCGCAGGAATTGTCCTTGAGCACGGCGCAGTCATCAGGAGCTTCTTCCGCAGGAGTTTCCTCAGCTTTAACTTCCTCTGCCGGTGCTTCCTCTGCCTTAACTTCTTCAACCGGAGCTTCTTCTGCCGGAGCTTCCTCCTTCTCGTCGTCAAAGCCGAAGCCCGCGCTGAAATGCAGGTTCGGGGGAGAAGGTCTGTCGGTGCTTACGCGGTCGCTGACTTCCTTCATGTTCTCAAACTGCTTGCTGAAAGTGAGCTTGCCGCTGGTGGGGTTCGGTCTCTCAACAGGAGCAGGAGCCGGAGTCGGAGCCGCTGCAGGCGCAGGAGCAGGTGTCGGTGCCGGAATAGGCGCCGGAGCTCTGTAAGCCGGTGCTGCCGGTGCAGGCGGAACATAAGCCGGAGGGGGAGTGGGCGATCCTGCATAGACAGTGCCTGTACTAACTGCCGGAGTGCGTGCCGGAGCAGGCGCAGGCATTCCCATAGGCACAGTGGTGCCGGGCATGGCTACAGGCTGCGGAGGCATCGGTCCTGTCGGCCTTGGCGGAGGCACAGGTGCAGCTGCAGGCGCAGGCAGCCTTGTACCGCAAGACTCGCAGAAGTTCAGAAGCTCAAGTATCTCAACACCGCATTTCGGACAGAACATATATTCATCCTCCTAAAAAAAGCATTTGCCGCTGTCGGCACAGTCTCATACATAATAATTATAACACTCCTCCCTCTATATTTCTATTATTTTTATCTACAAAAACCCCCCTCAACTTTTGTTAATTTTGCCTTTTTTAATTCACCCACCAGCTTTTAATCGAGCGCTTGGCATGGCTTTGCCAGGCCTCCCTCTAAGGGAGGCAGGAGCCTTTGCGGATGAGGTCGCGGTGCAGCCGTTGGGAGAGGCTTGTACGGAGTGTATCGTTCGGGCTTGTTT
>CAMVOF010000203.1:0-4233 GCA_947169055.1 uncultured Clostridia bacterium
ACTATCTTTGCATTGGGATTTCTCTTGGCGCAGGCAATAGCGAGGGCTCCGCTTCCGCAGCCGACATCAAGCGCCAACCCGCCGTCAGGGATGCTGACGTACTCTGCTGTGCCCTCGATGATCTGCTTTGAAAGATAACGGCTTGACTATTGACTTTTTACAGCTGATATGGTAATATCAAATTTATAAACATCCCCGAAGAGCGTATCCTCTCTAAAACAAGTCCACCGGTGCTCAGGAGAACATGACTTTCTCCCTCAAAAAGAAAAACGGAGTGATAGAAATGAAGAAAACAGCAAGGATCATTACCTCTGCTCTGCTGGCTCTGGCGCTGGCGGCGCAGATCTGTCTGCCAGCCGCCGCGGCGGACAGCGAAGATGCACTGCCCTCGACCTTTGACCTGAGGGACAGGGGAGTTGTAACACCGGTCAAGCAGCAGGAGCCTTTCGGTACCTGCTGGGCGTTCTCGGCTATATCGGCAGCTGAGACCTCTATCCTCAGCAAAATGGGCAAGACCTATGAAGAAACAGGTCTTGACCTGTCCGAGAGGCATCTTACATGGTATTTTACACAGCCTGTGACAGAGGAAATAAGTGCCTCACAGGCCGGCGAGGGACTTTATATCTATAACCTTGATGCAGGTAAGAACCACAGATACAACTTCGGCGCAACTGAGGAAAGCGCCGCTACGCTCTTTGCTCAGGGCATCGGGCCCGTGGACGAGTCGCTGTACCCCTATCACGGTGCGCAGAGCAAGCTCGCATATGAGGATCTGCTTGCCAATAAGGAGGAATATATCAAGCTGAAAGCAGCTGCCTATAAAGAGACTTATCGGTACTACGATGATGAAGAACTGAGAGAAATGGCCGAGGACAATTATGAATACCGTCTTGAGCAGTACAGCCGGAACGATGCCTACAGTCCTTTGGATGACTGGTCGATAACCGATCCGGATACTCCCGGCTCCGGCAAGCTCCGGGAAATGCAGTATACTCTTACTGACAACAATATCATCACCTACTGGTGCCGCAAGAATACCGGTAACCGGACGGATTATTCTTTGAAATATAACGGAGAGGCAATATGCACCGTTGGTAATAAGACTTTATATCAAGGCAGTATTGACCAGGTAAAGCAGGAGCTTCTTGCAGGGCGTGGGATAACGGTGCAGATAAGTATGAATTCCGATGGTCTGAACAAAGAGACCTGGTCGCTTTACACCACCTCTTCTATGTCGAACTCTCCTCACGGTGTCTGCATCGTGGGCTGGGATGACAGCTATCCTGCCTCGAACTTTGCTCATACCACCGACAGTGACGGCGATCCTCTGTTAGACTCGAGGGGAAGACCTTATTCCGAAGAAGATGCTATCGCTATAACAACTCCCCCGAAGGACGGCGCATGGATAGTCAAAAACAGCTGGGGTTCCGAGACCGATGCAGTTAAAGACGGTCTCACAGGACCGGACGGCGTGACAAAGGATGCCAACGAAGCCGATTGGGGCATAGTTGATGAAAACGGTCTGCATACGGGTTATTTCTACCTGTCGTATTATGATCCGGGTATAGGCTCGCCCGAAAGCTTTGATTTCGATATCCGCAGCAACAACGACCAGGCGAATGCACTTCAGCTCGATTATATCCCCGCTTCAATCACCGAGTGGAGACATATAGACGAGAGCCCCATGTGGGAGGCAAATATATTCGAGCTTGATAAGGATATGCGTATAGACGAGGTCGCAGCACGGATCAGAATGGAAGAAGACGCTCCGTTTACAGGCTATGATGTGACCTTTGAAATATATAAGCTCCGTGAGGGGGCGGAAAAACCCGATGACGGCGAGCTGCTGGAATCCGTTTCCCGACACTTTGACTCCGAGGGCTATCACCGCACCGAGCTTGACTATCCTCTCTATCTTAAAAAGGGAGACCGCATAGGCATAGCCGTCCAAAAGTCTATCACCTTTGATGACGGCAGCACATCATATATGGTGAGCGCACAGGAGACCCTGGTTAAGCGGAGGATACCCATTGCTCCCGTTTACGGCGAGGCGATCATAAACGAAGGCGAGAGCTTCTGGAAGCTGGAGGGCGTAACCGATAAGGAGGAGGCGTCAGTTGACGGCTGGCTGGATATGACATCACCGTTGACCAGCGAGCTTAACAAATATCTCAACCGCGATATGGGGGAAATGTATGAAATGATGGGTTATATAGACAGGCCGATAAATGATTTCTACAGTATGGACAATTTCTGCATCAAGGCATTCGGTGAGCCCGTTTCACTTGAATACATCGAGGCTAAAGAGCCCACCTGTACCGAGAGCGGAAATGTTGCCTACTGGCTCGACCGCCGGAGCGGTGCTGCCTATGCCGACGAGGAAGGCAAAGAGCTGCTCGAAGATACCGTCATCCCGGCAAAGGGTCACGACTGGGGCAAGTGGGAGCTTACCAAAGAGCCCACCGATACCGAGGACGGAGAAGAGACCCGTATATGCAAGGTCTGCGGCGAGACCGAGACACGCTCTGTACCCCACTCAGAGGACGAGAGCAGCACTCCCGGGGACAGCTCGGTACCCGAAGATACAAGCTCCGGGGACGACTCCAAGGACAGCAAGCCGAGCAATACCGACAGCGATCCCACTGCGAACCCTGCAACAGGCGCAGCCGCAGGAATGGGCGCATTTGCTCTGGCAGCCGCCGCTGTTATAGCAGCCAGAAAGAAAAAGTAAATAACCAAGCATTTCGATCAGACCGTCTGAAAGGGCGGTCTGATTTTTTCATTATACAGTCTTGTGTTTTTTTAACAGATGATAAAGATCCGCAGACTGCGCCGCACATCGGCTGATGCGGAGACAGCGAATATCCTCACCAATATGATCGAGAAAGAAGATTCACAGCAACGACATCGGAACGGCGCAGTAAGGCAGTAAGCAGGGAAGGGCAGCTGCAAAAGCTCTTTTTTTAAAAAATAAATATTTTTTGGAGATCTGTAAGAATGTTGTAAGAGTCGCTGTGATATACTTAAATCACAGCAAGGGAAACAACCCGAAAACATAACAAAAGGAGAAGATCACTATGAAAAACATCACTAAGAAAATGGCAGCAATAGGCGCAGCAGTAATGATGATGACAACATTAGCATCAGTTACGGCTTCGGCTGAATATGATGAGAACCTGGAGATCAAGGACGCAGCGATCGAAAACCTTGATCTTGAAGAGACGTGGATAGATGTAATAGAAAATCCTTACAACGACAGCGAACTGAAAATCGTCGAAGACCTTCTGGAAAGACTCGGCATCCACTGCACCGCCGACGTTTGGGATGACAACATATATCAGACTGAAGACGGTATGCGTCTCACTCATCAGCAGGTACTTGATATAATCAAGACTGCAAAGCCCGAAGGCCTGATCACCAACGAACTGTACGAGCTTTACAAGCAGACAGGGGAGCTTCTCGACCTTGATACCACCGACCATCATCAGCAGGGAAAGATCCTGCCGATAGGCAGAGGCTTGAGCAAGCGCCAGGTCATCGCAAAGCGGCTGAAAGAGCGTCTTTACAAGCATGCTGACAGCGTAAAGAATTGATCTTAAAATGCGGGCGATTTATATTGCGCGAAAAATTTTTTCAAGTTTTTTTTAAAACCTCTGTTTTTTGTAAGACTGTTGTAATACCGGGTATGGTATTATATAATCACAGAAAGGGAAAACCCGAGGGGGCAGGAGCTCCGCAGGGAAAAGTTCCCGACAATAACAAACGAAGTCAAATCATTAAATAACAGACCATAAATGCAAAGCAAAACTGAAAGGAGGAAAGAACAATGATTACATGGATCTGCATAGCAGGCGGAGTTTTTCTGGTAAGCGAAGTTTTAGTTTTCGTACTTTAATAACAGACGATAGACAAAGACTATACAGAGAGGAAGTGAAAAATAAGTTTACATTTATAGGAGCTTGCGTCGGATTCGCAGCTTGGCTCAACTCGGTCATCTGACATAACCGGATCACCCGGCTGCGGACAGGCAAAGGTCAGGGAGCTGCTGCTTGGCGAGCTTCCCGGGAACGAGTGGATAGATGAATAAATCTTTTCGTACAAAAGAGCAGGACAACAGTTCCTGCTCTTTTGAGTTAGACAAAGATCAAAAATGAAATGGTGCCCGCGGCGGCTTTTACTTAAGGCAACACCGCACGACCCACGGCTAACGCCTCTGCACATCATCTGCTTGCC
>CAMVOF010000204.1:0-4209 GCA_947169055.1 uncultured Clostridia bacterium
TGCAGTTTTCAAGTTCCCCAAAGCTATTACTTGGAGTACAGCTCGACGATAAGGTGCTCTTCGATCTCGTAATCAAGATCCTCCTTAGCGGGCATACGAACTACCTTAGCGCTCTGCTCATTGCTGTTAACTTCGAGCCATGTAGGAGTAAGTCTTCCTGCGGTGGTCTCGGCTATCTGCTTGAATTTTTCGCTCTTCTTGCTGTTCTCTCTCAGGGAGATAACGTCGCCTTCCTTAACTCTGTAGGAGGGGATATCAACTCTCTTGCCGTTTACGTCATAGTGGCCGTGAACGACGAGCTGACGAGCCTCTCTTCTTGTGGATGCAAGACCCATTCTGTAAACTACGTTGTCAAGTCTGCTCTCAAGGAGAGTGATAAGGTTAGTACCTGCCTGGCCTTCCATCTTCTGAGCGATCTCGAAGTAGTGATAGAACTGCTTTTCGAGAACGCCGTAGATGAACTTCAGCTTCTGCTTTTCCTTCAGCTGAAGGCCATACTCGGAAACCTTTCTTCTCTTGCCGGCATTAGGATCTCTGTAATCGACCTTGCTGTCGATGGTGAGCTTCCTTCTGTCGATATTCTTCTTCTTAGCATCGTCGGCGATCTTGCCCTTGTTCTCTGCGGTAACGTTAGCGTTCACGCCCATTACTGCGGGGCTGATGCCGAGTGCTCTGCACTTCTTTAAAATAGGTTCTCTGCTTACTGCCATTTTGGTTAAACCTCCGTTTTCTAATTAGGTATCGGGTCTTAGCCTTTTTACTTACCCGACTTTGAGTAAACTTTCAAAACTCAAATGGATCTTTTGTTTATGATATACAGATGATCATACACGTCTTCTCTTCGGAGGACGGCAGCCGTTGTGGGGGATCGGGGTAACGTCTTTGATAAGTCTTACCTCGAGGTCCTCGCTCTGCAGAGCACGGATAGCAGCTTCTCTTCCTGCACCGGGTCCCTTAACGAATACTTCAACGGTCTTGAGGCCATGCTCCTTAGCAGCTCTTGCAGCTGTTTCTGCAGCGGTCTGAGCGGCAAACGGAGTGCTCTTCTTGGAGCCTCTGAAGCCAAGTCCGCCTGCGGAAGCCCAGGAAATAGCGTTGCCCTGCATATCGGTGATAGTAACTATCGTGTTATTGAAGGTCGACTGGATATGAACCTGTCCCTGCTCAATATTTTTTCTTTCGCGGCGACGACGGATCGTCGTTCTCTTCTTAGGCTGAGCCATTCTTCACACCCTCCTTACTTCTTCTTGTTTGCGATAGTCTTTACAGGTCCCTTGCGGGTTCTTGCGTTTGTCTTGGTCCTCTGTCCTCTTACGGGCAGGCCTCTTCTGTGACGAACGCCTCTGTAACAGCCTATTTCAACAAGTCTCTTGATGTTAAGAGCAACATTTCTTCTCAGGTCGCCCTCAACGGTCAGGTTATGATCGATATATTCACGTAATTTTGCTACATCGTCCTCAGACAGATCCTTGACCCTGATATCGGGATCAACGCCTGTTGCTGCGAGGATCTTAGCAGATGTTTTCTGACCGATGCCGTAGATATAAGTGAGACCGATCTCAACTCTTTTATCCTTTGGCAGGTCTATACCAGCAATACGAGCCATTATAGCTGCACCTCCATAATTGGTTTATTAACCCTGACGCTGCTTGTGCTTGGGGTTCTGGCAGATAACCATGATCTTGCCTTTTCTCTTGATAACCTTGCACTTTTCGCAGATCGGCTTAACTGAAGGTCTTACTTTCATTGAAATACCTCCTTTAAGTTTAACAAGGCGATCTCTCGCCGCTTATGACGGAAAGCTTACTTTGCTCTCCAAGTGATTCTACCCTTGTTCAGGTCATAAGGTGACATCTCCACCGTTACCTTATCGCCGGGCACGATACGAATGTAATTCATACGCAGCTTGCCCGAAACATGAGCAAGTATCATATGACCGTTAGGAAGCTCTACATTGAACTTTGCGCCGGGCAGTGCCTCGACTACTGTTCCTTCGAGCTCGATAACATCTTCCTTTGACAAATCAATCACCATTCCCTTCCGCCCCGTTGATAATTACGGCGGCTGCCTCGTGCTTGCTCCGGGTCGAGAGCCCGCACAAAAGCCTTCTCAGCTTTTTGTTGGTCAGTCCCTGCATATCGAGCTTTTCTCCGACAGGTGAAATGTGCTTTACATTCTTTTTCTTCGGGCTTTCGAGCTTTCGCTCCTTGCCGTCGGATATGAACGCATAGCCGCCGTCTACCGCCACAGCAACGAAGTTGCGGTCTTTTTCACGGCCTGCCGTCGCTCTCACCACAGAGCCGACTTCTATTTCTGCACAGCCCTTACTCATCACAGTTTGCTGAGTATCACACAGCCTGTCTGAGTCACGGCTACTGCGTGCTCGAAGTGAGCCGACCATTTGCCGTCCTGTGTTTTCACAGTCCAGCCGTCAGGCATTATGCGTATGGCTGCCGAGCCCATATTTATCATCGGCTCGATGCAGATCACCATACCTGCCTGAAGCTTTACCCCTCTTCCGGCGGTGCCGAAATTAGGTATCTCGGGTTCCTCGTGCATATCTCTTCCGAGACCGTGTCCGACGAACTCTCTTACTACCGAAAAGCCTCTGTCCTCGTTATACTTTTGTATAGCGGCTCCCAGGTCGCCCACTCTCACTCCCGGCTTCACCATTTCGACAGCCATCATAAGGCTCTCTTCGGTGGAATCCAGCAGCTTCTGAACTTCGGGAGCGATCTTTCCGCAGGGAAAGGTCTTGCAGGCATCGCCGTAGTAGCCGTCGATATAAGCTCCGGTATCCACCGAAACTATATCTCCCTCCATGATCTTCCGAGGTCCGGGGATACCGTGTATGACCTCGTCGTTCACGGAGATGCAGGCTGCTGCGGGAAATCCCTGATAACCCTTGAAGCCTGGTTTTGCGCCGTGTGAAAGGAAATATCTTTCAACGACCTTATCCAGCTCCTTTGTAGTCATCCCGGGGTGAAGAGCCTCGCCGGCTGCCGCAAGGGCACCGGCAGTGATCTCTCCTGCCCTTCTGAGCTTTTCGATCTCTTTATTTGATTTGATACTGATCATGCCAAAGCTTCTTTCTATCAGCCCTTGATGGCTGCGAGGGTCAGTGCGGAAGTCTGCTCCACACTATCCTGGCCCACTACCGTTACGAGTTTGCCCTGAGCCTCATAGTAATCCTTGAGGGGAGCTGTCTGCTCGTGGTAGGTCTTGAGTCTTGAAAGAACTGTTTCGGGCTGGTCGTCCTTGCGGATAACGAGCTCGTGGCCGCAGGCATCGCAAACGCCCTCTACCTTGCTGGGTTTGAAATCAACGTGGTAGGTAGCGCCGCAGTCGAGGCAGACTCTTCTGCCGCTGAGCCTCTGCTTGATGGTCTCGTCGGGAACGAAGATCTCAACGACCTTGTCGATCTTGACGCCCATAGCGTCGAGAGCCTCGGCCTGAGGAACTGTTCTCGGGAAACCGTCGAGGATAAAGCCGTTCTGTGCGTCGGGCTCATTTATCCTGTCCTTGAGGATACCGATAACGATATCGTCTGAAACGAGGTCTCCTGCGTCCATAGCGGCCTTAGCCTTAAGGCCGTACTCTGTGCCTGCCTTAACAGCTGCACGGAGCATATTACCGGTCGAGATCGTGGGGATCCCGAGCTCTTTGCAGATGACCTCTGCCTGTGTGCCCTTGCCGGCACCGGGAGCGCCTAAAAGTATCAGATTCATAGCTTTGCTCCTTTTCTTATTCGAGGAAGCCTCTGTGATGACGCATCATCATCTGGCTTTCCATTGTTCTCACCGTTTCAAGCGCAACGCTTACAACGATGAGCACCGAAGTACCGCCCATTGCTATCGGAACGCCGGAAATAGCGCCGAAGATTATGGGGAAGATAGCGATTATTCCGAGGAATATAGCTCCCACCAGAGTGATCTTTGAAAGTATCCTGCTGAAGTAGTCGCTGGTAGGCTTACCGGGTCTGATACCGGGGACGCCTCCGTTCGACTGTCTGAGGTTATTCGCGATCTCTACGGGGTTATACTGCATCGAAACGTAGAAGTAGTTAAATCCGATTATAAGCACGAAATAGAGGCAAGCATAGAAGGGATGGTCATAGCTGAACCATCTGAGCAGGCCGTTATAGAAGCCTGTGCCGTCCTCTCTCGGCTTGATGAACATTTCGAGCGTTGAAGGCAGGGACATGAAAGC
>CAMVOF010000205.1:0-4165 GCA_947169055.1 uncultured Clostridia bacterium
GAAAATCTGGACGGCGCATCTGACGCACAGGGGTTGTGCGGTATTGCCTTAACGGGAGTTTTCATTATCTCCACTTTCTCGACGTCCTCATCGAACCAGCCCAGGAACAGCTGCCCTTCCTCTGCGATACCATTATACCTTCATTACCAATTATCCACTGTCAACTATCGATCAGTGCTGCTTGCAACAGCCTCTTGGTGTCTGAATTGTATTTTTCTGTGCTGAGACTTTATGTCTGTCAGACCATTTTATTGGCTGTGGTGCGGGCTTCGTTAAGGTCTATGCCCAGGGCTTCTGCTGTGTTGATCGTGATCTTGCAGCCGGGCTTTACCTTCTGCATTATCAGTTTCATCGTGGCTTCGTTCACCGCAACACAGCCGCCGGTGTAGGGCTTGACAAGGCTCATGCAGTGGAAGAAGAAGCAGGAGCCTTCCTTCGGGATACATTCCGTGTTGTAGCCCATATCGAGGCAGTACTGGTATTCGTAGGTGTAATCTATAAGATGCTCGCACTCCTCGGGGTCAAGGCCGGGAACATCCTTGATATTGACGAACTCGTTGAAGTGCATTCCCTCACGGTTGTCTCCCGACCAGTAGTCGTCCTCAGTTACCTTGGTGTATCCCAGCTGACAGCCGGGGTCGTCTGCGATACCGAAGGCCTTGCCTATAGTAAAGGTCCCGATAGGCGTAACTGCGTGGTCGCAGTCGGCATCGCCCATTCCTTCAAGGCCGATATATCCCGGCATCTCCAGTATCATTTCCCACTTGCCGTCCTTGTTCTTTTCGTGCATACTTACATAAGCGGTGGTGTCTCCCACGCCGGCAACAACTATTATCTGTTCTGCATCCTTTACGGCATCCAGCTTTGTCAGCCATTCGGGAGAATCAATGACCTTCTGGTTCTGAATGGAAAGGTCGTACCCGCTGCTTGCTGCCGATTTTGAACCGGCTTCGGAGCTGTCCGAGTCCTTTCCGCAGCCTGCAAGGATAAGTGCCGCTGCAAGTGTCGCTGTCAGTAGCTTAAGTCTGTTCTTCATAGTAAAACTCCTTTTATGTTTTTTATCCTGCTTGAAGGATTCAGTACAGGTCTTCGTCAAAGAGGAAATCCGCCCAGTAGTACTGGCTCATGTATTCGTTCTGGTAGGAATTCACCGCTCCTGCATCCAGCTCCTTGAAACGGTAGTAATCGCAGTCCAGCACATCGGGGTTCACGGCAAGGGCATTGTATTCCTTCACCACCGCTGCCTCTGCGCCCACAGCCTTCAAAGCCTTTATCATCGTGTGGGTGAGCTGCTGCATATAGTTGAGCTGCTTCTTGTCGTAGGGTGCGTCCTCGAAGAGGGCAGCGGCTATCTCCTTTATGGTGCAGGAGCTGCCGTTGCGGTGAACGAGGTAGGCGAACATCTCCTTTGCCCTGCTGCGCTCAAATTTCACATGGCTGCCGTCTGGGGTGAAGACATCGAAGTTCCCGAAGCACTGCACCCTCAGCAGGGCGTTTTTCTTCGGCACAACGGGGAAACGCAGGTCGTCAAGCTCACGCTTAACATCCTCGGCGGTGACGGGCTTCATGATATATCCGCTGGCTCTCAGGTCCATGGCGTCGGCCTTGTATTCCGAGAAGCCGGTGACGAATATTATGTTCATTTTAGGGTTGACAGCCTTGAGCTCCTTTGCAAGCTCCACGCCGGTCATGCCTCTCATGTGGATATCGAGAAATGCCACATCGCAGCCGTTTTTCTTTGCATCCTCCAGCAGGTCGGTCTGCTTGGAGAAAGCGGTGATATCCGCATCGGGCTTGGCTTCCTTTACTGCCATTTCAAGCATTTTGAGCATCAGCGGCTCATCATCGACACAGAGCATCCTCATAGGGCTTCATCCTCCTTTTTCTTCGGTATTATTATCTTTGCAGCCGTGCCCTCTCCGGGCTTGCTGGTTATCACAACATCGGCTCCGCACATTTCTTTGAGCCGCCGCTTGGTGTTCTCCATTCCAACGTGTGAGCGTCCGTCGTCCTTCTTCGGAGCTTCGGGATCAAAGCCCACACCGTCGTCGCTGACTATGATCTCAAAGGCGTCCTCGGTCTCGCAGGTGGCTATGGTAACAGTTCCGCCTTCGTCCTTCATTCCCACACCGTGCTTGACGGCATTCTCGGCCAGGGGCTGTACCGAAAGCAGGGGCAGCTCGAAATCCGTTGCCTGTATGTCATAGACCACGTTCAGCTTATCCGCGAACCGCAGCTTCTCGATGTACAGATAGTTTTTCAGATGTTCCAGCTCCTTCTCGAAGGGAACGGGTCTGGTCTGCTTAAGGGAGTCCATATTGCACCGCAGATACTTGGAGAAAGTGATAGTCGCTTCGTAGGCGGTGGCAGGATCCAGCTTGCAGAGGATGGCTATGGAGGAAAGGGTGTTGTACATAAAGTGGGGCCTGATCTGGGAGACCATGACCTGTACCTCCGCCTCGTAAAGCTCCTTTTCCGCTCTTTCCTTTTCGCCTGCTATGCGGATGTTCTCCTTGGTGTAGTGGTCGATCTCAAGGGCAAGGTCTGAGATAGCGTCCGAGAGATACCCAAGCTCGTTTTTCACGGAGATCTTGTACATCTCTCCCACGATCTTTGCGCTGTTCTTGTCATCGGTATAGTCCATAACCGCTTTCTGTATCCTCTCCACAGGATCCACAGCCTTACGGTAGAGGAAAATCAGAAGCGCGGTCAGTACGATCAAAATACCGCTGATGCTTATGAGCAGAGCCTTGGTTATCGTGTCATTGAGGGATTCGCGGAATTTGTTCCATTTGTAGGTTATGCCGACGACAGCCCTTGTCTCGCCGTTGATGATCACAGGCTTGTAGCCTATGTAAAAGTTTCCGTCATAAGGGAAATCGGTAGCTTTTTCAAACACCATTTCCTCCGAGCCCGAATCAAGCATCTTTTCCAGAACAGGGTGTTCGGAAAGGTCAAGCTCAAGATAATCCCCCATTCTATCCCTCGGCTCGGTCTTATTGAAGTCGAGAACAATGAGCCCCCGGTGCTCCTGCTGCATATCCATGATGAACATACTGTCAAAGCTGCTGTTCAATATGTAGTTTTCAAGTATGTTCTTTGTTCCTTCGAGATACTCTCTTATATACGCATACCGCAGGTCCTCGGGCATATTCTCGAACCAGCTGTATTCATACCTGTTGTCAGCCTGCAAATATTCAGCAAGCTTCTCGTGTCCCTCATCTGTCTGATCATCGTTAAGGTCGATGCGGTATTCTTCCATCTGCCGGAACATCCATTCCTTTGAATCGTCATCAAAAGCATCGCCGGAAACAAAACTCAGATAGCTCAGAGTCTGTGTCATCACATCCTCGATATGATCGTTCTGTGCTTCAAGGAAGCCGTTGACAGTGCTGTTATAAACCGTCAGCGCAACGGAAACAGTCATCAGTATGAACAGCGGCAGCACTATCATCGTTATCTGAAACAGCAGCTTCGGAGTCTTTCTCTTGCTTTCCATTTTATCACCTTGCTTTGCGCTGTTGTTTATATAATTATACCTCATAATTTCAGAATTGTAAAGATGCTGAGGAGAAAAAAACGCCGAAGCGTCCGTACATATGGTGCGGACGCTTCCGGTGTATCTGATTTTATCCAGAGCATCAGAAGCTCTGTTTCTTACATTGTTTTATATCTTGCTTATCAGCAGTAAGTTACCAGGAAAGAGATAGCTGCCGCTGCACCTAAGCCGAGCCATATACCGAATGATACGAGCATCCTTTTTTCCTCCTTTTATTTTTTGGGATCGCTGCCTGCTGCTTTTATCAGAAAAAAATCGACATGATACCTGCTATGATGCTTGCTGCACCAACTGCTATTGCTGTACCTACCAGTAAAGTCATTTGCGTTTCCTCCTTTCATTCAAGCTTGGTTATCGTTAGTGTCGTTTATTATCCGAAGATCGTTGAGAGGATACCTCCCACGATATATGCAGTTGTGCTTACACCGAGCATTACATAGCAAAATGTGATCATATTTTTTTCATCCTTTCGTTTAAGCTGTTTGTTGTTTTTCTTCTGTGATCATATAATAACATATCGCCTATTACAAACTACTTTCAGATCTTTTGTTTTTTCAAAAATTTTTTTGATCTGTATTTTTGTCTCCTGTCGATCATCTTTATTAA
>CAMVOF010000206.1:0-4164 GCA_947169055.1 uncultured Clostridia bacterium
CACCTGGGCGACTGTAACGCCTTCGAGCTTCTGCTTGCCCTTGATATCCACCACCGTATGGCTGAGCATAAGGGGGATATCGTAGTCGTTTAGGCACTGGACGATGTTTCTTTTCAGGCCGCTGGAATAGGGCATGAGCTCCACAACGGCTTTTACCTTAGCGCCTTCAAAGGTCATACGTCTTGCCATTATAAGGCCGATGTCGCCGGAGCCTAAGATAACTACTTCCTTGCCGGGGACTACGCCCTCAAGGTTAACGAGCTTCTGTGCCGTTCCTGCGGTGTAAACTCCCTGGGGACGGAAGCCCGGGATATTGAGGGCTCCTCTCGGTCTTTCGCGGCATCCCATAGCAAGGATGATAGCCTTGGCCTTGAGATTCTCGACGCCGCGCTCTTTGTTTATAACTGTCACCACGTTGCCCTCGGTTATATCGAGGACCATGGTGTTCACTTCGTAGGGGATCTCAAGCTCTTTGACCTTCTGTATATACCTTGCGGCATATTCGGGGCCTGTGAGCTCTTCCTTGAAGGTGTGCAGGCCGAAGCCGTTGTGTATGCACTGGTTGAGGATACCGCCCAGCTCGGTGTCGCGCTCGAGGATAAGGATATCCGAAATGCCGTGCTGCTTTGCCGAAGCCGCAGCCGCAAGTCCTGCCGGACCTCCTCCTATAACTATAAGCTCGTATTCACGCATCAGCCCTCACCTCCCTTGTCAGGATAAACGCCGTTCTTGCGGACCTCGGCTATGGATATGCCCAGCTTTTCCGCAAGGAGCTTCATGGTCGTCGGCGAGCAGAAGCCTGCCTGACACCGACCCATTCCGGCACGGGTACGTCTTTTAACGCCGTCCAGAGTAGTTGCTCCGAGGGGACGGTCAATGGCTTCGAGTATCTCCCCTTCGGTGACGCTTTCGCAGCGGCAGACTATGCGTCCGTAGGCCGGCTGCTCTTTGATAAGCTTATTGCGCTCTTCAACGCTGAGGCTGAACAGCTTGGTGACGCCTTTGCGCTCTGCCTTGAAGCTGTCTTTTTCTTCGAGGGATAAGTGCTTGCCCACAAGCTCGGCGACGTATTCGCCGATAGCAGGAGCACTTGTAAGTCCGGGAGATTCTATGCCTGCAAGGTCGATGAAGCCGGGAGCATCTTCGGGTTCTCCGATGATGAAATCTCCGCTTTCGCCCACGGAACGCAGACCCGAGAAGCCGGTTATAACAGAGCCGAAGGGTATGTCTTTGACAGACAGCGCAGCCTTGGCTCTTACTGTAGCAAGGCCGCCGGCTGTTGTTGCAGTGTCTTCCTTGTCCTCGATATCATCGGCTGTGGGTCCTAAGATAAGGTTGCCGTGGACCGTGGGAGAAACAAGGATGCCCTTGCCCATTTTCGTCGGCAGCTGGAAGATGGTATTCTTCACGGTATCTCCTGCCGTGCGGTCGAGGAGCATATATTCGCCGCGGCGTGGGATGACTTTGAGCTTGGTCTCGCTGACACAGTTATGGATAACATCGGAATAAAGGCCGGCTGCGTTTATAACTATCTTGGCATCTAAGTCTCCTCTGTCGGTGATGACGGTATAGCCGGAGGAAGTTTTCTTTACGTCCCGGACGCAGGTGGAAAGCCTGAACTCAACGCCGTTTTCACAGGCATTCTCGGCGAAGGCAAGAGTCATCTCAAAGGGGCAGACTATTCCCGAAGTGGGAGCATAGAGAGCTGCAACGACTTCATCCGTCAGGGCAGGCTCCATTTTTCTTGCTTCGTCGCCGGAGATCAGCTCAGCCGGGACACCGTTTATATCCGCACGCTCCTTGAGCTCGTCAAGGCCGCCTTTCTGGGCTTCGTCGAAGCAGAGCACCAGGGCTCCGTTATTTATGAATGCAAAATCCAGCTGTTTTGCAAGCTGCGGCATCATCCGGCTTCCGCGAACATTGAATCTTGCTTTTAAAGAGCCGGGCTTGGCGTCAAAGCCTGCGTGGACTATGGCGCTGTTGGCTTTGCTGGTGCCTTCGCAGACATCGCTTTCGCGGTCAACGACGCAGACCGAGAGCTTGTACTTTGAAAGCTCTCTTGCGCAGGCACAGCCAACGGCTCCGGCACCGATGATAAGAACATCGTACAATCAGATCACCTCATTATTTGTTAAATTTGTCAGAAAACAACAGATATATATAGTTATTATAACATATAATCAACAAAAAAGCAAGGGCTGTACAAAATAAAGTCGGGGAAAAATTTTGAATAGAACAAAACGGGCATCGCTCTGCTCTGCGGCGGAGAAACACCCGTTTGAGAATTATTTCTTTTTGCGCTTTACGTAAACGATCACCGCGATGACGAGCACTGCTGCCGAAACGCCGGAAACAACTACTGAGATGATGAGAACTGTGTTTTTCCAGCTGTCGGAGTCGTTTTCGCTGTCGTCGTCGGAACTGCGGGACTTGCCCTTGCCCGAGCCTTTGCTGTCTGGATCGTCGGGGTCTGTGACATCCTCGCCGGGGTCGTCTTCATCGGGATCGGGGTCATCGCCGTCGATATCCGGGGTTATACCCTGCTCCTTTTCGCGTTCGGCTTCGACCGTCGGTTTGATCTCGGGAGGAACATCTTCTGTAAGCTCGATGTTTTTGAAGTCATCGTCAAGTCCGCCGACCTTGCAGAAGAGCTCTTTGCCTTCTTCAATCGTCACAGATTCGATATACTGCGAATCGTAGGGATCCTGATATTCTTCAACGGAGAAATTATCGAAGTTTTCCGCGAAGAGATCCATTGTGCCGTCATCGGTGCCTATTATCCTGAAATAGTATTCGCTGCCGTTGTTCGGGAGAAGGAAGTTCTTGACTATCTCGCCTTCGCCGGCATCAAGGGTGTAGGCTGGGAAGATCGTTGCTTCCTCATTCACCTTTCCGTCCCTGACCTCCGCAACGACCTCGCCGTCACAGTCGATGATCTGGACGTCTATCGGACAGGATAGCGCTATACGGAAATATCTGGAGTTAATCGCTTCCGGTCTTACAACTCCTGTTTTCACTGCGGCATAATAGCCTGCCATAACGTGGTTCGTATAATCATCATTATGTTCAAACACAGAAGTATAATCTTTCTTAAACGGCACAATATTTCCGAACTTATGATAGATCGTTTTATCTCCCTTTGTAGGCTTGACATTGTTGAACCCTATCTGTATGCCAGGTCCGTATGGACCGAAGGTATCGTAGTAATTGAAGATGTTCCAGATATTACTGTACTTTTTTTGCGTGCAGTTTGATTCTATTGAATTGAGAGCGCCGAAGGTATAGACAAATACATTTACATCTTTGTTAGTCAATCCTTCGGGAAGTTCGTTATCGAGAGAAGCGCCCATAAGATTAGCCGCCGCACCTCCGAGGCTGTGTCCTGTGAGAAGTATCTTTACACTGTCGGCGGAGGAGAGCTCGTTTTTATGCTTATTTACAAAGAAGCCAATACCTGTTTTTACATCATCTGCGTATTCGAGAAATTTATCATAAGCTTTATAACCGTAGTAATTTGTAGTGCCTCCGAAAATTGAATCGGCTAAAGCATCAATATAAACGGCCTCATAAGAGGTCTCTGTTCCGCGAAGGGTTATCATTATAAGCTTTTCGCCGTCGAGGTCTTTCATCGCTATGGAAAAAGCAAAATCGTTGTCGTCAGTAAAGTCCAGGCTGTCCTCGTTAAAAGAGCTGTCCGGATAACTTAAAAGAGAGATGTCCTTATCTTTTACGCCGAGAGCCTTATAAGCCGGAACGATATAATGGCCTTGTCCGAAATACTTGCTTCCCTCACCTCCGTCCGAAGCTGCGGCACAGAGGGCTGCCGAGAGAGTTGCGATCTCCTTGTTATATTTTGTAGCATTATAGCCGCTGAACATTTGCTTACCGATATATACTTCTGCTTTGCCCTTGCACGGGTCATCGTCTGAGCGGTAGTCGTCGTTGTATTCGATGGTAGCATACTTGCAGACATGGGAATAATACTTTGTCTTATCCACATTTACTGAGAAATCATAGCCTTTGGGTGCTGCGTCATCACTGATCCTGAGAACGCCCCAGCCTCCTTTGTATTTTACCCATGCCATTCCGTTGTGGACAGGTCTTACGTCTTCAAATGTGCCGTAGGGATAAAGAAGCTCGCCGTCGGTGGTGACGAAAGAATAC
>CAMVOF010000207.1:0-4116 GCA_947169055.1 uncultured Clostridia bacterium
GTCAGCCTCAGCTTTTATACGCTGCTTTACCTGTGCCGAAACAGCTTTTCCGTCAATTATATTACTCATCCTTGTTCTCCTCCTCGTCCTTTTCGTCTTCTTCCTTTACGTCTTCCTCAGATTCATCCTCAGAGCTTGTCTCTTTGCTCTCGGAGTCTTCTTCGTCTTCATCATCGTCCGCAAGGATAGAAGTGTATTCAACTTCGACTTTTTCATCAGCTTCGGCAAGCTTCTTTTCGGCAGCCTTTTTGGCTTCCTTAGCAGCCTTTCCGAATTTCTCTTCGTATTCCTTTTCCAGCTCTTCGGTGCTTTCGCCCTCGGCCTTAGCCTTTTTGATCTTATCCTTGAGCTCTTTCTTTTCCTTGCGGTTATCGTCGTAGGAATCGTAGTCCTTAAGCTGAGCCTTTGATATCTCCGTATCGACATAAAGCTTATACTGGTCGTTGCGCTTAACAAGGTTTCTGAATATGATTATGAGAACAAGGGATGCCACAAAGCTTGCGCCTGCAACCAGCTGAGAAACCTTGATGTTCATAAGGTAGAGGGAGTCGGTTCTGGTGGACTCGATGAAAAACCTTCCCAGGCCGTAGAGCCCTGCGTACATCAGAAAGACCTCGCCGTCGAACTTTCTGTGCTTGAAATATATATGTAGGATGATGAAGCACAACAGGCACCACAGCGACTCATACAAGAAGCAGGGATGCACCGGTGCGTAATAGGACACCTTTCCTGCAAGATCGTCATAGTGATCGGCGACATAATTGATCGTGGTGTTGCTCATCATTCCCCAGGGAGCGCCTGTGTTGGAACCGAAGGCCTCCTGATTGAAGAAATTGCCCCAGCGGCCTATGCACTGTCCGATAAGGAAGCATGGTCCGACAACGTCAAGCACAGGAGTCAGCTTGACTTTCCTGAGCTTCACGACTATTCCGCCCACAAGTATGGCGCCGATTATTCCTCCGTAGATAGCAAGTCCGCCTTCACGGAACTTGAAGAACTGGCTGAAAGAGAATTCTTCATTAAACGCGATATAATATAGCCTTGCTCCAATAAGAGCTCCGAAGAAGCCGGCGATAACGCCGTCTGTTGCTTTGTCGGGATCGACTCCGACAGAACGGAGCTTTCGGAAGCCGTAAACCATTGCCAGCAGCAAGCCTACTGCGATAAAGAATCCGTACCAGTAAACCTTGAAATCGGTTCCCGGTATAGTGAACATAACCCGGTCAACGGTTATTCCCTCACGGAAAATATTATCTCCGTCTCCGAAGTTCGGGAAATAAACTTTAGAGGGGTTTTCCCTGATCTTGTTAATGGTATCTTTGTCAAGATCGTTGACCAGGGTCGATATTAAGTGCGACATAGATCATTCAAATCCTTTCTGAGTAATATCCTTATCCGCACCGCAGCAAAGACCGCAGTGCGGCGATAAACAAATTATTCGGCATCCATATCCGAAGGCTCCACAAGACAGAAGCAGGATCTCCCGGGATCGAGAAGTTCAAGGGCTTCTTTCAGGTCAGCAACAGAGAGCTTGGACATAACATCGAGAGTCTCATAAGCCGAGATGCCTTCAAGATAATTGAGGCACATGGTCTCTGCGGCTTCCGTAACGTTATTGAAGCGCATTATCTCCGAACCGTATCTTCCTTTGAGGATAGTCTTGAACAGCTTTTCGTCAAGCTCCTCCGAGCGTGCTCTTTCAAGCTCCGCAAGCAGCCTTCTGCGGACTTCCTCGGGGTCTTTGGATTCACCCTCGATAATGCAGGTGAAGTAGCCGTTCTCCGAAGCAAAGACCTCTGTGCCGAAGGTGGAGTTTATTACTCCGTCCTCGATAGCCTTGCTGTACCAGACTGTGAAGGGTCCGAAAAGCAGCGCCATAAGCATATCCAGCTTTACAAACGCTTCATAGAGCTCTTTGCCTTTAAGCGGCGGACACTTGAATGCCATGGAAAACATCGTAACGCCGACCTGACGCTTTATAACACTTCCCTTGCTTGCAACTTCAAGAGGTTCCTCCGGGAAGAAGCTTTCGAGCTTCTTGTCCTCAACAGGCTTAAGATGCTCGTCACAGATAGCCAGAACATCTTCGGCTTCGACATCTCCTGCGATAGCAAGCACCATATTGTGCAGGTTATAGAAAGTGTTATAGCACTTGTAAAGCAACTCCGGGGTGATATCGTTTATCGACTCAACAGTTCCGGCGATATCCGTTCTGACAGGATGCGCTTTGTAAAGGCAGCGCAGGACTTCAAAAAACAGAGCCCGTCCGGGAGAGTCGTTGGACATCTTTATTTCCTGAGCGATAATGCCCCGTTCCTTGTCAACATTTTCCTGTGTGAAATGGGGCTGCTGAACGAAATCGAGCAGTATCTTTAAGGGCTCTCTGTAATCGGAGGAAGAGTTGAAAAGATAGGCCGTGGAATTGAAGGAGGTGAAGGCATTTGCCGCAGCACCTGTGCCGGCATAAAGCTCGAAAACTCCGCATTCCTCGTTTTCAAAAAGCTTGTGCTCAAGGTAATGTGCTATGCCGTCGGGAACTGTTATGAAATCACCGGTATCGGTGGTCCGGAAACAGTTGTTCACCGAACCGTATTTTGTTGCGAACAGAGCTTCCACCGTGGTGAAGCCTTCCATTTTCATCACAAGCACATCAAGACCTGAGGGGTGGTGATAGAGCTTGTAGCTGTCGCCTGTGAGCTCGGAAACGATGATCTCGGGTTCAAGCATCGCTCTCGCCTCCCTTCCCGGGCTTGAGCACAAAGACTGTATCCAGCTTGTACTTCTGTGCTTCATTCATTATATCCTCTCTGGTCAGGGCTTTGATCTTTTCTCCCTTTTCCGTCGGAGAATCCTGAGTGCCGCAGATAAACTGATAGAGATACCAGGCGGCTATATCGTATTTTGAATCGTAATTTGAAAGATAGGCATCTGCAAGATAGAGCTTGGCGTTTTCAAGCTCGTCATCCGTGAAATCGCCTTTGGCAAGGGCATCAAGCTGGAGACCTATCTGCTTCTCTGCAAGAGCAAGGTCTTTCTCGTCAAGGCCGGAATTAACTATCAAAGTGTTCCTTCTGTCGGCAAGCACGCTGTCGCAGTAATAGCAGAGAGACAGCTTCTCGCGGACATTGACAAAGAGCTTTGAAAAAGGCGTTGTTCCGAACATCGTCACCAAAAGCTTTGAAGCTAATTCGTTATAATCCTCGGTCTTGTAAGCCATGATGAGCTTGCACTGATTGAGCTCCGCTTCCTCGGAAGCCCGGCAGACTTCTGCTTTGAGGGGCGACGGAGCGATATATGACCCAACAGCGATAGGTGTGCGGTCATAAGAAAGTATGCGTCCGGCGATCTTTTCCTTGATGCTTTCATCAAGCCGACCGCCCACAACAGTGATAAGATATTCGGCGTTTCGGAGCATCTCGTAATAAGCCTTTGTTATATCTTCGCTTGTACAGGAGGCAACTGTATCTCTCTGGTCGAACTGCGAGAAGGCCGCAGCCTCTCCGCAGTAGATATACTTCTTCGCCTTGACTGCTGCATACCGGCGTTTGTTGTTTATGACCGAATCTATATCGTCCAGCATATCAGCTCTGCACTGCTCGAGATACTTTGAAGAAAGTTTTCCGTCCTCAAGATAAGGCTCAAAAAGATTATCGAGAAGGATATCACAAGCAGCCTCGGATATCCGTTCTTTGCCGATAGTATAGTCGTCGCAGAGACAGTTGAGGGTAAGCGTTGCCGTGAAATTATTGCCTATCATCCCCACTGCGGAATTAAGGCTTGCGCTGTAAAGCTCTGTCAGTGCCAGACTGAGGTCGTCTCTTTCGGGATAAGCCTTTGAACAGGAAGCAATAACATCCAGCGCAAGAGAATAAAGAGGCGCTTTGTCGTTGTCAAAAGGCAGTATCAGCTTGACCGCAACAGTAAAGCTTTTGAATTTGTTGTCCGCGATCTCGCAGAGAGTAATGCCCTCTCCGAGAGCTTTTAATGAATAATCTACTGACATATTTCAACTCCGTTCTATATAGAACATATTAAGCATCAGCCTGATGCGGAAAAAGCAACGTCCTGCCGCCCGAGCCTTTCGATAAGCTCTGACAGCGTCTTCGAGTCCAGCTC
>CAMVOF010000208.1:0-4091 GCA_947169055.1 uncultured Clostridia bacterium
ATAGCTGAAAGCTCCGTAGCGCGTGGAAATAAAAGATTCCGGGACGATCAGGTCGTCGTTGATCGTCGCCTTGATCTCCATTTTTACCTCGGCTCCGGAATCGGACTCGCCGAGAGGCACCATCATATAAAATCTTTTTATAGCTCCGCCCGGTACATTGACATCTCTGTCAACAACGAAATCCTTCCTGAGCTCTCCGTTAATAAAAACAGCCGTATCCTTGCGGGTCTCAAAGAAAAGATACTCGTTGTTTTTTATATCCTGAGGGAGGGTCGAGCGAATGGTATAATCGTATTCCGACAGCTCTTCCGAGACATAGGATCGGTCTGTTGTGAAGTCTTTTCCATTGTTGTCGGTAACTGTCCAGCTTTCGATAAACTCAAGAGGTTCATCCTTGGGGACATCGGCTTTGTTTATCATTCCATAGTAGATCGAAAGAAATATAACGAAAGCAAACAGGACGCACAGCACGATCTTTACCGCCGTAACGCTTGTGTCCAGAAGCCTTTGCTTGCTGCTGTTTTTCACTGTTGTCCCCTCCTTTCAAAAATGTGATGACAAGCTTATCACATAAAGCTGTATTCGATCTCCGTTTTGGTAATAAGTATGGTGTCCGTATTTATCATCTCTTTAAGCTTTACGCCGAGAAGGATAAGCTCCTCTTCGTTGATGCCTATTATGATAACTCTGAGGCTGGTCTCGGTAGTGTAGCCTTTATTATGAGGGTAGCCGCCGAACTGTGTCAGCAAGGAAAAGCTTATCTGCTTTTCAGTGCATATATCTGACAGCAGCTTTATAAAGCTATCGACATTCAGTATCTCGTCGTAAGTGTCCTTGTCTTTGAGGCCAATGAATATCTCGTATTTTATGCCTTTTTTAAACAGTTCATTATTCATATTCCATCACCTCAGCGATATTCAGAGCTTACAATATCCTTTATAACAAGGGAACATTCCTGATTCATAAACATGGAAAGATTCTTTGCGAGCCTGATGATATCAAGGTCGTAGTCGCCTATCAGGTTTATGCACAGAGAGTTCTCCGAAATAAACCTGCCGTCTTTGTGGAGATATCCGCCTTTGGCAGAATACACCGAAAAGGAGATCTTATTCTGGCTGAAAAACCAGGCAAGCATTTTTCTCAGTTCGTCTGCACTTATAAGCTCGTCAGAAGACTGAGGATCACGACAGCCGATATATATTTGATATTCTGTATTTGTCTGCATTTTTCCCTCTCCATAAAAAGAGTAACTTATTATCGATCTTATTATTCAGTTCTTCCCGTCCTGATGTAATGCCCTTCCTGAACAGCTGCAAAAGCTGCTATGGCACATACTGTCGCCGCGCTGTATCGCAGATCAATAAATCTAACTGTTAAAGGCAAAATGAATAACAACGCACCTGTTATCTTATTCATTATCGAATGGACAGTCACAAATTTTTTCTGCAAAACAAGCCCGGATATGAAATTTACGATCTTTAACAGCACAATTATCCCGATCGAAATATACATCCAGGGTTCGATATCTAACACAGGAATTAGCTTGATAAGGCAGGCTGAGACAAATATAAGATCGGCGGCTGTATCGAATTTTGAACCGAATTCGCTGGCGGTGTCTGTTTTTCTTGCTACAGTACCGTCTATCATATCCGTGAATCCGGCGGTTATATATAAAACATAGAAAGGGATCGAGAAAGCCCGGCAAAACAAAAATGCTATACTGCAAACAACTCTGACGAGCGTTATGATGTTTGCCATATCACATAGGTGTCCCGACTTCGATCAGGTTGCCGTCCGGATCATAGAACCTTATAACTTTCTGTCCCCAGCTGTGTGTCATGAGTCTGTTCACATACTTGACATCGGGGTAATAGCTTTCCAGCTTCTCGATAAAACCGTTTATATCGGGTTCTTCAAAATAGAGCTCGCCGGAATTGTTTTCGGGAATGATCTCTCTGCCAAGAAACTCCGACCAGTATTTTTCTTCCTGCAGAACGAGCCCTTCTGAAAGGATCATGTTTCCGCCGTTATCAAGAACGGGTTCAAGGCCGAACAGATCATGATAGAATCGCTTGGATCTTTCTATGTCTTTTACAACGATCAAATAATTCTTCAGCCTCATCACTGATTCTCCTGCCTGACAATATTTCTGTTATTTCGACCCGTCTCGGGTCAACAAGACCACGCACTCCACATGGGTCGATCTCGGGAAAAGATCGACTGCCCTGCATTTTACCGGTTCGTATCCAAGCTCTGCAAGGATCGCACAGTCTCTTGCTGCCGTTGCGTGGTTGCAGGAGATCATGACTATCCTGTCGGGCTGCATTTTTGCCATATATTCAAGAGCATCTCTTGAACAGCCCTTGCGTGCCGGGTCGGCAACTATCACATCGGGACGTCTGCCTTCATTATATAGCTTAGCAGCGACCTCTCCGGCGTCGCCGCAGAAGAACTCTGCGTTCTTTATGCCGTTCATCTCGGCGTTTTTCCCGGCGTTCTCAATGGCCGGAGCAACTATCTCCGCTCCGATGACCTGACGGACATCTCCTGCCATTGAAAGTCCTATGGTCCCTGCTCCGCAGTAGAGATCAAGGAGAAGAGTGTCGGGTGTCAAAGAAGCGTATTCCTTTGCAAGGGCATAGAGCTGCTCTGCCTGTATGGTGTTTACCTGATAGAACGAAAGCGGAGAAAGCTCGATTCGATTGCCGCACATGATGTCGGTGATAGTATCTTTCCCGCAAAGCCTGTGGAGCTTGCTGCCGAGGATAGCGTTAGTGGAACGGCTGTTCTCGTTCAGCATAACGCTTTTTATATCGGGATATCCAAGGCGAAGAGCCTCGGCAAGGGGGAAAAGCTTCTTGCCTTTCTCAATGCTTGTAACAACAAAGCAGAGCATTATCTCTCCGCTGTGTTCTCCGCGGCGGAGGTAGATATGCCTTACAAGGCCTTTGCCGTTTTGCTCTTTATAAGCAGGGCTCTTGTTTTCGTTGAAATACTCGATGCAAGCCGAAACTATCCGGGAGAATATTTCCGGCTGGAGCTTGCAGTCCGTTTGTTCGATAACTCTGTGGGATCGCCTTGAATAGAAACCGCAGACTGCCCTGCCGTCGATCTCGGCTACGGGATACTGTGCCTTGTTGCGGTAATGGTCGGTGCTCGGAGCTCCGAGGATAGGCTCAAATTCTGGGGAGAGCTTCCCTATCCGTTCAAAGGAAGCCTGCACCATTTCCTGCTTTATCCTGAGCTCTTCTTCGTATGTAAAATGTCTGAAAGCACAGCCTCCGCACTTAGAAAAGACTTGGCAGTCGGGATCGCATCTTTTATCCGACGGTGAAACCACAGCTTCGATTATGCCGTAGCAATAGCTGCTTGCAGTCTTGACTATCCGGCAGTCTATCACGTCTCCGACGGCTGTAAGCGGAACGAACACGGCAATGCCCTCGTATCTTCCGACGCCGTTGCCTTCGTTTGTTATCCCGGTTATCTCAAGCCTGACGATCTCATTCTTTTTCAGCATAGAACTTTTCTACCGCCTTTTTCTTTTCAAGCATATAATCAAAGCTCCTGATGTATTCAAGAGGGAGCTTATAGTTGAAAATTCTTTCAAGTCTGCCGCCTTTGAGGTCAACGAGCTTTGAGGAAGCTCCTGCTCCCACAGCAAGTATCGTCTGTATCTCTTCCATAATGAAAATATTGTACAGGCTCTCGCAGCCCTTCAGGCTCCAGCCCACGTTTTCAAGGTTTTCAAGCATATTCTTCTGCCTGTAAAGGTAATAGGGAGAATAACTGTTTTCCAGAAGACGCTTGGCAGCATAGTTCTGCATAACGCTTGCAGGATTTTGAAGCACGGCTGATTTTTCGGCTGAATAATTAAGGTCAGCCGCACGTTTGATAGAAAGGGTGTGGACGGTTATATTCTCAGGAGAAAGATCAATTAGCCCGTCAATGGTCTTGCTGAAACTCTCGGGGGTATCTGTTGGGAGTCCGGCTATTATATCTGTATTTATCTTATCAAAGCCGAGCTCTCTTGCAAGGGCAAAGGCAGAATAAAACTGCTCGGACGTATGCTGTCTGCCGATGGCACGAAGGAC
>CAMVOF010000209.1:0-4088 GCA_947169055.1 uncultured Clostridia bacterium
CAGCTTCAAGAGAAGCCTTGTCCGAGGAATCGAGCCTGATAAAAAGCTTTGATGCAAGGCACCTGCCGACAAAAACATCCGCAGCTTCGATATTATCTGCAATGAGCTTGGCTTCATTCTCTTCCTTCAAAGAAAGCTTGCCCTTGAAATACAGAGCTTGTCCTTCCTTAATAAGATGAGCAGTTTTTTCAAAAACATTCGGGAAAACGATTATTTCACAGCTGCCCGATCTGTCCTCTGCAAGAACAAAGCTCATCTCGTCGCCTTTTTTCGTCCTTAGCCGCCTGATAGAGACGACCGTTCCGAGCATAGAAACAGCAGCTCCGTCACGAAGCTCTGCTGAATTTGAGCTGAGATCTGCGGCGAATGAAGCCTTTGCAGCCTCGGCAAAGGGGAGATAATCGTCAAGAGGATGACCGGAAAGATAAAACCCGAGGGCTTCTTTTTCGTATCCGAGCTTGACATTCAGCGGATATTCCTCGAAATGCTCGATCTCGTCTCTTTCTTCCTCGATTCCGCCGACAGAGAAAAAGTCAAGCTGACCTTCAATGTTAAGAGTGCGTTCCGACGAAGAGGATGAAACGAATTTCTCACAGTTTTCAAGCATCTCCCGGCGGTTGAGCCCAAGGCTGTCAAGAGCTCCGCTTTTTATCAGCATCTCAACGCTTTTTACAGTCAGTTCGCGGCAGTTCATCCTGCGGCAGAAGCTTGTAAAAGATGTGAACTTCCCGCCTGTGCTGCGTTCTTTTTCGATAGCGCCTACGGCATTTTCGCCAAGGCCTTTGACCGCAAGCATCGAAAATCTGATGCCGTCTTTCTCGGCGGTGAAATCCCGTCCGCTGAAATTGACATCGAGAGGAAGGATCTTTACTCCGCTGCGCTTACAGTCATTCAGATAGCCTATAAGTTTTTCCGTGCTTTCCATAAGGGCTATGGACATAAGTGCAGCCATATATTCATTGTAGTAATGGCATTTGAGATATGCCGTCTGATATGAGATCGTCGCATAAGCCGCAGCATGGGATTTGTTGAAGGCATAGGAGGCAAATGAACTCATCTCATCGAATATCTCGTTTGCGGTCTTTTCGGGGACTCCCCTTGCGATACAGCCCTCGCACTGTCCTTCCACGCCATAGACAAAAGCCCTGCGCTCGTTTTCGAGGACATCGTGCTTTTTCTTTGCCATAGCCCTGCGGACAATATCTGCTCTGCCGTATGAATATCCGGCAAGCGTGCGGAATATCTGCATGACCTGTTCCTGATAAACAATACAGCCGTAGGTGACGTCGAGTATGCTTTTCAGCAGCGGATGCTTATAAACGATCTTCGAGGGGTCGTGGCGGTTGCGGATATAAGTGGGGATAGAATCCATAGGCCCCGGCCTGTAAAGGGAGATAACAGCTATAAGGTCCTCGATGCCCGTAGGCTTCAGGCGCATGATCGTTGAGGTCATGCCTCCGCTTTCAAACTGGAACACTCCCTCTGTCCTGCCCTCGGAAAGCATTTCGTAAACTTCCCTGTCGTCCAGAGGTATCTTGTTTATATCAAAATCGGGAACGTGCTTTCTTATGGCTTTCTGAGCCCGGTCGATTATCGTAAGGTTGCGGAGCCCGAGAAAATCTATCTTCAAAAGCCCCAGCCGTTCCAGTACCGTCATGGTATATTGTGTCGAAACAGCGTCGTCCCTTGCATAGAGCGGAACGTAATGATCCACAGGCTCTTTTGTTATCACAACGCCTGCCGCGTGGGTCGAGACATTCCTCGGCATACCCTCGATCTTAGCGGCATTGTTCAGAAGCTCTCTGATCTTCGGATCCTGTGCCGCAAGCTTTTTGAGCTCGGGCAAAGATGCCTGTGCTTTTTTCAAGTCGCAGCCGTGGGGAATGGCCTTTGAGACTTTATCTCCGACGGCATAAGCAAGACCCATTACCCTTGCGGTGTCCCTGACAGCCTGCCTTGCGGCAAGAGTTCCGAATGTTGCTATTTGGGCAACGTGATCTGCTCCGTATTTTTCGATAACATAGTTTATTACCTGCTGCCTGCCCTCCATACAGAAGTCGATGTCGAAATCCGGCATGGAGACACGTTCGGGGTTAAGGAAACGCTCGAACAGCAGCTCGTATTTCAGGGGGTCGATGCCTGTTATACCTATGCAGTAAGCGCAAAGGCTCCCTGCACCTGAGCCTCTTCCGCAGCCGACGGGTATCTTCTGTGAACGTGCATATCGGATAAAATCCCAGACGATGAGATAATAGTCTGTATATCCCATACTTGTAATGACAGAAAGCTCGTATTCAAGACGTTCAAAGGCCTGCTCAGAGGGTTCGCCGTAGCGCTCGTACAATCCCTTGCGGCACATATCGCGGAGAAAAGCTTCGTTGTCATCAACGCCGTCAATAGGGAAATATGGCAGCTTCGTACACTGGTCGGCGATCACCGCCGTATTCTCTATTGCTTCGGGATAAGCAGAAAACAGCTCTTCCATTTCGCTTTTGGATTTTATATAGAACTCATCCGTAGGGAAATTGAGCTTTGAAGGCTCGTCAAGGGTAGAGCCAGTGGAGATACAGGTAAGTATCTTCTGCGCCTGGGCGTCTTCCTTGTTGATATAATGGGCGTCGTTTGTAGCGACTAAAGGGATGCCTGTCTCTCTTGATATGCGCACGAGCTGAGGGATAAGCCTCTGCTCGTCCATGGTCTTGTGATCCTGAAGCTCTATATAATAGTTGCCTTTGCCGAAAATATCTCTGTATTTAAGAGCCGCTTCCTTTGCGCCCTGATAATCTCCGGCTGAAAGCTTTCGCATAAGCTCTCCGGCAAGGCAGGCAGAAAGGCAGATAAGCCCTTCGTTATATTGCCTTAATAGCTCCTCATCTATCCTCGGACGGTTATAGAAGCCCTCGGTATAAGAAAGAGAGACCAGCTTTATAAGGTTTTTATATCCCGTCTCGTTCTTGCAGAGCAGGACAAGATGAAAGGGAGAAAGATCGAGCTTTGAGAATTTATCGAGGCGCGATCTCGGAGCGACATAGCACTCGCAGCCGATTATCGGCTTTATCCCCTGTTTTTTGCATTCGTTGTAGAACTCCACTGCCGCGAACATATTGCCGTGGTCTGTGACAGCGCAAGCTGTCTGACCAAGCTCTCTCACGCAGCTTGCAAGCTCACTTATGCGGCAGGCACCGTCAAGCAGAGAGTATTCGCTGTGAACGTGCAGATGAACAAATCGCTCCACTTCGGCACCCACTCCTTCCTTGGAAAGATCATTTTTCGTCACGGAGCTTGCGTGCTATCTCGGAAAGCCTTGCAAGGCGGTGATTTACCCCGGAACGCGATATAGGCGGATCGGCAAGAGCGCCCAGGTCTTTCAGGCTTATATCGGGGTTCTCGTATCTCAGCTCTGCCATTTCTTTCAAAGGCTCCGGCAGAGACGAAAGCCCGATAGTCTCTTCGATAAGCTCTATATCAGCCACCTGCTTTTCGGCAGCCCGAAGAGTCTTTTCTATATTGGCGTTGTCGCAGTTGACAGCGCGGTTTATCTTGTTTCTTAGCTCCTTCATCATCTTGACGTTTATAAACTCAAGGGATGAATTCGTAGCTCCCATTATCGTCAGCAGGTCGATTATATTCTCGCTTTCCTTGATATAAACTATCTGCGCTCTTTTGCGCTCGGTCTGCTTGGCGAGGATAGAATAGTTCTCGATAAGCAGCAGCCCGAAGTCGTTGCAAAGCTGGATATCCGGCATAACGAATTCGAGATGATATTTCTTCTCGGGATTGTTCACCGAGCCGCAGGCAAGGAAAATGCCTGCTATGAGCTGGGAGTAATAGCTGCTTTTCGGCAGGTCGTCTTTAGTGAGCCTGCGGGATGAATCCATGCGGAAGTAATTGAGGAGAGACATCCTGTCCTCTCTGTCGGGAACGGTAAGGGTGTAAAGCATAGTTCCCGAACGCTTTTTTGAGGATGAAACGCTGACAGCCTCACGTCCGCATATCCGCTCGCAGCCGAGCCTGAAAAAATCGGCAACTGCGCCGTGCTCGGTCAGGAGGGTGATCTCGGCATCGGAGAGGACATTGCAGAACGCAAG
>CAMVOF010000210.1:0-4075 GCA_947169055.1 uncultured Clostridia bacterium
TAGAGGGAGGCCAAAATAAGCCTTGCCAAGCGCACGATTGAAACATTGGTGGGTGAATTAAAAAAGCCAAGCGCTCAATTGAAACATTGGTGGGTGAATTAAAAAAGGAGAAAAGAATGGAATTGATAGCAAGAAGACCTAACGGAACGGAGGACGTTGTTCCTTCGGAAATAAATAAGTGGCATACCGTTGAGCAGGTCGCCAAGGATACTGCCGAGCAGTTCGGTTTCAGGGAGATCAGAGTCCCTACCTTCGAGGAAACAGGGCTCTTCGTCCGCTCTGTGGGAGATACCACGGACGTCGTACAGAAGGAAATGTATTCCGTCACTGCCGCAGGTGACGAGGGCTTTACCCTCCGCCCCGAGGGCACAGCCGGCGTTATCAGAGCAACGATACAGAACGGGCTGCTCAACGACGCAATGCCTCAGAAGCTCTATTATATGCTCTCGTGCTTCAGACATGAGAAAAAACAGGCCGGAAGGCTCCGTGAGTTCCACCAGTTCGGCTGCGAGCTCATCGGCTCAGCTTCACCTGCCGCAGACGCCGACCTTATCGCACTTGCGAAAAGCGTCATCGACAGGCTCGGGCTCAAAAATATCGAGCTGAACCTCAATTCGATAGGCTGTCCCGAGTGCAGAGCTAAGTATAAGGAAGCCCTTATATCATACTTTGAGCCCCATAAGGACGAGCTCTGCGACACCTGCAAGGACAGACTTACCAAAAATCCTCTCCGTCTGCTGGACTGCAAGAGCGAGGAGGATCAGAAGCTCGCTAAGGATGCTCCGGAAATACTCGACTACCTCTGCGAGGATTGCAGCAAGCACTTTGAGAGCCTCAAAAAGAACCTCGACCTCATGGGCATAGAATATAAGATCAACCCCAGGATCGTCCGGGGACTGGACTACTATACAAGAACAGTCTTCGAGTTCATCTCCACCGATATAGGCTCACAGGGAACGATCTGCGGCGGCGGAAGATACGACGGGCTCATCGGCACGATGGGCGGAAAGGAAACACCTGCCCTGGGCTTCGGAATGGGCTTTGAGAGACTCATCATGGCGATGGAGAAGCAGAAGTGCGAATTCATGGCAGAGAAGACCTGCGACCTCTGCTTTGTTTCGCTGGGAGACGACGCAGCAGCCAAGGCCGTTGAGCTTACGCAGATGATGAGGCAGGAAGGCTTTTTCGTGGAATACGACCTTGTTGGCAGGAAGCTGAAGCAGCAGATGAACTACGCTGACAAGATCGGTGCCAAGTACGTTATAGTCCTTGGCGGAGACGAGATCGCAAGCGGAAAGGCGAAGCTGAAAAACATGAAGACGGGAGAGCAGACAGACGTCATGCTTGACGAGAGCCTGCTTGACAGCTTCGGGGCTGTATATTACGAGATGATGATGGAAAGCGATGAAGATTTCAGGAGATTCGTGGAAGCATTTGAGGAATAAAGTCGGTGCCCCGACGGGGCTTGACACGTGACGCAAGCGGAGCTTGCTTACATAGAGGGAAAGGGATAATATCCCACGCGGTCAAAGCCTTGTGAAAGTATTATTCACTCCTAAGGAATGTGCTGAATTATGTATTGCAGCACGCTCTGTTGGGGGCTTTCCGATCGGTCGGTGCCCCGACGGGTCTTGACGCGTGACGCAAGCGGAGCTTGCTTACATAGAGGGAAAGGGATAATATCCCACGCGAACAAAGCCTTAATGTAGGCTAAACAAAAGCCTGAATAGTGGGCTTCAAACAAGCCTGCCTAACGGTGTCAACGTGAACTCATTCACAAAGAAAAAATGCCTCCCCTCCGGGGAGGCCTGGCCAAGTCCCGCCAAGCGCTCGAATGAAAGCCGGTGGGGGAATTAAAAAAAGGAGAGTAAAGTATGAGATGTGAGAAATGTGAAATGATACCGCTGACGGATATAACTTCGCCGGTGGATTATGCCGCAGCATTGGAGTCCTTTGCCGGAATGGTGATGGCAGGCGATCTTAAGATCGTTTATCAGAGCTTTCCCATTGAACTGCTGCTGAGACCCGCAATAATAAAGAAGAATAAATTCTTCCACCAGTTCAGGTGTAATAACTGCGGAACGATCTATGGGATATTCATGAATACAAGAGCCGGCGGACAGATCAAGATCAATGAAAAGGTCTTCGACCCGAAGGACTACCCCGACCCCGCGGAGAAAAGTCCGGAGGATGCTGAGGAGTAATGCTTAATATACTTCCGACCAGCTTCGAGATCGAAACGACCCTCAGCCCGAAAGCCCTCGCAAGAAGACTGGATAAAGACCTCGTCGAGCATAGGCCGACGATGAACGTTATGGCGCAGGGAAGATTTATGCGGAAGTACAGGCTCGAAAGCTGCTACTACGGCTGCCGGATGAGCAGCGAGGAATTCAGACTGTTCCACCACGCAGCGAAAAAACGGGACGGCGGCTCGACAGGCTTCTACGGCAGGATAGAAAAGACCGAAAGCGGTTCGCATATCTCGGGGAGCTTCCGCAAGCCTGCCTATACCTATGTCTTCGGCATAGTGTGGACACTTGTGATTGCCCTGCTTGCGCTGTTTTCCGTGTCGCTGAAGGAGTATGCCGCAGCAGGCTGCTTTGCCGCTTTGTGGACAGTCGGGATATGGTTCATGTTCAGCGATAATAAAAAACCGCTGCTCAGAGCCTACCTCGAAGCTCTGCCGAATAAGAACGAAAAAGAAAATAATTAAATTCCGAACGGAGGAAATACAAATGAACAGAACATACATCAAGGACGTTAAGGAGCACCTGGGCGAAACCATAAAGATACAGGGCTTCGTCGAGAATTACAGAAATGCCAGAGCTATGGCGTTCCTCGTGGTGAAGGATATCACAGGCAAGCTCCAGGTGACTGTCGAAAGGGAAAAGCACCCCGAGCTCAACGAGAAGCTCGATACCCTTACCGGCGATTCCGTTGTGACCGTCATCGGCCAGGTCTTCGAGAACGACTACGTTAAAATGGGCGGTCTCGAAATGATACCCGAGGATATAATCCCCGAAAGCATCGCCGACGCTATCCCCATCGCAAGGAAAGAAATAGCCGCTACAAAGAAGAAAAAAGCCGTTGAGCGTTCAAGTATCGACCAGAGGATAGACTACCGCTGGATAGACCTCAGAACTGACGAGAACCAGCTTATGTTCAAGGTGCAGACCGTTATGGTCAACGCTATGAGACAGTTCCTGCTGGGAGAGAATTTCATCGAGATACATACCCCCAAGCTCATCGGCGCAGCAAGCGAAAGCGGCTCCAGCGTCTTTGAAGTAAAGTATTTCGACAGGAACGCATACCTCGCACAGAGCCCTCAGTTCTATAAGCAGATGGCTATGGCAAGCGGCTTCGAGCGTATCTTCGAGGTAGGACCCGTATTCAGGGCAGAGAAGAGCTATACCAGCAAGCATACCACCGAGTTCACAGGCTTCGACCTGGAGTTCAGCTATATCGAAAGCTATAAGGACGTTATGGCTATGGAAGAGCAGCTGCTGAGAGCAGGCCTTGCCGCAGTAAAGGAAAAGTACGGCGAGGAGATAAAAGAGCTCTTCGGCCAGGAGGTCATCGTTCCCGAAACACCGTTCCCCGTTGTTAAGCTGGCAGACCTCTATAAAGCTCTCGAGGAGGAGTTCGGCTATAAAGTTCCAGACGAGGAAAAAGGCGACCTCACCACAGACGCAGAGCAGCTGAGCTATCAGTGGGTGCAGAAGCACTACGGACACGAATTCCTGTTCGTCACCGATTTCGACGCTGAGAAGCGTGCGTTCTACCACATGAGAGACGAAAACGGCGTGCCTATGGGCTACGACCTTATCTGGAGAGGCGTGGAGATAACCACCGGCGCACAGAGAGAGCACAGATACGAAGTTTTGAAGAAGCAGGCAGCAGAGAAGGGACTTGACGAGGATGTTAAGTTCTATCTGGAGTTCTTCAAATACGGCTGTCCTCCCCACGGCGGATTCGGAATAGGCGTTGACCGCCTGACGATGCTGCTGCTTGGTCTGCACATCAAGGAAGCAATGTTCATCTTCCGCGGCCCGAACAGACTGAACCCATAAGTCGG
>CAMVOF010000211.1:0-4067 GCA_947169055.1 uncultured Clostridia bacterium
CGACCACCGAGATCTACACTCTTTCCCTACACGACGCTCTTCCGATCTCGGACTTCCACCAGAGACAGAAATCTCAGTCCTTTGTGGCTCCCAAGGAGAACGGCGTTGTTCTCGGACAGCGCGTCAGAGGACTTGAGAGGGTAGGCCTTTATGTTCCCGGCGGTACGGCAGCTTATCCGTCCTCGGTAATTATGAATGCTATCCCCGCGAAGATAGCCGGAGTCAAGGAGATCATAATGGTTACTCCTCCCCTTAAGGACGGCACACCGAACAAGGATATACTTGTGGCTGCTGCTCTCTGCGGAGTTGACAGAGTGTTCCTCTCAGGCGGTGCACAGGCTATAGCCGCTCTTGCTTACGGAACGGAGGAGATCCCGAAGGTCGATAAGATCGTAGGTCCCGGAAATATCTACGTTGCAACTGCAAAGAAGCTGCTTTACGGCACAGTGGATATCGACATGATTGCAGGACCCAGCGAGGTGCTTGTTCTTGCCGATGAGACAGCTGATCCTGTTTTTGTTGCTGCCGATCTTATGTCTCAGGCAGAGCATGACAGACTTGCTTCGGCGATACTTGTTACCACCAGCGAGAAGCTTGCGGATGAGACCGCAAAGGAGATCGAAAGGCAGACAGCCAAGCTTGAAAGACGGGAGATCATTGAAGCTTCCTTCAACAGCTACGGCGCAATGCTTATCTGCGGCACAAAAGAAGAAGCCTGCGATATAGCGAACCGCCTTGCTCCCGAGCACCTTGAAGTGCTTTTCGAGAACCCGATGGAATACATCGGCAGGCTCGATAACGTGGGCTCGCTGTTCCTCGGAGCTTATGCTCCCGAGCCTCTGGGCGATTACTATGCAGGTCCCAATCACGTTCTTCCCACAAGCGGAACTGCAAGGTTTTTCTCTCCCCTGGGAGTGAACAGCTTTGAAAAGCGTTCAAGCTTTATATACTACACGGAACAGGCATTGAATGACGTAAAGGACGATGTTGTGCTCTTTGCAGACAAAGAGGGCCTTACCGCACACGCGAATGCCATCAAGGTGAGATTCCCCGAATACTTCAATTTATAAAAAGAGGAGGAGCAGCAATGAGAAACGCAAAAATCAAAAGAAAGACAAAGGAAACGGATATAGAGATAATCCTTGAGCTTGACGGCTCGGGAAAGGTCTCCATAGATACCGGCATAGGCTTCTTGGATCATATGCTGACTTCCTTCGGCGTACACGGCGGATTTGACCTAACCGTTATCTGCCGCGGAGACCTTGAAGTTGACGGACATCACTCTGTTGAGGATATCGGCATAGCACTGGGAAGGGCTTTTGCTCAGGCTCTCGGAGATAAGGGCGGTATAGAGCGTTACGGTTCTTTCTTTATCCCCATGGACGAAGCTCTTGCTTTCTGCTCCATAGATATAAGCGGAAGACCTTTCCTTGTTTTCAATGCTGAGTTTTCGACAGAGAAGGTCGGCGAGTTCGACACTTGTCTTACAGAAGAATTTTTCCGCGCGTTTGCTTTCAATTCGGGCATAACGCTTCACCTCTGCAACGAATACGGCAGCAACGATCATCATATAATCGAAGCTTTGTTCAAAGCGGTTGCACACGCAATGAAAGCCGCTGTTAAAAAGAACGCCGACGGTTCGGTGCTTTCAACAAAAGGAGTTCTTGATGACTGATATAGCGATCATAGACTACGGAGCAGGAAACATCTTCTCCGTTAAGAATGCTCTTGATTATCTCGGAGTGAACAGCAGGCTGACTTCCGACACAGCTGAGATAGAAGCGGCTGATGCTGTTATCCTTCCGGGCGTGGGAGCTTTTCCGGCTGCAATGGAAAAACTCGAGAAGCAGGGACTTATCGAGACGATAAAGCAGCAGGCAAAGATCAAGCCTTTCCTGGGCATTTGCCTCGGGATGCAGATGCTTTTCGATAAAAGCTATGAGTTCGGCGAGTGCAAAGGGCTGGGCCTTATCTCCGGAGAGGTAAGAAAGATGGACGATGAGGGGCTTATAATCCCGCACATGGGCTGGAACAAGCTCGAATACACGCAGGATTGCCCGATGACGAAATTCCGCACGGACAACGACTACGTTTATTTCGTACACTCCTTCAAGGCTTTCTGCAATGACGAGGATCTTTACGCTTACTGCGATTACGGCAGCAGAGTGACAGCTCTTGTCTCGGACGGAAAATTTGTTTTCGGTTCGCAGTTCCACCCGGAGAAATCCGGCGATGTCGGACTTAAAATGCTCAGATGCTTTGCCGAGCTTGCTAAGTAAAAGAAATAAATCATGGATATAATTAACAACAATATAGACGGCGGCAAAGCCTTCGACTGGGGCAAAGCCTCAAGTGACTATGCCAAATACAGGGACATCTATCCCGAGGAATTTTACAAAGCTCTCGTTGACAGAGGACTGTGTATCTCGGGGCAGAAAGTCCTTGATGTAGGCACGGGAACAGGTGTGCTGCCGAGGAATATGGACAGCTACGGAGCGACCTGGACAGGCACGGATATTTCAGCAGAGCAGATAGAACAAGCAAAGCTTATGTCCGAGAGAGCAGGGATCAACGCAGAATACTGTGTTTCTTCCGCAGAAGAGCTGCCCTTTGAAGCCGGGAGCTTCGATGTCATAACAGCCTGCCAGTGCTTCTGGTATTTCGACCACGCAAGGACAGCACCGCTGTTTTCAAGGCTTTTGAAGCAGGACGGAACACTTGTTCTGATGCTTATGAACTGGCTGCCATTCGAGGACGAGCTTGCGGGCAAAACCGAAGAACTTGTGCTGAAGTACTATCCCGACTGGACAGGAAAAGGCGACACCTTCCACACGATAGAAGTTCCTGAGGATTATCTCGGATATTTTGATCTTGCGGAAAACTTTGCGTTCAGGCTGCCTGTCCGCTTTACAAGAGACAGCTGGAACGGCAGGATCAAAGCCTGCCGGGGTATCGGAGCTTCGTCTCTGACGGAGGAGCAGAAGCTTGCATGGGAGAAGGAGAACAGAGCGATGCTCAGATCATATCCCGAGGAATTCGATATCCTCCACTATGCGGCTTATGCCATTTTGAAAAAGAAATAAGGTGAAAATATGCTTGCCAAAAGAATAATACCCTGCCTTGACGTCAGAAACGGAAAGGTCGTCAAGGGCGTCAATTTTGAGGGCGTAAAGGACGTTGGCGATCCTGTTGAATATGCGTGTCAGTATAACGAGCAGGGGGCTGACGAGATAGTTTTTTACGATATAACAGCTTCTCACGAAAAGCGAGGAGTGTTCCTTGATGTTGTTGACCGGGTCGCGAGAAGGGTTTTCGTTCCGCTGACTGTTGGCGGAGGTATAGCGACCGTTGAGGATATAGCAAAGACTTTGCGTGCCGGAGCCGACAAAGTTTCCGTAAACTCTCAGGCTGTGAAAAACCCCCGGATCATCAAAGACGGTGCCGAGATCTTCGGCAGCCAGTGCATACAGCTCGGTATCGACGCCAAGGCTATCGGCGATCAAAAGTGGACTGTTTATATCAACGGCGGCAGGATAGACATGGGCATCGACCTTATCGAATGGGTGAAACGTGCCGAAGACCTGGGCGCAGGGGAGATATGCCTTAACTCCATCGACACCGACGGAGTTAAGAAAGGCTTTGACATCGAGATGCTCAAAGCGGTTGTTAGTGCCGTGAATATCCCTGTTATCGCAAGCGGCGGAGCAGGAAAGCTCTCGGACTTTGCTGATGCTTTTCAGCAGACAGGATGTTCGGCAGCTCTTGCGGCAAGCCTGTTCCACTTCGGCGAGCTGACTGTCGGACAGGTCAAGGACGACTGCCGCAGCAAAGGGATAATCGTCAGATAATAATTGATCGGAGAAATAAATGGACAAGATCTGGCAAGAGATGTATGATGCAGCAAAGGCTGTGCTAAGACCCAAACAGGTCTCTGATTATGTTTCCTGCGGTGAGGTGAGTGCAGCGGTGCTCAGCAAGTCCGGCAGGATATACACGGGAGTCTGCATCGACACCTGCTCGTCCCTCGGTATCTGCGCCGAGAGGAATGCGATATTCAATATGATAAC
>CAMVOF010000212.1:0-4054 GCA_947169055.1 uncultured Clostridia bacterium
GATAAGGGATGGGGAATATCTTGTTCCCCGGTCGGCAAGGGTCAGGGCGCAGATCGCCATTTGCAGCGGAGTGCAGGTCATCGAGGACTGCCCTATCGCCGCCTGGACCAGCTGGGCATCGCTCCAGGGGGTTGTGTTTTCCGGGGATGCAAGCTGTCCCGAAAGTGTGGGCAGGATAAACGCCGGCTGCTCTCCGAAGCCGAAAAGGGACTGATATCTGAGCAGCCCTTTGATGCCGAGCCTTTGGGCTGTGCGGTAGAAAAAGATATTGCAGCTGACAGAAAGAGCCTGCTTTACATCGAGGTAGCCGTGGGAATTCATGCAGGAAAAGCCTGTACCGGCAACTGTCAGGTGCGAGCCGCAGTAGAAGCGGGTGTCGCCGGAAATGGAGCCCTCTGTCAGTGCGGCGACGGCTGTGACAGTTTTCATCGTTGAGCCCGGCCGATAGAGACCGAGGGATGCACGGTCGAGCAGCGGCGAATCCTTTGCAGCAGCAAGGCTTTCGTAATCCCGGCTGAAAGTCTCGGGGTCGAAGGTGGGATAGGAAGCCATAGCCAGTACTTCGCCGTTCCGGCAGTCGAGGACGACCACTGCTCCTGCCGAGCCGCTGTATGGAGCTTTGGTGTCGTAGTCAACGCCCTGGGCGTAATTCTCGGCGGCTGTACGGAGGATATTCTCTGCCGCCTGCTGTATGCGGCTGTCGATAGTGAGATAGACGTCAGCTCCTGCTATTGCCGAATGCTCGTCGTCTCCGCCGCTTATGCCGTCCTTTCCTGCAAGGAGCTCGTCCATCGCAAGCTCGACACCGCTCTGAGCATCCCCCGACGCAGAAAGCGTGCCTACCGCATGGGCGCAAAGACCCGAGGGGTAGTGCCTGTTCCCCTCCTCGTCGCTTTCGGCAAGGACATTCCCCCGCCTGTCGAGTATCCGGCCTCGTCTTGCTTTTACCGTTACGGGAGTTTCCTCGAGCCCGGCCGCGAACTGCTCGGCGTGCAGCGAGATATTGACCAGCACGGCAACACACACCGCCGCCGAAAAGCCGATCAGGATCGTGATAATATTTCTCGATCTGCTGATAAGTCATCAACCCCTTTTTGTGCCCTTGACACGGCTTTGATAAAGATATATAATATATTATGGTCATGCTTCTGTGGCCTATGCTTTTGCTTCGGAGGAAAAATATGAAAAAATATACTCTCATCGGCGAGAAGCTCGGACATTCCCTCTCGCCCCAGATACACGAAATGCTCTTTAAGCTTCGCGGCCGTGATGCACTTTACGATCTCACGGAGATCCCCCGTGACAAAACTGCCGGGGAGTTCCCCAAGCTCGCTGCTCTCGGCGGCTTCAACGTTACTATCCCCTACAAGACCGACATCATGCCCTTTATGTCCTCTCTCGACGACTCTGCGGAGCTTTACGGCGCCGTGAACTGCGTTGCTGTCAGGGACGGAAAGCTCATCGGTTACAACACCGACTGCGACGGTTTTCTTCTCTCTGTCCGCCAGCTGGGCGCAAAGCTCTCCGGCAGGGTGCTGCTGGTGGGATGCGGCGGTGTCGGCAGGATGATCGCTATTGCGGCTGCTCTTGAAGGCGCGAGCCTGACGATACAGGTCATCGAGCAGGACATACCTCTTGCACAAAAGACATCTGAGGAGATACGCAGAAGACGTCCCGAAGCTGAGATCGACATTGTCCTTTCAGACGGAGCTCACGCCGAGAAGTACGATCTGCTGGTGAATGCTACGCCTGTGGGGATGTTCCCGAATGTGGACTTCTGCCCTGTTTCGGATGAACTGATAGAGCGTTCGGACGCTGTGTTCGATGTGATCTACAACCCCCTTGAGACCCTGCTGCTGAAAAAGGCAAAGGCTCTCGGCAAGCCCTGCGAGAACGGCCTTGCGATGCTTGTTTGGCAGGCTGTTTCGGCACACAGGATATGGGACGGAGACGAATACACGGGCGAGGAAGTGCGCGGTATCATAAAGGACGTTGAGAAGCTTCTTTAAGAGGTGAGACTGTGAACAACATTTCTATTGCAAAGGAAAGCATAGAGATAACCCGGGCAGGTGGATACTCGCTGGGTCACAGGCAGGTCATCCTGCCGAAGCTGGATCTCAGCGCGGTTGAGGTCTGCTCTCCCGAGGAGGGCGAAGAGCTTATCCGAAAGCTGAGACCCGAGGGCGAGATGTGCAGGATAACCGTCACCGCCGAGGATTCTTTTCAGGCGGCGCGGAGGTTTGAGAACCCCTTTGTTATGAACTTTGCCAACGCACACAAGGCAGGAGGCGGTTTCCTTTTCGGGGCGAATGCTCAGGAAGAAGCCCTTTGCAGGTGCAGCACCCTTTATGCTTCCATAAGCTCCGAGGCTGCAAAGGAAATGTATCATTACAACAACACTCACCTGAGCTCTGTGGAGTCGGACTATATGCTTTATTCTCCCTCGGTATGCGTATTCAGGGACGAAAAATGCCAGCTGCTTGAAGAGCCTTTCACAGCTTCGGTGATGACTGTTCCTGCACCAAACAGGCACGGTGCTGCTCTCTTTGCTTCCGAAGGCACGGTAAGAGAAGCGATGATGAGGCGGATAAGGATAATGCTTGCAAAGGCTGCTGAGCACGGGCACAAGAACCTTATCCTCGGTGCATGGGGCTGCGGAGCGTTCGGCAACAAGCCGGAGAACGTTTCATGGTATTTCAAGAAGATACTGACAGACGAAGGATACGGCAGGATGTTCGGCGACGTTTGCTTTGCGATATACGGCAGCGTCAACGGAAAAAACTACAGAGCATTTTGCAGGACGTTCAACATTGAATAACACCCGGGAGGAAATATGAAAACTGTATTTTTATGCGGCTTTATGGGCTGCGGAAAGACCACCGTCGGCAAGATCATCGCACAGATGAACGGTCAGATATTCACGGACATGGATCAGTATATCGAGGACTACGAGCACAAGACCATAGCCGAGATATTTGCCGATGAAGGCGAGGCTCATTTCCGGGCTGTCGAGGCAGAGGCAGTTATAAGGCTTGCAGACAGCGGCTATGTGGTGGCCTGCGGAGGCGGAGCTATGGTGGATGCGAAGAACGCAGAGAACGCCAGGAAAGGCGGAACTGTTGTTTTTATTGACACGCCCTTCGACCTTTGCTACGAGCGCATCAAAGGAGACAAACGCCGTCCCATAGCAGCTTCTTCAACGAGAGAGCAGCTCGAGGAACGGTTCAACACACGCAGGACGGCATATCTTGCAGCCGCAGACAAAACCGTTGACGGCAGCGGTACCCCCGGCAATATAGCAGCTCTTATCCTTGCAGCGCTGACGGAGTAGTTAACCTGTGTCAACAATTATATTGACAAATACTTAAAAGCATGATATAATTATTCAAGATAATTCCGGCCGCACATTTCTGCGGCTTTTATTTCGATATTGAAAAGAGGAAACTTATGTATAAGATATCCGAGCTTTACGACCTGAGCCACACAGCAGCAGGCGAGTATCTCAGCGGATTTGAATATCCCTGGGAAGCACTTGCAGGCATAAAGCAGCTTATAATCGACATCGGAGAGAGCCTCGACAAGAACGAGTACGATGAAGTGAGCCCGCAGGTGTGGGTGCACAAAAGCGCAAAGGTATTTCCCACGGCTTATCTCGGAGCTCCCTGCATTATCGGAGAGAACAGCGAGGTAAGACACTGCGCATTCATCAGGAGCTCGGCTCTGGTGGGGAAGAACTGCGTTGTGGGAAACAGCGCAGAGCTTAAAAACGTCATACTCTTTGACAACGTGCAGACACCCCATTACAACTACGTCGGCGACAGCATACTGGGCTTTCATTCCCATATGGGCGCCGGCTCTATCACCTCGAACGTAAAGAGCGACAAGACCCTTGTGGTGATCCGCGACGGCGGCGAAGTCTTCGAGACAGGGCTCAAGAAAATGGGAGCCATGCTCGGGGATTACGTTGAGGTGGGATGCAACAGCGTTATGAATCCGGGAACGGTCATCGGCAGGAACACCAATATCTATCCCCTGTCCCGTGTCCGCGGAGTAG
>CAMVOF010000213.1:0-4021 GCA_947169055.1 uncultured Clostridia bacterium
CAACTCCGGTTCCTGCGCTGAAAAGGCCGGCATCAAGGTGAACGATATAATCACCGGCATCAACGGCAAGGCCATCGAGAGCATGGAGCAGTTCAACAACGAGAAGAACCAGTACAAGGCAGGAGATACCGTAACGATCACGGTTTACAGAGACGGCAAGTATCTCGATATCGAAGTAACATTTGACGAGGCTGAAAGCGAGACTGAGAGCGAGGATACCGAGAATATGTATCCTTACCCCTACAGCGACGACTACGATATGTACCGCCAGTTCTTCTATCAGTTCCCGTACTGATACGCATACAGATCATAGAATTCTTCCTATTTTTTCATATTCTTTTACTTCTTGGGAAAAGGGCTGTCCGAAAGGGCGGCTCTTTTCTTTTGTTTACGAAATTTTGCACAGGAGTCGTGCGGTATTGCCTGCAAAAAAAACGCGGGGCAAAAATTGCTCCGCGTTTTTATCAAGCCGGTAGTCAGCCGATCTCAAAGCTCTCTGTTTTCAGATCGCAGTAATACCTGCCGCTTTCAGCCGTGAATCTCAGAACACAGTAATCCGGGTCGGTAACACCTTTTTTATAAAACAGCGTGTCACCCTTTCTCCAGATCATGTTTTTCGTTTCCTGATCCGTCATGACCTCCATTTTTCCTTTAAGCATAACGCCGACGTATTTTATCAGACCTTTGTGATAAAAGTATATGCAGGCTTTCGGATCGTTTTTGTACTGGGCGACTCTCATGGATGAAGTGTTGGTGGAAAAATAGAATTCCCGAAGCCCCGACCTTTTTCTCGGCCTCAGCATAGCTTTCACATTGGGATAGCCTTCGTCATCCACAGAGCAGATAAAGCTGACTTTCTGCCTGTCGATGAATTTCTCGATCTTCTTCAAGTCCATGATAGGTCACCTTGTTTCCGGGTCTTATTTTACGAAATACTCCTCGTACCAGACAAGGAAGGTGTAGATCGTCCAGATCTTGCGCCAGTTGTCGGAATTGCCGCCTACGTATTCGTCGTAGATAGCACCGATAGCATCAAGATCAAAGAACTGTCCTGCGATGTCGCTGGCGAAAAGCCTGCGGACATCTGCGTTGTAGCGTTCGTCGGCGAGCCAGTATCTTATGGGGACAACAAAGCCCAGCTTCTTGCGGAAGGCGATCTCTTCAGGCAATACCTTGGCAGCAGCCGTGCGGAATGCTACCTTGTTCTGCTCGGTGTTCACTTTATATTTCGACGGCAGACGGGAAGCTATGTCGAATATCCTCCTGTCGGTAAGAGGCATCCTTATCTCCAGCCCTGCAGCCGTGCTCATCTTGTCAACATTGAGGTAAATGTCTCCCTCCAGCCATATCTGTATGTCAACATCCGACATCTTCGTCAGGGGATCAAGCCCCTCTGTCTCGTCGTAGATGTACTTCACAAGATCAATGGGCTTGTAGTCGGGGTCGTAGTGCTTGAGTATCCGCTGCTTCTCCTCTTCCTTCATGATGTTGGTGTTGCCCACATAGAAGGTCTTGAGGTTGTCGCCGTAGCGTTCGGCGTTGCGGTACATATTGTAGCCGCCGAAAAATTCGTCCGAGCCCTCGCCGGAGTAGCAGAGCTTTGTGTGCTTTGCGGTCTCTCTGCATCCGATAGCAAAAACTATGGCCGAAGCATCGCCGAGAGGCTGCTCCATGTTCTTCATAACATAAGGCACGATCTCGAAATACATCTCGGGAGTTATGCGGCAGCGGGAGAATTCCACACCGAGAAGCTCGGCGGTCTTCGCGGCAAGGGGACTTTCGTCGAAACGCTCGTCATCGTAGCCGCAGCTGTCAGCTCTTTTGGCATCGCTCATGGCAAGCACATAGGAGGAATCAACACCGCCGGAAAGAAAGCTCTCGGCAGTCTCGTCGGGGGTCTTGACCTCCTGCATCATCAGCTTTAATGTATCGTGTATCTCGTCAGCCCAGTCTTCAAGGCTCTTTTCCTCGTCGGGCTTGAATTCCGGCTTCCAGTAGCGTGTCAGAGTGAGCGTGCCCTTCTCGAATTCAAGATAATGTCCGGGCATGAGCTTCTTTACGCCCTTGAAGAACGTGTCCTCTCCCGCAACGTAGGTGAGGGTAAGATATATCTGGAGCATACGCTCGTTGAGTTCTTTTTTGAAGTCCGGCCGGGATATTATGCGGCTGATGTTGGTGCCGTAAAGCAGGCTCCCGTCCTCGGTCTGATAGTAATAGAAGGGCTTGGTGCCGAAGTGGTCGCGCACACAGAAGAGCTTATCCTTCTCCGTGTCGTAAAGGGCAAAAGCGAACATACCGTAAAGATGGTCGGCAACGGAATTTCCCCAGCGCTCATAGGCGGCGATGATGATACGGTTTTCGCGTTCGTCTCTGGGAAGTCCGGCCTCGATGCCCAGCTCCTTGCAGAGAGCCTCGTGATTGCGGATATGGCCTCGATAGTCTTTGATCTCGATCATAAAATCACCTCAAAAAAATATATGGTTACCAATGATACAATTATACCACAACAAAAACCGAAATTCAAGTATTAAATCACAGGGACTCAGCCTCTTTGCGTTATATGAAAAAACTCCCCCGGCTGTGAACCGAGGGAGTTTCAAGGATATGTTATGAAAGGAATGGTTTGAAGTGAGTTAGCGCTTGCTAACCACATTCATATTATACCGTGACTTTTCGCAAATGTCAATAGTCCTGCCGGCGATTTGTCGGAAATTCTAAAATCACAGCCGGCTTTGTGCAGCGATTGCTGCAATATTCACTATCAGAACAGTCCCGAGATGTTGCCTACGCTGTCAACGTCGATCTTTGTTGCGGCAGGTACCTTCGGCAGACCGGGCATCGTCATGATGTCGCCGGTGTAAACAACTGCAAAGCCTGCACCGGAAGAAAGCTTGATGTCTCGGTCAGTGATCTCGAAGTTCTCCGGCTTTCCAAGCTTGTTCGGGTCCTCGGACAGGGAGTACTGGGTCTTTGCAACGCAGACGGGAGTCTCAGCAAATCCAAGAGCCTCGATCTCCTTGATGGACTTCTCGGCCTGTGCCGTATAAACAACACCGTCGGCACGGTAGATCTCTCTGGCGATAGTCTCGATCTTCTCCTTGATAGGCAGCTTTTCGTCGTAAAGGGGCTTGTAGCTGCTGGGGGTGGTCTCGATAGTCTCGCAGACCTTCTCCGCCAGATCGCGTCCGCCTTCTCCGCCCTTTGCAAAGATCTCGGCAAGGGAATACTTGACGCCCATTTCCTCGCAGGTGCGTGCGATAACAGCTATCTCCGCATCGGTGTCAGTCTCGAAGCGGTTGATCGCAACAACTACGGGCACACCGAACTTGTGCATATTCTCGATGTGAGTTTTGAGGTTTACGATGCCCTTTTCAAGAGCAGGAACGTTCTCGTCCTTGAGATCGGCTCTCGGAACACCGCCGTTGTATTTGAGAGCACGGATAGTCGCAACAAGTACAACGCAGCTGGGCTTGAGTCCTGCAAAGCGGCACTTGATGTCGAAGAATTTCTCTGCGCCGAGGTCGGAGCCGAAGCCGGCTTCGGTGATCGTGTAGTCGGCAAGCTTGAGACCGAGCTTCGTTGCTCTCACGGAATTGCAGCCGTGAGCGATGTTGGCAAAGGGACCGCCGTGCATTATGGCAGGGGTGTTTTCAAGAGTCTGCACAAGGTTGGGCTTTAAAGCATCCTTCAGCAGAGCTGCCATAGCTCCGCAGCCGCCCAGATCTTTTGCAAATACGGGCTTGCCGTCGTAGGTGTAGGCAACGAGTATGCGCTCGAGCCTTGCCTTCAGGTCGTCAAGATCAGCCGCAAGACAAAGTATAGCCATGATCTCGGAAGCAACGGTTATCTGGAAACCGTCCTCACGGGGGATGCCGTTTACCTTCGAGCCGAGACCGACGATAATGTTCCTCAAAGCACGGTCATTCATGTCGAGACAGCGCTTGAAAAGGATACGCCTCTGGTCTATGCCGAGGGGATTGCCCTGGTGCATGGAGTTGTCGATAAGTGCGCAAAGGAGATT
>CAMVOF010000214.1:0-3987 GCA_947169055.1 uncultured Clostridia bacterium
GCAGCCTTATAGAAAAGCTCGGTGTCGGAGGAAAGGTCGGCGATACGCAGTTTTGGCAGGCCGTGCTGTCTGCTGCCGAAAAATTCGCCGGGGCCTCGCATTTTAAGGTCCTGCTCGGATATCTTGAAGCCGTCGGAGGTGGAGGAAAGGATCCTCAGCCTTTCCCTGCTCTCGTCGGTGACGTTGTCGGTTATTAAGATGCAGTAGCTCTTGTGCTCTCCCCTGCCCACACGGCCTCTCAGCTGGTGGAGCTGTGAAAGTCCGAAGCGGTCGGCGTTCTCAATGACGATTATCACCGCATTCGGCACATCGACGCCTACTTCGACGACGGTGGTGGAGACAAGGAGATCGAGCTCGTGTTCCTTGAAGCTCTGCATGACTTTTTCCTTTTCGGCTGGCTTCATCTTGCCATGTAGAAGGCCGACTCTGTAGCCTGCGAAATCTTCTTTCGAGAGCCTCTCCGCATATTCCTTGACGCTTTGCAGATCAAGCTCGTTCTCGTCGATCATGGGGCAGACCACATAGCCCTGCCTGCCTTCGTCAAGCCTTTCTTTCACGAAATTGAAAGCGCGTTTCCTGAGCTTGCCTGTAACGGCATAGGTCTCGATCTTCTGTCTGCCCTTGGGCAGCTCGTCCAGGACGGAAAGGTCCAGGTCGCCGTAGATCATCATTGCAAGGGTACGGGGTATGGGGGTGGCGGACATTACCAGCTTGTGGGGGTTATGCCCCTTTGAGGCAAGCTCCGCTCTCTGGGCAACTCCGAAACGCTGCTGCTCGTCGGTTATGACAAGGCCTAAGTCCCTGAACTCCGTGCTTTGCTGCACAAGTGCGTGGGTGCCGACGGCTGCGTCGTACTCGCCGGAGAGGAGCTTTTCTTTCAGCTCGGCTTTTTTCTTGGCCGTAAGGGAGCCCGTGAGCAGGCAGACTTTTATGCCGAGGGGCGAGAGCATTTTATCGAGGGTCGCGTAATGCTGTGCCGCAAGGACTTCCGTCGGAGCCATGAGCGCTGCCTGGCAGCCGCCTATTACGGCATAATAAACAGCTCCGGCTGCGACTGCTGTTTTTCCCGAGCCGACATCTCCCTGAACAAGCCTGTTCATAGGCACGGATCTCTGCATATCAGCGCAGCAATCCGCCAAAGCCTGCTTCTGGCAGCTGGTCAGCTCGAAGGGCAGAGAGTTATAGAAAGGCTCCATGTCGCAGGGTGGGATAGCTCTTCCCGTTTCTTTTATTGCTCTGCTGCGGAGCAGTCCCATACCCAGCTTCAGCGTAAAAAGCTCGTCGAAGACCAGTCTTTTCTTTGCGACGTTGAGCGAGAAGCTGTCCTTGGGGAAATGTATGTTTTCAAGGGCGTAATCAAGGGCGCAAAGCTCGTGCCGGCGGCGGATGCTGTCGGGCATGGGCTCGAAGACCGAGCTCCCGATGCTGTCCAGCACGGCGTGGATGGATCTTCTCAGCAGATTCTGGGACAAGCCTTCGCTGAGCCTGTAAACAGGCTGGATAAGGTCGCGGCTGTCGGCAGGGATGATGATAGGCGAGCTTATCTCCCGTCTCAGCAGGCTGCCTGTCAGCTTGCCGTAGAAAATATACTCGCTGCCCTCGGCAAGGCTTTTGAAAAGATATTCCGCATTGTAGATTATCAGCACCGCATCGGCTGTGTCGTCGGTGATAACGGCTTTATAGACGGTCATTCCCTTGCGGATACGGGCAGGAGCCATTTTCTTGACAATCCGTGCGCTGAATGCGCAGGGCTCGTCCACGGGAGCTTCCCGTATCGACACCTGATGCGAAAAGTCGGTGTAGCTTCTGGGGAAATGGCAGATGAGGTCGTAGGCGTCCTTTATCCCGAGCTTTTTGTATATCTCGGCTCTTTTTTCTCCCACACCTTTTATATAGGTCACGGGCTTTTCAAGCTCTGCAAGCACGGTCTGCGCACCTCCCTTTTGTTTTTTTCATTATATCACAGGCAGACAAAAATATCAAGTATAATAAACGCGAGGTGCCGGCTTCAAGAAAAAAGCCCCTCCGGCTAAGGAGGGGCAGGACGGAGGTTCAGTTGCAGCCGCAGCCGCAGTTGTTGCAGCCGCAGTTGTCGTTGCAGCCACAGCCGCAGCCGCCGAATACTACAACGATGAGAACGAGGATGATGATCCACCAGCAGTTATTGTTGCACATAGCGATCCTCCTTTTTTATGGATTATTGCATAAGCACCGCCTTTCGCTGTGCTTATATTACATTCTATGCCGGGTGCGGGAATGTGTTACAGTGGACGCTTTGGCAGGATGTCAGAGCAAAACTAAAAAAAATTCATTTTTTATTTATCCGTGCTTGTTGACATCACAAAAAAAATGTAGTAAAATAAGATAATTATAGAAGTACAGGAACAAGAAACAAAAAAAGAAAACGGGAGGTTGTTTATCATGCTGGACACAAACATCAACAGCAAGTTCGGAAAAGAAGGTCTGACCTTTGACGACGTTCTGCTCATACCCGGAGAGAGCGACTGCACGCCCGATATGGTCGATATCCACACGCATCTTACAAAGGATATCGTGCTGAACACGCCGATCCTTACTTCCGCGATGGATACCGTTACCGAGGCAAAAATGGCGATCGCTATCGCAAGAGAAGGCGGAATAGGCATCATCCACAAGAATATGCCGATCTCGCAGCAGGCTGAGGAAGTCGATAAGGTAAAACGATCCGAAAACGGCGTTATCGTGAACCCCTTCTCGCTGACAGCCGACAAGAGCGTTGCCGACGCTGACAAGCTCATGGGCAAATACAAGATCTCGGGCGTTCCGATAGTTGACGAAAACGGCAGGCTCGTTGGTATCCTCACGAACCGCGACCTCAGATTCATAACAGATTTCAGCATTCCCATTGCAGAAGTAATGACCAAGGACAACCTCGTTACCGCACACGTTGACACCGATCTTGAGGGTGCTCAGAAGATACTGATGAAGCACAAGATCGAGAAGCTGCCACTTGTTGACAACAACGGCATCTTAAAGGGACTCATCACCATAAAAGATATAGAAAAGGCGGTCAAGTACCCCAACTCGGCAAGAGATCAGAAGGGCCGACTGCTTTGCGGAGCTACCATCGGCATGACCACCGATATCCTTGAAAGAGCAGGCGCTCTTATCGACGCTCAGGTGGATATCCTGGCTCTCGATTCGGCACACGGACATTCCAAGAATGTTATCGAGGCTTTGAAGAAAGTCAAGGCTGCATTCCCGAACATTCCCGTTATCGCAGGAAACGTAGCTACTGCCGAGGCTGCTGTGGCACTTTGCGAGGCAGGCGCAGACGCTATCAAGGTCGGCATCGGACCCGGCTCTATCTGCACAACGAGAATAGTTGCAGGCATCGGCGTTCCGCAGATCACGGCTATATATGACGCTGCCTGCGCTGCCGCTAAATACGGCGTACCCGTTATCGCAGACGGCGGTATCAAATACTCCGGAGACATCGTGAAGGCTCTCGCAGCCGGTGCCAGCGCTGTAATGCTGGGCTCGCTGCTTGCAGGCTGCGAGGAAGCTCCCGGAGAGACAGAGATCTATCAGGGCAGACAGTTCAAGGTTTACCGCGGAATGGGCTCTATGGCTGCTATGGCTAAGGGCTCGAAGGACAGATATTTCCAGACCAACTCCAAGAAGCTCGTTCCCGAGGGCGTTGAAGGCCGAGTTGCTTTCAAGGGCGCTGTTTCCGACACGATCTTCCAGCTGGTTGGAGGTATCCGTGCAGGCATGGGCTACTGCGGCTGCCACACTATCGAGGAGCTGGGCGAGAAGGCCAAGTTCGTCCGCATAACAGGCGCAGGCTTGAAGGAATCTCACCCCCACGACATCTACATCACAAAGGAAGCACCGAACTACTCGGCGCAGTTCTGAGAAAACAGGCCTCTGCCGCAAAGAGCGGCAGGGGCTTTTTAAGGCAACACCGCACGACCCCTGTGCATCAGATGCGCCGTCCAGATTTTC
>CAMVOF010000215.1:0-3984 GCA_947169055.1 uncultured Clostridia bacterium
AAGGACGAAATACATAAGTCCCGCCAGGAAACGGAAAAAGAGCTCAAGGACAGACGTATCGAAGTCTCAAGACAGGAACGCAGGATCAATCAGAAGGAAGAAACTATCGACAAGAAGCTCGACAACCTTGAAAAGAAGGAAGAGGCTCTCCAGGCAAAGCTGAGATCGGCAGACGAGAAAGTCGCAGAAGCCGAAAGGATCAAAAGCTCTCAGCTGGATATGCTGGAAAAGATCTCCGAATTCTCCAAGGAACAGGCTAAGGAGTATCTGCTCTCTAATCTCGAGGGCGAACTTGTCCACGATAAGGCCGTCAGGATCAACAATTACGAGGCTCAGATCAAGGACGAGTGCGAGGCCAAGGCAAGACAGTATATCTCGCTGGCTATCGCAAGATGTGCAGCCGACCAGGTCTCAGAGACCGCAGTTTCCGTCGTTCCGCTGCCTAATGACGATATGAAGGGCAGGATCATCGGACGAGAGGGACGAAACATCCGTACTATCGAGACCCTTACCGGAGTCGATCTCATAATCGACGATACTCCCGAAGCGATAACTCTCTCCTGCTTCGACCAGGTAAGGCGTGAGATCGCCAGGATAGCCCTTGAAAAGCTTATCCAGGACGGCCGTATCCACCCGACCCGTATCGAGGAAATGGTCGATAAGGCAAGAGCAGAGGTCGAGTATAAGATCAAACAGGAGGGTCAGAGAGCCGTTCTCGAGTGTAATGTTCACGGCGTCAACCACGAGCTTGTAAAGCTGCTGGGAAGACTCCACTACAGAACAAGTTACCGCCAGAATGTCCTCGATCACTCTATAGAGGTCGCCCACCTTGCAGGTATGATGGCTTCCGAGCTCGGCGTCGATGCAGGTCTGGCAAGAAGAGCCGGATTGCTGCATGATATCGGTAAGGCGCTCAGCTACGAGATCGAGGGCTCGCACGTCCAGATCGGCGTAGATGTCTGCAAGAAGTATAAGGAAAATGCAGAAGTGCTTCATGCAATAGAAGCCCACCACGGCGACGTTGAGACCAAAACAGTCGTTGCGGCACTCGTCCAGGCAGCCGATGCTATCTCGGCAGCAAGACCCGGTGCCAGAAGTGAGAACTACGAGAATTATATCAAGCGTCTCCAGAAGCTTGAGGAGATCTGCACTTCTTACGACGGTGTTGAAAAATCGTTTGCGATCCAGGCAGGCCGTGAGGTTAGAATAATGATCCAGCCCGAAAAGATCAACGACGAGAAAATGGTGCTTGTTGCACGTGAGATAGCAAAGAGAATTGAAGATGAAATGGATTACCCCGGACAGATAAAAGTCAATCTCATCAGAGAGAGCAGGGTAGTCGAATACGCAAAATGATCAATGTAGCATTGATGAAGGCGGAGCGTTGATTGCGCTTCGCCTTTTTTCTTTAATTAAAAAACAAGTAACTGATACCTTTAGGAGGAAATCATGGCAGACAGAAAAACAGACAGGAAGCACCTCTTCGGTACCTCCGACAGCTCCGATTTTATCCTGAATATGACAGACGCAGGAGCAAAAAAATTCTGCGCTATGTTCTGCATAATAGCAATGATCCTCATCGAGGCCGTTGCGCTGCCCTATTATCTGACAAAGAAAGTCGTCGATTATAAAGAAGAGATCATGGGCGTCACGGTGGAGCATTATGTCAGCGAAAAGGTCATCTATTGGGCTTCGGTGGTAATGTTCGGCATCGGGCTTCTGGGGCTTTCCGTCTTTCTTATCGGCAAGATGAAAAAGCAGTTCGTGCTCAAGGATAATAAAGCGCTGCTGTGGCTGGTGGGCGTTATCGTGATGAGCTTTATCTCGGCACTGGCAGCCGAAGATCTCATGTATGCGATGACAGGCTACCAGGACAGAGCCGAGGGTATGCTCACGCTTCTGGGCTATTACGGCTTCTTCGCCGCAGCCTTTACCGTCGTTGCCGAAAACTGGCGTGTACGTATCTGCGGAACTATAATCGGCATAGGCGCTCTGAATGCAGTCATAGGTATATTGCAGGTCATCCCGGCGCTGAGAGGGAAGATACCCAACTGGTTCGATGTGCTGAAAACTCACCCCGAGGAGTCTATAAATATCTCGCTGGACGTGGATGTCCCCGCCGCAAACGGACTCGCTATGGCACCCCATGCCCTGGCAGGACTTCTGACAGTCACCTTCGCTGTGGCTTTCACAGCATTTATCTTTGCAAAAAAACCGCTTTATAAAGCACTCAGCGGCGTCAGCGCAATTCTTATGGTGGTCGCAGGGCTTTATACAAGAACAGCAACAGCCCTCATCGGACTCAGTACAGCAGCAGTCCTTGTATTCGTCGTTGCAGTTATCGCAGCATTCAAGAATACCGCAGACAGCGAGGAAAACATCGGCAGCTCGAAGAAGTCCATCGCACTTGCCTGTATCGGACTCGCAGCAGCTGTCGGCGCAGGCCTTGTAATGAACTTCACCGACCAGCTCAAATTCTACGACGAGGAAGTCATCCGGGCAGACAGCGAAAGAATGCTCATGCTTATGCGCCGTGAGGACGAGTCCATGTGGGTATATCCCTACCTGTGGGACGAGGGATTGTATATCTCCGAGGATAATATCGCTCTGGGCACAGGACCCGATAACTTCGGAAAAATGCTGGACCTCGGAGCAGTTATCGACCGTTCGTATAACGAGTATATCGACGTTGCAATGCAAAGAGGCTGGATAACCCTGGGACTGTACGTCATCTTCCTGCTGGTGACAGTTGGGAAAGCCTTCAAAGCGCTGGCAATGTTCATCAGAAGGGAAGTCAACTGGGCAGCAGCGGCAGTGTTCTCGGCAGTGCTTGCGTATCTGGTGCAGGCGTTCTTCAACGTCAGCGCATTGACGAGCACACCGTTCTTCTTCATCTGCGCAGGCCTTGTATGGAGCTACGGAGCGAAGATGACAATAGCGGAGAAAAATGAGAAGAAGAAAAGTCGCAGCGGCGACGACGCTTGACACGAGACGCAAGCTTCGCATGCTTACATTGAGCGAAAGGGAGCATATCCCACGCGAGCTCAGCAGCGATTTTCCGGTCGCAGCGGCGACGGCGCTTGACACGTGACGCAAGCTGAGCTTGCTTACATTGAGCGAAAGGGAGCATATCCCACGCGAGCTCAGCAGCGATTTTCCGTGCCTAAGTGGGGGCTTGCCCCCACCGCAGAACCCCTCCGTCTCGGCTATCGTCTATCCACCTCTCTCTAAGAGGGAGGCTGAAATCGGCTCCCTCCCAGAGGGAGCTGGATCCGAAGGTGACTGAGGGAGTACATAAAAAGCCTGTGGCGAAACAACTCGCCACAGGCTTTGTGCTTATATGATCAATCTCTATGGTCGAAAACTCGCTTCGACTTCTTTGCGCTTCTCGGCAGAGCTCCCATCCCAACAGGGATAACATTTACCGAAATGCCTATCCTGCCCTTGAAGGCAATGGCTACGAGCTTGGCAACAGCGACTTTATCTGCGCCGGTCTCGACCTCGACGGAAAGCTCGCAGGTGTCCTTGCCGTCAACGTGTTCGATCTCGAAACGGTACTCGCTGGATGCGCCCTCGACCTCGGAAAGCATAGCCTCGATCTGGCTGGGGAATATATTCACGCCCTTGACCTTCACCATGTCGTCGGTCCTGCCGATGATCGTGTCTATCCTCGGGTAGGATGCTCCGCAGGGACACTCGCCGGGGATTATCCTGGTAAGGTCGTGGGTGCGGTAACGGATAAGGGGTGCGCCTTCCTTGCGAAGAGTGGTGATAACAAGCTCGCCGGGCTTGCCGTCGGGAAGCACCTCGCCGGTCTTGGGGTCAACGACCTCGATGTAGATGAAATCATCCCAGATGTGCATTCCGCAGTTGTGCTTGCAGTTGATGGCGATGCCTGGTCCGTAGACCTCGGTCAGGCCGTAGATATCGTAAAGCTCGATGCCAAGCTCTTCGGAAATGCGCTTTTGCCCCCGCACCCCCGCG
>CAMVOF010000216.1:0-3908 GCA_947169055.1 uncultured Clostridia bacterium
TCACTGCAAGCTGACCCTGTTCGTCTGTTGTCCCGAGAGACGAAACAAAAGCATCGAGCTGCTGCCTTTCTTCATCGCTCAAAAGCGAAAGAGCGTTTGTTCTGCTGCCTATCCCGTCAAACACCGGGGCTGCAAGGTCGAATTCACTGTCGCTGCGTATCGTCTCGATCATATTCCGAACCGTAGCCTTGCGGTAGCGGATCATTATTTCTATCTTTCCGAACATCGAGACTATCTGGGAAAGCAGCTTTACCCGAAGTCTAAGCTCCTTTGAATAGCTGAGACCCAGTACACCGCAGACAGCTGTGATCCCGACGCCGAGCAAAAGCTTTATCATGACCTGCGGGGAACTGCCGCAGCTTCGACTACCCTGCCGACAAGGCTGCCTTTCCCGAGAACAGCCATATATTCAAATGCTCCCAGCTTTATGAGCTTTGAGACCGTCTCTCTTTTTCTCGCCTCGCAAACGCTTGAAGCGTGGCAGGTCGCAACGAGCTTCACCCCGGAATCGAGGGCATAAAGATAAGCTTCCAGCTCTCGCTTCGAGCCTATTTCGTCGCAGATGATAACGTCGGGCGACATCGTTCTGACTGCTGTTTCTATTGCGTCGGATTTTTTGTAGGATGTAAAAACATCGCTGTGCAGACCAATCTCACAGTGCGTATCCCCGTCCTTTACAGCCGCAAGCTCGTTTCTTTCGTCTATTACTGCCGTTTTATAGCTTGACCCGATGATCCTGCAAAGATCGCGGAGAACTGTAGTCTTTCCGCTTGAAGGCGGTCCTGCGATAAGCAGAGACGAAAGTCCGTCTTTCATAAACCTCGAATATATGCCCTCTGCACAGCCGTGTATCTCTCTTGCTATCCTGATATTCAGGGAATTTACGTCTTTAACGCTTTGAAGCCTGCCCTCTATACCGCCTTCGATAACAGCAGTTCCGCAGAAGCCTATCCTGCATCCTCCGCCGACGGTAATATATCCCTCTCTGATCTCGGAAGCATGGCTGTGTATCGAATTATCAAGAGCTGCCCTATACACGGCTTCAAGGACGTTTCCCGAGACCTTCACTGTGTTCGCATCATCGTTGGACAGCGTTCCCGAACGTGTCAGGAAGTATTCTTTACCAAGGGCAGTTATCCCTATCGGCTTGTTCCGTCTAAGTCTTATCTCCTGAATCTCCTCAAGCTCGCTTTTGTCTATGCTCATCACAGCCTGTCTCAGCTCCAGCGGCAGAAGCGGATAAATGCTCGTTATCCTGCTTTGATTTTTGTACATCTGGCAGCCTCCCTACTTGTCCTGCGTTGTTTAATTATATGCGAACAGGTATATATTATTACAGTTCAAAAAAAGTATATAAAAAGGCTTGATAAAATTATTATAATATGGTATTATATATATTGGTGTTTTATTGGCCGGTTTTTCCGGTCAAGGCAGAAAATGCCGCCAAAAAATCCGCTTCACGGGGCTTGTCCGCGGAACGGAAAGACAAAGGAGATAACAAAAATGGCAAATTCACTAACTCAGGAGCAGACTCAGGTGCTGCATTTCTCTCAGAAAGTGATCCAGGAAGTCAAGAAGGTCATCATCGGAAAGGACGAAACTATAATAAAAGTCCTTCTGTCCATACTTGCCGGCGGACATATCCTGCTTGAGGATATCCCGGGTGTGGGAAAGACCACCCTTGCTCTTGCGCTTTCAAAATCCCTTTCCCTCGATTACAAACGTATGCAGTTCACCCCCGACGTACTGCCTACGGACGTCACCGGCTTTACTATCTACAACAAGCAGACAGGCAAGTTCGAGTACAAGCATGGTGCCGCAATGACCAACCTCTTCCTTGCCGACGAGATCAACAGAACGTCTTCCAAGACACAGTCGGCTCTGCTGGAGGTAATGGAGGAAGGAAGCGTTACCGTTGACAGCGTGACCTATAACGTTCCCGACCCGTATATCGTTATCGCAACTCAGAACCCTCTCGGCTCCATAGGAACGCAGTCTCTGCCGGAATCCCAGATGGACAGATTCATCGTCCGTCTCAGTATGGGTTATCCCAATATCGAGAACGAAGTCGAGATGCTTAAGTCGAAGCAGAACCATGTTTCTATCGACAACGTCTCAAGAGTCGCTTCCGCCGAAGAGCTCATCAACGCAAGAAGGATAGTTGACGAGATATATGTCTCGGACGCAGTTTTCCATTATCTTGTGCATCTTTCGGACGCAACAAGAAACAACCAGTATATCAAGCTCGGCCTTTCGCCGAGAGGTACTATAGCTCTGCTTAAGATGACAAAAGCCACAGCTCTCCTCAAAGGCCGTGACTTTGTTACTCCCGATGACGTTTATTATGTGTTCAACGATGTCTGCTCCCACAGGATCATCCTGAATCCCAAGGCAAGGATCAACGGCTATACCTCCACTCAGATACTCAAGAGCATCATAGACAACGTTCAGGTGCCGAAGATAAACAATATGGTGACGGTATGATATTTGTCTATTTCTTCTTTCTTATATGCTCGTTCCTGTTTTATATACAGTACGAGGGTGCATTCTCCTTCTATCTGTTCTGCTTTGCCGTCGGTACTCCGATAGTCTTCTTTACGATAAACCTCTATCTGAAAGCAAGACTCAGCATCTCTTTTGCTTCCGACAAAAGATCGGCAGTCAGAAACTCGAATGTGCCGATAGACTTAGTAATAAATAACCCGACCATCTTCCCTGTCTCGAACTGCAAAATTAAGATCAAGTTCCGCTCGGAGCTTACGGGCAGCGAAGATCATTTCGTGATAAACACGCCTATCTTTCCCCGAAACGAGCAGAAGCTGACATTCAAGCTCTACTGCAAGCACTACGGCTCGATATCCCTTGAGATACAGAAAGCTACGATCTACGACCAGCTGAAGCTCTCCCGTTTCAAGCTTATCAGGAGGAAAATGAAGTTCGGCAGGACGACTGTCTCGATACTGCCGGATTTCCAGATCATCGACAATCCCATATCCAACTACTCTCACCTCGGAATGGAGAGCAGCGAATACTCGAAGATCAAAAAGGGCGACGACCCCTCGGAGATATTCGATCTTCACACCTACAACGAGGGTGACAAGATAAGCCGCATACACTGGAAGCTCTCGGCAAAGCAGGACGAGCTTATCGTCAAGGATTATTCCCTGCCGATAACAAACGCGATAACCATTGCTGCCGATCTTTCGGGCTGTTCGTTCTCCAACGAGATGCTCGACGTTACCGATCTGCTGCTTGATACGGCAGCTGCCCTTTCGCTCCACCTTGCCGAAAACAACATCACCCACAGGCTCATATGGACAGACAGCAACAGCAGCGGTTATGAGATAAAGATAATCGACAGCATAGAATCCTGCAGAGCTGCCGTCAACAAGCTCGTCAATCTCGGAGCTCCCAGCTCAGTTCAGGGTCTTACAAAGATAATGACGGAGATCGACGAAAAGCCCAACAGCTGTGCTCATCTTATCTACTGCACATATTTCCTGACAAAGAACAAGATCACGGACATGAGCACCTCGGGCTTTGCTTACAGATACACTGCCATATCGCCGAATGTCGAGGACGGCGTATGCGAAGGCGATAACATCGGCATCTATGATCTTAAAGCCGGCGCTGCGGTACCGAGCCTTATCGACGGTCTCGTGATCTGACGGAACAAAATATAATAAAGAATAATAGATCAAAGGACGCAACATGAACAAAGATAAAACCAAATCTAACTACTCTCCGCCTCCTTCAAACGCCATCTTGGACGGAGATATAAAGATATCATCAAAAAAAGAGCTGTCGTTTATCAGCTTCGGCACAGTAAGAGCGATCCTGGCTTTTACCGCTGCTCTTTGCACAACGACGATGCTCAGCAGTTTTCTTGAGATCGAAAGCGCCTATGC
>CAMVOF010000217.1:0-3899 GCA_947169055.1 uncultured Clostridia bacterium
AAACACGGCAGGGCAGTAAAGGCTGTCCTGCCGTTTGGTTTTTTTATCGGGAAAGATTCAAGAGGTGCAGATTTCGCAAGCTCATTTCCCCGGTTGACTTATATGAAAAAAATATATATAATGTGAACAGAGGATAAACTGCTGAAAGGAGACAGGAATATGAGAAAGAGAGTTTTGGCTGTCCTTGCGGCTGTGCTTACGGCGTTTTCGGCGGCTTCCTGCGGCGGAAGCTCCTCTTCGGGAGAAAGCAGGGCTGAGGCTGCGTCTTCGGCAGTTTCGCAGGGAGATGAGTCCGCAGGAGAAAAGGAAGGCGCTCAGACGACCTTGCCGGAAGACTCCGAGCCCGTACCCGACACCACAACTGAGCCCGAGCCTGTGCTTGAGCCCCTTAGCTCGCCTTATGCCGCGGTGGAGGGCTTTGACGTCAGCGGCAGCATCTACGGCCTGGAGGCATCATCCGACGGCAAGCTGGCTGTTTGCTGCAGGAGCGAAAAGGGCATTGAATATCACATCGTTGATCCCGAAAAAGGCGAGATGCTCCGCAGCGGAGAGCTTGCCGGCGACTGCGAGACGCTTCTGGGGCTTCGCCCTGACGGAACGGTCATCACCAACGATGCCGCAGAGCAGAAGATATATTTTTACTCCGAGGGAAGCGATCAGCCCAGGGTGCTGGAATACCCCAGGAGCATCGTAGATCTGCGCTATTATGCCCCGGAGGACAGGCTCATAGATTTCAGCAGAAGCATCTCCGAGATAGATATGGAGACAGGAAATATCACCGAGCTTTTCGGCATCAAGGAAGATGTTTCGGAGATACTTGAGGTCGATCTCTCCGGCGGCCTTTTCATAGCCAACGTGCTCTCCACCGACTGCAACGACTCCCTCAGATCGGCGGTATTCAGCCTTACTGACGGCAAGAAGCTTGCGGAGCTTCCGCTTTATAACCAATCGCTGTTCAGCTTCATAAAGACCGGCATCGTTTGCGAGGACTCGGACCCCAATTCCGAACAAAGGCTGTTTTTAAGCTTTGACCGTCCCGAAGGAGAAAGCCTTGATTGCTTTGTCTCGACGGAGGATTCCGCAAAGGCATACAGCTCCCTCTATTCGGACTGCCTGATGATGTCTGCTTCAAACATCTCTGGAGAGAGCTGGGAGACTTATGTCAAGGTGCTTGATATAGAGTCGGGTACTATGGGCGAGCTGCATTTCGGCGGCGATATGGCTATGGGCATCATGCTGGGCACTTCGGTGCAGGGCAGGTGGTTCGCTGCTGTGACCCTGGGAGACAGCAGCGAGGATCAGCATACACAGCTTGTAATGCTTGAACCCACCCTTGCGGAGAACGTCAGCGAGCTTGAAAAAACATCGCTGCCGAAGATCGAAGAGAAGGAAACTCATACAGCCGGAGAATGGTTTGAAGAGCACAAAAAGCAGGCGGACGAGATCGAGAAGAAGTACGGCGTCGAGATATGCCTCGGCGATGAGGCGCTGGACCTTCCCGAGAACAACGAATACAGATTCGTGCCTCAGTCAAGCGAGAATTCTCAGCACGAAAGCATCACCGAGCAGCTCGATATGCTGGATGAATGCCTTTCCCGTTATCCCGAGGGCTTCTTCAAGAAATTCTGTGGATCCGTAGGAGGAGGGATAAGGTTCACCCCCGTGGAGCGTCTCGAAAACCTGGACGAGTTCAGCGTCTTCACCGCAGGAGGAGTCACATGGGAGTCCGGAGCGTGGGTGGATATAGCCTTCTGCGGCCCTGATTTTTCATTCTATCCCCAATTGATGGATCACGAGATCTGGCACGCTGTGGAGATAATCGTGGAGAGGAAAACCCCCATCGACAACGCTGCCTGGGAAGAGCTCAACCCGGAGGGCTTCACATATTACGAGAACACCAACACCTATGACGGCGGAAATGACGACGAAGAATATCTCCTTGTCTCGGACGACCCCTATTTCATCAGAGACTACAGCAAGATTAACATCTACGAGGACAGAGCAACTCTCATAGAAGAGATCGCATCGGGCGACACAAAAACTTCGTATGAGAAACTGTGCGAGTATCCCCACCTCAAAGCAAAGCTGGATTTCCTCGCAGACTGGATAAGGCCTTATTTCGGGTATGTTTATTTTGAGGAGTAGATTACGGAGAAAAGATATGAGACTTTTTATTGCGATAAATTTCAGCGAGGAGATGAAGACCGCGCTGAAAGACATACAGCGGCAGATGAAGGAGCAGAACGTCCGGGGCAATTTCACCAAGCCCGAAAATCTGCATCTGACCCTTGCTTTCATCGGCGAATACAACGACATTGACCGGGTCACGGATGCCCTCGGCAAAGCGGAGTTCAAGCCGTTCTCGCTGTCTCTCAAAGGGCTCGGCAGCTTCGGCAGGCTTTGGTGGGCAGGCATCGGCGACAGCGGAGAGCTGAAAAAGCTGGCTGCGCAGGTGCGGCATCATCTTGCCGATTCGGGGATACCCTTCGATAAAAAGAAATTCTCGCCGCACATCACGCTGATAAGAGAGCCGAACAAGGCGGACATCCCGGAGCTGACAGTGCCTGCGGCAGAAATGACGGTAGAGAGCATCTCGCTGATGCTTTCTGAGAGAGGCAGAAACGGCATGATATACACGGAAATAGGGTCTGTGGAGTGCGGATGATAAGGTGAGAATATCCAACCGCGCAGCGGCATTAAAGTTTAGGGCAGTTTCTCGGAACGAGAAACTGCCCTTCTTTAAAGGGCTTGCGGGTTCCATTTCTTCGGCAGAAGAAATTGGGCAGAGCCCTAAGCCGCCGACCGCAGTCGGCGAAACTCTCCCAACGGGTCGCAGCGGCGACAGCGCTTGACACGTCACGCAAGCAGAGCTTGCTTACATAGAGAGATAAAGAACAAATCCCACGCGAGCAAAGCCTTGATAGAACACCTCGCAGCAAGCCTCTCCCAACGGCTGCACCGCGACCTCATTCACCAAGGCACCCACCTCCCTTAGAGGGAGGCCAAAATAAGCCCTGCCAAGCGCACGAATGAAAGCTGGTGGGTGAATTAAAAAAAAGCCTCTCCCAACGGCTGCAACGCGACCTCATCCGCAAATGTACCCACCTCCCTTAGAGGGAGGCCAAAATAAGCCTTGCCAAGCGCTCAATTGAAACATTGGTGGGTGAATTAAAAAAAACTTGTATTTTCTTTCATTCTGTGCTAAAATAAGAAAAAACTGACGGAGGGGTAGAAATGATCATAGATATTTCTCAGGAGGTCTTTTCCTGTAACGTGTTTCCCGGGGATGCGCAGCCTGTCAAAAAAAGAGTAATGAGCATCAAAAACGGAGATGTCTGCAACCTGACGGACTTCTCGATGTGCGCTCATAACGGCACCCATGTCGATGCACCGTTCCATTTTGTGGATGACGGCAAGACCATAGACGAAATGGGGCTCGAGCCCTTTGTGGGGGAGTGCTTCGTCGTGCGGCATCAGGGTGATGTTGATGCAGACGATGCTGCCTCGATACTCGAAAAGGCGAAAGCTGCCGGTGCTGATAAACGGATACTTGTTGCCGGAAAAGCCACTCTTACCGCCGAGGGGGCAAGAGTTTTCGCCGAGGCGGGGACAGCCCTTTTCGGCAACGAGAGCCAGACTGTCGGACCAGAGAATGCTCCCAAGGAAGTCCACGACATAATGCTCGGGGCAGGGACCGTATTGCTGGAAGGGATAGTTCTGAAAAACGTGGCCGAGGGGAAGTATTTCCTCAGCGCTGCACCCCTTGATCTCGGCGGCTGCGACGGAGCTCCCTGCCGGGCCTATCTTATGGACCAAAGCCCTATTTGACTTATCCGAAGATTTGATATATAATTGTAACAGCATATATCGCTTCAGATGAATAAAGGTGGATAAGTAAT
>CAMVOF010000218.1:0-3882 GCA_947169055.1 uncultured Clostridia bacterium
CAGCCTCTCGCAGGCAGCAGCGGTGGGCACGCTCCAGAAATCGCCGTAGCTCACCATGCTCTCCCGGTCAAAGGGTATGCCCTTTTCCTCAAGCACGCTCTTGAAAACTTCTATGCGTTCTTCGCTGAAGCTGTTGCCCTGCACACCTGCCATGAAATGCAGGTCTGTCAGCCCGTGGAATTCGATTATATGGCGTACTACCTGTTCAAAGCCGCCTTTGTAGTCGAAGTCGATATTCACGGCGTTTTCTATATTTGCACCGATCATGATGACAGGCTTCTCAAATATCTGCGCCTTGTCGATCAGCTTGGCGATGAGCTTTTTGTTTTTTATCATGCGGTCAACGATGATAAGGGCATCCACTGTCCGGAAATCGATGAGATCGAAAATAGCGATCTCGCCTCTTTCGCTGGCGGTGTCCCAGAAGAGGTCGGAGGTAGTGTGAAAGACAAAAAGTCTGTACCCTATCTCGATGAGTTTTTTGTTCAGCTCAACGACCATTTCATGCGAAGCTTCGTCATGGATCCTTGAGATACAAAGTCCTGCGATCTTATATTTTCCGATCATGGCACGATCCCTCCTTCAGCAAAGAGAAACACTTTCCCAATATACACTTATTATAGCACATCGATCAATTTTCGTCAAGCAAAAGAAGCCGCTGTCCCTACACATTTTCTCCTGTCGGAAGACAGCCGGTATGCAGCGACCGCTTATGCCGCATCTCGTACCGCTTATACCGGGGGGTGTTGAATAATTATCAAATGTGTTGTATAATAAGGATATACTTTGAGCAAATCAACGGTTTAAAACTATGAAAGTTCAACAAACAGATGCAGCGGCATGATAAACGGATATATTTGCTTTAACTGATCGGGGAATGCCCCTTGTTCGGCTGTCGGATATGCAGAACAAAGGAAGAGTTCCCTCATCAGAAACGGTGCAGACACCCGAGAAAACTTAAGGACGGTGACTTCCCATGAAAGAGATAACGGTGCGCTTTGAAGGATCACCCTCTGCCGAAGGCATAGAGGTGGTCATCCGCGCCGATAAAAGAGACGCGGAGATCGAAGAGCTTATATACAGGATAAAAAGCGGCTTTGCAGATACTGTCAATGCAACGGACGGCGACGGCTCGACTGTGGTGATAAGGACAGCCGATATAATATCCTTCTCGGTGGACGGAAAGAAAACTGAGGTCATCACGGCGGATAACAGATTCTTTCTTGTCCAGTCGCTGCAAAGCCTCGAAAAGCAGCTTGACGAAAAAACATTTATACGCATATCCCGCTACGAGATAATCAATCTGACAAAGGTAGTGCGCTATGACTTCACTCTGGCCGGAACACTTCGCATAGAGCTTGAAGGCGGGATAGAAACATGGGCTTCAAGGCGCTGCATCCCGGCAATACGCAGGCGCCTTTCAGGAAAGGAGTGACGGTCATGCTTGGAAGGGTATTAAAGCGGGCAGGTCTCGGTTTCCTGCTCGGGATGGCAATGGGAGACATTATTGCTTATATCACATTCACCGGCAGCGGTATGCCCGTTGCTCCGGAATTTGTGGACAAAGTCGGCAGCGAGGCTGCGGCGTTCCTGATACAGACGGTGCTTTCCGGGCTGATAGGCGCTGCGGGCGTCGGAGGTATGCTTTTCTACGAGATAGAGAGCTGGAGTATGCTGCGTACCATGCTGACCCATTTTGCACTTATCTCGGCGGTGTTCCTGACAGTGAGCCGGGTGCTATGCTGGATGACCGCGGTCAGCGAAATGCTTATCATGGAGGGCATTATGCTGGCGGCATACCTGATAGTATGGGTGATTATCTGTGCGGTCTACAGAGCGCAGGTCAAGGACCTTAACGCCTTGCAGGACGAGCTCAACAAAAGCTGCAAAGGCGAAAAGAATAAATCTTTCAACGGAGGTGCAGAGGAATGAGAACCAAGAAACACAGATTCGGCAAACGATTGACAGCATTGATAACGGTAATGTGTATGATCTTTACGATGCTGCCGATAAACGCTCTGGCGTTTAATCCCGACTGGTACAAAACTCATATACAGAGTATAACTATCGGTAAGCCGGCAACGGATACGAACGGAAGGAAATACCTTCCCGTCACCGTTGTATTCACGGCGGATGAGGATATAAACGACAGCAACGTTGTATATTTCCTTGAGGGATATCTGAAAGCAAAGCTTGCAAACGGAAAAACAGCCGAAGGCATTTCGGGCAACGGTATGACGCTTGTGCCGGTAGAACCTGACGATTTTGACGATGCAGGCATAAACTCCTATTCGTGGAAATGGAGCCAGGGCGGCGGAAAAGGCGCTGTAAAATACAAGCTTCCGGTGCTGGGAGCCAGCGACACACAGACCATTGAAAAAAGCCCCTATACAGGGCAGAAAGAGGTAAACGGTCTTAAAGTCGGTGACGAGGTCACTCTGAGTATCGAGACGGTATTCAACAAGCAGAACATTCCCGAAGAGATAACAAAAGACCTTATGTCTGATGAGTTTAAGATCGTTATCGAGGATCTGAGCACATACCCCAAGACAGTTGAAGCTGGATCCTGCGAGCACGACGGCGATATTATCTACGAGTCAAACGGAGAGACCACCCACAACGCTTTATGCTCAAAGTGCAGAGCGGTGCTCGTTAAGGATGTTCCTCATGTTGATACGGGAGCAAAGAAGTATTCCTCCGAAAAGCATTGGAACGTCTGCGATGACTGCAAGCAGGTGTTCGGCGAGACCGCTCACACTCTCAGCTACGTTTATAACGATACCCAGCACCGGCAGAAATGCAGCGGCTGTAATTACAAGAGCGAAGCTGTTGATCACGAGTGGACATGGATAATGAATTCAGAGGGCATATATACCGGCCAGAAATGTAAATGCGGTAAAACAAGAACTTCCAGCATCCCCGGCATCATCAATCTCGGCAAATCAGAGATCACTTTCCCGGAGGGCAAAGATGCAAACAGCGAGTTCACCAAGGAAGAAGCAGAGAGCATCGGCTTGAAGGACGACAAGGGCACGGCCATTGACCAGGACAGCTATACATTATCAGTTGAACCAAGCAAGACCGATGACAGCAAGTGGACAGTTGATTTTAAGTCTGTCGAGGACAAGAGCATAAACCGAAAGACCGTAGATGTGCTTAAAAAGTGCGAGCATGACGGCGAATATATATATGAATCAACGGGACCAAACTTCCACGATGTTAAATGTGCTAAGTGCTTGGATGTAATATACAGCAGCTTGAACCATACCAGCAGCTTGGGAAAAGCTGGTCATGACACGGAATATCACTGGGAAATTTGCGATGACTGCGGTCAAAAATACAATGAGCAGCAGCACACGCTGACATATAAGTACGATGATGATACCCACTGGCAGGAATGCAGCGGCTGTGAATACAAGACCGAGGCAGTCGGCCACGAATGGAAATGGGAAATGGACTCGGACGGAATATATACCGGTCAGAAGTGTGAATGCGGAGCAACAAGATCCACCATCACCGGCATCGTCGATCTCGGCAGATCAGAGATCAGTTTCCCCGACGGCAAGGACGAGAACAGCGAGTTCAACAAAGAGGAAGCAAAGAACATAGGTCTTAAAGATGAAAGCAGCGAAACGATAGACAAGGACAGCTACACCGTTTCTGTTGAAAAGAACAAGGACGACGGGACCAAGTGGACAGTTGAATTCAAGTCTGTCGAGGACAAGAGCATAGGCAAAAAGGAAATAACTGTCCAGAGGTCAGAGGATTCCTACTATGCGGCAGTTACCTATGTTATGGCTGAGGGTCTTACAGCTCCCGAAGGCTTCATAGTATCCAAGGAGCAGACAGACCTCAAGAGCGGACAGAATTATTCCATAGAAT
>CAMVOF010000219.1:0-3846 GCA_947169055.1 uncultured Clostridia bacterium
TTGTATCCGAAGGGGTTTGGGGGCGATCGGAAAGCCCCCAACAAGAGCGTGCTGCGATTTGAAATGCTGCGCATAGCTTTAAGCGTAGCTTACCCCTTGTAAGGCTTTGTTCGCGTGGGATATGTTTTCTTTCGCTCAATGTAAGCAAGCTCTGCTTGCGTCACGCGTCAAGACCCGTCGGGGCACCGACCGGAAACGTTGCGATGACCCTTATCTGACAGGCGCCGGCATCTATGATGAGAATTTGTTCTATTCCTTCGATATCGACAACAGCTCTCTTGAATTCAAGCTCCCTTACGCAGAATGATAAAAATGAAAGCAAGTCTTCGAGACACAAAAAAGCCGTGCATCTGCGCGGCTTTTGCTTTGCCGTAAAACAAAGCTGCCGCCTCCTGCCCATTGGCAAAAGGCGGCATTAGTTTTCATATCTCGATACCCAGCGTTTCTTCCCAGTAAACATAGCCGAAGAGCTGCTTCGTCCAATCTGCGAGGTAGTCATACTTGGCTTTCATGTGGGGGTGATCGGCAATATCCTTGATATAGTCTCTGTATTCGGCAGGATCGTCATAGGCATCAGTGAATAGTAGCTCTATCAGAGTTGCTCTGTCCTCCAGGGGAGTTAACTTGCTGTAATCTCTTGCGAAATATGGATCATCGCTGTCGCCGTAGACAAGATCACCGTCCGCATTGCCTTCACCGTAGCTGCTAAAGTCTGATGAATAGTTGAAACCCTCGGGGTTGAGAGCAGCCCATTCATCTTCATCGATACTGCCGACCTTTTGATCGACTATAAACTCTACGGCGTGGAACATCTCATGATTAAGAGCATGATCGGTATAATCAGCTTGGATCGCAATGACGGTCCAGAGGCCGTAGCCGTAAGTCACGCCGGATGCCTCGAAAGGAGAATCAGAGTATTTATCCACAAGATCTTCAACAAGCCCGATGCAAAGGCCTGCCTTGCCGTTTATCTTGAACTGTTCAAAGAAGCCCTCGGGGTATCTTCCGAGCATCTCGTCGAGATAGTTTAATCCGCTTTCGGTATTCTCATATGGATATTCGCCCGCTTCTTCACTCTCGGCGGAAACAAATCTATAGGGGTCGTTTGTGTCTTCGAGATCAAGCACCTCGTCGCCTATAAGTATCTTTACGCCGTATTTTTCTTCTATCTCATCAGCCTTTTCTCTGAGTTCACTGAACTTATCGCCGCACTTGTTGTTCTTCTCCTGATACTCGCAGGGGCCGCATTTTTCCACAGAGCCGTCGAAGTTCACCTGTGCCGGGTCGATCATAACGAGCTTTACTTTGGTATCGTTCTTTTCAAGGTCGCCTACAGCCACAGCGCTTATGAGCCTGTCCGCCGAGGTGACTGATGTGGTCATTACCCTGACCGCATCTGATATCTCGGGATCCAGCGTACCCGTTGCGCCGTCGGAAACTCTCAGGAAATGATATGTCAGAGGATCGATGCTCTCCCGGCCGCCGTAATTCACACCGTAGCTGCTGCTTTCAAAGAAGCTGTAGCTTATGCCGCCTTCCTTTTCGGAACAGGTCCATACAAGCCTGCCCGTCTCCTTTTCATAGACGGAGGTACAGCCGTCATAGGTCTCATAATCCGGCACGCAGCTGACGACCACATAGTCCCCTGCACCGTCAACGGATGTAACGTGTACAGCTTCAAGCTCCGTTATCTCCCCCCCTGTGGAGGTATCTGCCAGCATCAGCGTCGTAGGCGATGTAAAGCTGTCTTTTAAGTACGATACAACGGCTCTGTTCCTCGAAGGATCAAATTCGAGTGCTTACGCTGCCTAGACGGCGTCAAAGACAACTTCTTTGCTGCCGTCCGCGCCGAGCTTTGCGACACCCTTGCTGAGATCGTACAGCTGACCCGAGGGATCGGATTTCAGGAACATCATATCGCCGTTGTATTCTTCCGCAGTACGGGTGCCGTCGGGCTTGTAGGATACAAGCTGCTGCGGATCATCCGATTCGTTGATATAATCTTTCCAGATCTCGGCAGTTATGTTTCCTTCGGCATCTGTACCGAGAAGGATCTCTCTGTCGCTGCCTGCGTCAACAGTGCGGATGAGCTCGTCCTTCACAGCATCGATGATATAGTATTTCACCGTTCTCTGATCGTTCTCATCAACGGCGTAGCACTGAAGGGCGACAATGTTACCGCAGGAACTGATGCCCGAGGGCATACCCTCGGCCTCCAGACAGTCAAGCACCTTGCAGGCTGACTCCATGGCAGGCAGCTCTTCGGCAGGAGGCTCTGTATCCTCCTCTGAGGTATCGACAGCATCATCCGGATCATCGGCAGTTGAGGTCCTGTTCTCGGCAGCGGATGATCCGCTCTTTTCCGAGCTGTCCTCAGAGCCGCAGGATGTGCCCGAAACGAGCAGCACCAGCGCAGCCAGCAAAGCAAGATAGCTTTTTCTCATGTTTTCTCAGTTCCTTCTTATTTATTTCTTCCGATCCTGTTATATGTTGCCGCCTTTCGGCGGCTCGGAAAGATGCGGAAAATACACCTCAGTATTCGCTCTGATAGGGTATCGTGAGGGCAAGATCAAGAGCCCTTGCCTCGTCAAAGGTCACAGAGGCTGTGAATTTGCCTTCGGTCTTGAAGGGCTCGCCTTCGCCCCAGTAAACGACATTGACATTGAAGGTGATCTTTGTGTCCTTGTCGAGCTCAGAGCCTTCGTTGACGTCTGCATTGATAAGAAATCTCAGAACGTCCTCGCCTTCCTCGTTCTGGGTCTTATAGCCGTAGCAGTAGACCATCTCGGCATCCAGGAGATAGAAGAATTGGGTGTGACCGCTGTCACTCCACACATCGCCGAAGTGAGAGAATCTCTTCGGCTCCTCGTCAGCCCAGGGAAGCTCATAGCCGTCCTTTGCCTTTAGGTCTATAACTATACTGTAGGAATGCTGCGCATAGTTATCTATCCCTTTCCAGGGATCCTCCAAAAGATACTTGACCTCGAGATCGTAGCCTTCAAAGCCCTCCACGATAGTTCCCTTGTCATCGGCCGCGATTACTGTTTCGGGCGATGTCGTGGGGTACTTTCCGTCGTCAACGATGGGTGCTTTTGACTCGGGAGTCTCCGAACTATCATCAGTTTTGCTTTCATCCGTCTGGCTGTCGTCGTTTACCACTGTCGAAACAACGGGTTGATCGTTGGGCGATTTCTTTATCTCTGTGCTGCCGTCCTTGCCTTTCAGGGCATAGAATGTTACTGCTCCGCCCAGCATCAGTATGGCACACGCTGCTGCGATGATGCTGCTTTTGCTTGTTTTTACCCTTGCTTCTCCTAAATTGCTGTTGTTTGTTGACATAATGATCCCCTCTCTGTGTCCTTCACCGGAAGGAAGCGCCTGCGCACTGCTGAGAACAGAGCTTAATATCTCTTTTTTCTTTTCGTTATGGTATTTGGTTACTCCGTCCGAAAAACGCATTTTCCTCACCTTCCGTTAATTGTTTTCTTAGCTTTTTGAGCATCCGGTATATCTTTGATTTTACCGTGGATTCGCTCATTGAAAGCTCTCTGGCTGTTTTCTCGAGTGTGTGACCGCAATGGAAATGCAGATAAAAGATACGGTAAGCTGTATCGTCCGACTCGGCTATCAGCTTCATGATCTGCTCGTATTCAAAGCTGTCGTCGTTTTCGAGTTCTCTCAGAGCCTTCTCATCGCATATGGCTATGTGGTCATCGAGATCTTCTGTCGGCGTGAAACTCCTGTAATAGTCTGCTGCACGTCTTTTCGCCATTGTCATGAGCAGGTGCTTTGGCATGAGTATCTGCTCGCCCTCAAGCATTTTCTTATAGAACTCGAGATAACAGT
>CAMVOF010000220.1:0-3831 GCA_947169055.1 uncultured Clostridia bacterium
ACGTAAGCAAGCTCTGCTTGCGTCACGCGTCAAGCCCCGTCGGGGCACCGACCGCGTCAAGCGCTGTCGCCGCTGCGACCGATCGGAAAGCCCCCAACAGAGCGTGCTGCGATTTTTAGTATTAAACACAGCTTTAAGCGTAATTATAAATTGCAGCACGCCCTGTTGGATGCTTTAGCGAAAAAAAGATACACCGCGCTAAGACGGTGTATCTTTTTGGTTTATAAATCGGATCACTTGTTCTTCCTCTTTGAAGCTATCATCGCGAGGGCTGCGAGGGTGACGGCTATTCCGCAGGTATAGGCTGCGTTGAAGCCTGTGCTCGGGTTGCCGCCGTCGGGCTTCGAGGAGATGTCGGGTGTTTCCTCCGATGATGTTTCGGGAACGACCTCCGAGCTGTCGGTCTGTTCCTCCGAGCTGTCAGGCTGTTCCTCCGAAGAATCATCGGGTTCAACGTATTCTCCGTGGTCGTTTATGCCCTTTGCATCGGCAGCCTTGCCCCAGGCAACGAATACCTCGTTGTAATGTGCCGGAGGAGCTATACCCATATTGCCGTAGAAGGTGGCAGCGGTGTTTATGCAGGCAGCGGTGCTGTAGGGCTCGCCCCATGTTCCGAATGCGAACCTGCAAAGTACCCTGCGAAGGTTATCCACGTTTTTCTTAATTGTTTCGATGTGGCCTTTGAGCTGTTCGTAATAGAGATCGCCGTAGCGCTTGGAATTTTCAAGGCCTGTCGCGGTGATAAGGCCGATGACCTCTGTCAGTCCGGCATTGGCAGCTTCGGCAAGGGTCTCGTACTTGTCGTCACTGTCTTGTTTCTTCGTAAGAAGCGAAAGCACATATTTCACTATGTTTTCGAGGGGAGCATTTCCGTTGTCTATCAGCGTGTAGATATCCGTGGAAACGAATCCGAGGATACCATAGAACGTTATACGCAGAGATTTGGTGTCGCTGAAAACCTCTGCGGCAGCAGAGCCTTCCTCGGCACCTTCCGAGAGGGCTATCAGTATCGCAAGGATCTTTTCCTGATCCGTAGAGTTATCGGGATCGGCAACGAACTGATTCAGCAGCGCCACGGCCATGGGATAGGCTTCGAGGCTCTTGAGGGCATTTGCTGCATAGTCCAGCAGCGTCTTAACAGCTTTGGAGTTTCTGTTTGCGGAAATGTACTGCGAGATAAGCACAACGGCGTCGTCAACGGTCATCGAGCCGTGTTCGATCTCCTGCCCCGTGATATAGGAGAGCAGCTCTTCGAGCACGATAGTAACAGATTCTTCCTCCGAAGCCGAACGTCCGCTTTCCTTGAGCATCTCATCGGCATAAGCGAAAAACGTGAGAATGAGAGGCTTGATGAGCTTGCCTGTGTTTCCGTTTATCTCCAGGTCGGAGAATTCGTGCAGCATCGAATATGCACCGGCTACTGCGGTAAGGGTATCCTGCATACCGTTGGAGGCATAGCTTTCGGCATCGGCGGCATAGTAAACGATGTTAGCGACGCGCTGCCTCATAAAGTAGCTCATATCGTTGCCTTCGTGCTCCGAGGTGTCGGCTGTGACGGAGAGGGACGGCAGATCGAATCTCTTCCACTCAAAATTGCGGTAGTCACCGCCGTTCACGAATTTATCGTATGTGAATTTATCAAAAGATTCCAGCTGCTCCAGCATTTCCTCAACGGTGACCTGACCGTCGGCATCCATAGTCTCGACCTTGCCGAACCAGGTGTAGTTCCAGTCAGCCGGAGGCAGCATCGTGATAAAATCGTAGGGCTGGGGGAAGTTGTGGATGCAGTTGAAGACCTCGTCATCCGCTGCGATCTCCCCTGATGCGCTGCTCACAAATTCTTCGCCGGGAGTGTCGTCTGCATAGACGCCTCCGCGTGAACCGCCGACGCTCAGCAGCTCTTTTTTATCTGCTATATTAAATGTGGTGCGGGGTGTGGCATAGGTGTAACAGTAGATATCCTCGGGAGTTATGCTTACGCCGTCGAAGTATTCGTCGATACCTCCGGCAGCAAAGAAGGCGCCGAGAAGATTTGAGATGGCAGAGCCTCGGCTGTGGCCCGATACCCAGAGTTTAAGGTCGCCGGTTATGCCGTGCTTTTCGATATACTGTTTAAGGAAACGAAGTATCTCGTCACGGCCGGCTTTGAAGCCCTGATGTACTGTGCCGTCGCCCACAGTGAAGTTGCCGTTCCACTCCTGCTTGTAATTTGCCGAGCGAGGGAATACAGCAAGCAGAGTATAGGTCTTTCCGCCGTAGGTCAGTTCCCTGTGACCTACTGCAACAGCTGCGGAATTCTCCTGGGGGTTGACGGTGTAATATTTGTTGGCCTCGGGATCTGAGAAGCCCATGTCCTCCAACATATTAAGGATGTTTGCACCCGCGTTGGAAGGATCGTCGATATGCTCCGGGTCCGGGACATCGGCATAACGTCCGGCAGAGGCTATGGCAGTCTGTGAGGAAAGCGCCAAAAGATGACCGCACCATTCAAATGACGAATGCTTGAAGCAGTCCTCGCGGAAAACGAAGCTGTCGGTGCGCTGGATATTATTTCCTTCGTTTGCGGAATAAGAATAAGTCCCCTCGATGACCTGGCTTTCCGCCGCTGCGGTCAGGGATAATGAGCTTACTGCCATAACGGCAGAGATCAGAAATGCTCCTGCGCGGAACAATTTGCTTTTTGCCATGATACAGCCCTCCTTATGTGTTCGTGTTATCTGTATTATTCTTTTTTTTGCCATTGATGTGATGAGCGGCTGGACTTATAATCTTTTCGCCCAGTCTATCGCCAGCTGCATCCATCCTGCCGGTACCGGCTGGAAATGTTCTGCACAAGTGGCTGCTTCTCCGTCACACGTCGAAAGCCCGTGTCCCCCGTAGGGGTAAATATGGCTCTCGAAGGGCACCCTGTTTTTCGACAGCGCTGCCATATAAAACAGCGTGTTCTCCACAGGCACACAGCCGTCATCCGCGCAGTGCCACAGGAAGGTCGGCGGCGTGTTCTCGCTGACCCTGTTCTCCAGCGCCAGCAGCTCTCTGAGTTCCGTATCGCTCTCGTCGCCGCCGAGGGCATTGACTATCGTTCCCTCGTGGGTGTATCTCTTGTCGCTGGTCAGCACTGCATAGCAGAGCATTGCTCCGTCGGGGCGAATATCCTCGGGTCTGCACCCCAGCGGCTTTGTAAGTATCTCGCTGTCCCAGAAGTTGGAAAGGCAGCCTGCAAGATGTCCTCCTGCCGAAAAGCCTGTGACTATCAGCTTGCCCGGGTCGATGTCGAAGCGGTCGGCGTTGCTGCGGATAAATCTTATTGCAGCTGCACCCTCGAGGGCTGCTGTGGGGAAGCGTTTCTTAACGCAGGAATATCTCAGCACGAAGCAGTTGAAGCCGTACCCGAGAAAGCGGAAAGCGATAGGCTCGGCTTCGCGTTCGGAGCACCAGTCGTTTCCTCCGCCGGGGATAACGAGGATAGCTCTGCGGTCACGTTTTCCCATTTCGCCGGTGTGCATATTGGTGTAGCAGTCCAGGACTGCACCGCAGCCTGTGGGGTCGAGGCCGGCTGCTTTGTAATCAACTTCAAGGTTTATTCTTTCAATGGGCATAATGATCCTCCTGTTCTTTGCTCCGTGCCTTTTTACCGGCCCGGAGAAACATTTAATAACCTCTCACCCCTGCATCGGAGTGAGAGGCATTTCCTGTGAGACTAAAATTTACTGCTGAGCATCTTCTGCCGGTGCTTCTTCGATGCTCGTGTCGTCGGCGGCTCCGTCGTCGTCGAAGGCTTGCTCGGACTCGTCGATGAGTACGGTAACGATGTAGCCGTTCTTGTTATCG
>CAMVOF010000221.1:0-3830 GCA_947169055.1 uncultured Clostridia bacterium
GGAGGGCATATAGGGGACAGGTTGCTTTTTGCCGAAGGGCCAGAGGACAATATTCGCATCGACATTTCCTTCAATGCCGTCTATCCCGGCAATGATGAGCTTGCCGTTTTCGTCGTAAAGATCCCATTTTTTATCCTTGTACCCGGCAACATATGTGCCATCAAAAAACAAGTCAATTGTTTTATATTTATCAGGACATTCTCTGATTTTTGTACAGACAGCATCGGTATAAACAAAATCAGTAACGAGCTTTTCATTTGCGAAGATAGCGATCTTATCCATATCAACATCTTCAATGATACGGGCACCCGGTTGGATGGTATCATCTATCTTGTCTGTAAGCGTTCCCTTGCAGCAGGCTCCGGAAGAAGGCAGGAGCATTTGATCTTCAAGGAAAAAACTTTCTTCAAAAAAATAATTATTGGTAAGCATGACCTTATCGGTAGCTTCATCATAAACAGCAAGATCACCGGAAACGCCGCCGACTCCTCCGGCTCTGCCCCAACTATTTTCTGCAGATTCAAGGCTCACAGTATCCTCGCTGATATAATAACTTGAATCAGAATTGTAAATGGTGCTTGAAGGAAAGACTGAATAACCGTCGCTCATATACAAGCCGGACATGAGGCCGGTTTTGTTCATAGCTTCCGAAGGAAAGCCGTCGAAAGCATCGTCGATTACAGGCTTTAAGTCGTAAGTGACAAGAAAAAATCTTTCACCGACATAGACACCCTGTTTATTCCTGACGCGTCCGCAGATCACAGCGCATTTATTATAATAAGCTCCTTTTGAAAAGTCGCTTACAAAGACATCTACAATATCTCTGTTAGGTTCGACTACCCAATCAAGGGCTTGCTTTATCAGTCTTTTCGGCTCTTTTTGTTCAGCCGGGTCTTCGTTATCGGCAAATGCACCGAGACTGCACAAAACGGCTGTGACGCAGGCAGTCAGGCACAGGATGATCTTTTTGAACAGCACAAAGCTCTCCCCTTTCATGTTTTCGGTCATATATATTTTATCACAAAACGTGAGAATAGTCAACAAAAAATGCCGGGTGATTGACGGGAAGCCTTGGATGTGATAGAATGATAAAAAAGCGGAAAGGAGAGCTTTGAGATGGACAGACCGCCCTGCAAAAAATGCCTGCTTGCCGAGGTCGGACAGGCAGACATAAGCGCTGAGATAGATAGGCTGAAGGCTGCTCTGCCGGAGAGCGAGAGGGCTTCGGTCCCGGAATATGAAAAAAGGCTCTCGCGCTGCAGGGAGTGCGAAAGCCTGTCTGAAGGTATGTGTATCAAATGCGGCTGCTTTGTGGAGCTGCGGGCTGCAAAGGCCAAAAGCTGCTGCCCCGATGTGCCGGCGAGGTGGTAGGTCAATAGCCCTGCTCTTTCAGCTCTTTTACGAGATCCACATAGAACTCCCGGACATCGAAATCTTTGATGTTCTCGCGCATGAGGTCAATGATATCGCCGTGGGAGATGCCGCGCCTGCCTTTATGCTCTATATACACGCTGTCGGGAAAATACATTCCCGACTTTTTTGTTACAAGGCCGTCGTTGTGCTTATCGTAGGGCTTGTTGAGCAGGAAGCCGATGTTCAGGGGGAATGCTGCCGAACGGGCGCTGTTCATGGCGCTCATTACCGAGCGGTAGCGGACTCCGGGCATTTCGGGAGTTTCTTCGTTGAAGCGTGAACAGCTTGCGGCTGTAAGGTCGCGGACACCGTTTAAAAAGCTGGGGGAAGAGTCGCCCAGCTTTTTGAAGAGCTTGTTATATTTTCTGTCAACGAAGCCCTGGACAGACTCGGGTATTTTTGCGAGGAGCTTATCGACGAACTCGCAGCCGAGGTGGGGGGTGTTTATAGTTGTCAGTGTAGCTACATACTGCGACATACCCAGCTTTGAGATAGCGCAGCGGCTGTCGAGACCGCCCTTTGAATGGGCGATTATATTCACTTTTTCGGCACCTGTCTCGGCAAGGACCTGCTTTATCCTTTCGGCAAGCTCGGCGGCGCTTATCTCGATCTTATTCGCGCTCTGCTGTCCGCCGTAATAGATGACTGCACCGTTTCGGATGAGCTCGGCAGGTATCCTGCCCCAGTAGTTGACAAGCTGCCAGTCCCGGAAGAAGATGCCGTGGACCATAAGTATGGGGTATTTTGTTTTGCAGACCTCGTTTTCCTTTCGTGCGGAATCAAGCTCAGCCTTGGCTTCTTCAAATCTGTACTCGCGGACTGCCGAACGGTAGAAGGAGATAAAGACGAAGACGTTGGCGGCGGGGATATACCACAGGAAGAAAAGGGCGATAAAGCGCAGGACTTTGATCTGCCTTGCGGAGGATGCAACGCGGACGATACCGCTGAGGCAAACAACTGTGATAACAAGCTCGGCCAAAAGGGTGCCGAAGATGTTTCTGAGCCAGCCGTTTTTCGGGAAGGCGAAGATCATAACTGCGATCCCGGCTATGGAACAGAAGATGCCGCAGCCCAGGACGAATGCCCCTGAGCTCAGCCTTTTGAGCTTTGGGGTCTCGCTTTTGCAGCCGTGGTCCTTGAACATGAACACGAGGGTAACAAGGACGGAGAAGGCTGTTATTGCGGCCTTTGCTGCACCGGAGAGAGGGACGGTCTCCCAGACCAAAAGGGCATTGGCGGCACACAGGATGAACGCCGACCAGATCATGCCCTGTATCTTGCCTATGGGGCTGTTTTTCATCGTATCGACCTCTCGGGTTTATTTGGTAATGATCGTGTACTTCTCGGGACGGCGGTCGCGGAAGAGCCCCCATTCAAGGCGGGCTTTTTTGTTTTCCTCGGTATCAAACTCACAGGTGATGACAGCGTCGCCTTCCCGTTCCGCCTGGACTGCGATATCGCCGATAACGTCGGTGATGAAGGAGGAACCGTAGAACCTGAGGGCTGATCTCTGTCCGCCGTTTTCCTCTGTGGGCTCGACAGTCTCGATACCGTAGCGGTTGGCTGCGATAACGGGAACGAAATTAGCTGCCGCGTGGCCCTGCATGGTACGTCTCCAATGGGGCATGGAATCGGTCTCGAGGATAGGCTCGCCGCCGATGGCTGTGGGGTAAAGCTGGAGGTCTGCTCCCATTAATGCCATTGCCCTTGCGCACTCCGGGAACCACTGATCCCAGCAGATACCCACGCCGATACGTCCGAAGCTGGTGTCCCAGACCTTGAAACCGGTGTTGCCGGGGGTAAAGTAGAATTTCTCCTGATAGTAGTGGTCATCGGGGATGTGGGTCTTGCGGTAAACGCCAAGGACTGAGCCGTCTGCATCAATGACAGCAACGGAGTTGTAAAGCACGTTGACGTCGCGCTCGTAGAAGCTTACAGGCAGGACAACGCCAAGCTCCTTTGCAAGGACTGAAAAGTGCCTGACTGCGTCGTTTTCGGCGGTGGGCTTTGCAAAAGCGTAGTAATCGTAGCGCCTCTCCTGGCAGAAATACTGCCTCTCGAAAAGCTCCGGCAGGAGAATGACATTTGCGCCCTTTCCTGCTGCTTCGCGTACAAGTTTGTCGGCGCAGGCTATGTTTTCTTCAACGTTTCGCGTGCAGGACATCTGCACGGCTGCTGCGGTTATTTTCATAACAGCTCCTCCTTTTATCGCGGTATCTGCTGTGTTATACAATGGATATTGCCGCCGCCGATTATTATTTCTCGTGCGTCTATGGGGACTATCCGGCGGTCGGGACAGAGTTCTTTCATTATGCGGACAGCACGCCGGTCGCTTTCCTTGTTTTCTCCGCCGAACTGCGGCAGGAGGACAGCTTTGTTGGTGAAATAGAAATTCACATAGGAGGCTGCAAGGCATT
>CAMVOF010000222.1:0-3794 GCA_947169055.1 uncultured Clostridia bacterium
TTCTCTGGTTGCCGTGGATCAATACCTGGTCGCGCACCTCCACCGTGACGGTCACGATATACCCTTTGAGACTTTCCTTGGATTCAACGGTGACAAGGCTCCTGATATCGACCTTAACTTCTCGGGAGATTATCAGGGAAGCGCGCACAAATACACGGAATTCCTCTTTGGTGAAGATCATGTTTTCAAGGCCGGTACCATAGGCACAGTTGCAGATAAAACAGCTTTCGGCTATGTGCTGAAATACCTTGAAAGCAAGATGATGACAGTCAACAATGCCGAAAAGCAAAGACTTGTGAACGGCTGTGTTGATGTCAAGAGAACGACTGGTCAGCATCCCGGCGGAATGGTGGTCATACCAAACGACTACGAGGTTTATGATTTTACGCCGGTCCAGCATCCTGCGGATAAGTCGGATTCCGATATCGTTACAACGCACTTCGACTTCCGTTCTCTCCACGATACCATACTCAAGCTTGACGAGCTCGGACATGATGTCCCGACGCTTTACAAGTATCTTGAAGACATGACCGGACTTGATATCCTTGAGATACCGATGTCTGACGAGAAGGTCTATTCTCTGTTCACGTCCCCGGATGCCCTCGGTATCACGGCAGAACAGCTCGACTGGAAGACGGGAACTCTCGGCATCCCCGAGATGGGCACAGGCTTTGTCTGCGGAATGCTTCTTGAAGCAAAGCCCAAGAATTTCGGCGACCTTCTGCAGATATCCGGACTTTCCCACGGCACAGATGTTTGGCTCGGAAATGCACAGGATCTTATTCACGACGGCGTCTGCACGATATCCGACGTTATCGGAACGAGAGACAGCATCATGACTTATCTTATCCATCACGGCATGGACAAGTCGCTGTCCTTCAACATTATGGAGATAACCCGAAAGGGCAAGGCTCCCGAGAAGCTCACCGAAGAAATGAAGCAGGATATGAGAGATCACAATGTTCCCGAATGGTATATTGATTCCTGCTTAAAGATCAAATATATGTTCCCGAGAGCTCACGCCGCAGCTTATGTTACTTCGGCCATAAAGCTCTGCTGGTTCAAGATATACAGACCTCTTGAATTCTATGCCTCGCTGTTTACGGTAAGAGGCGAGGACTTTGAGGCGGAGAGCGCTATGAAGGGTAAGGCCTTTGTAAAGCAGAGGATAGACGATCTTGCAAACCGCGCAAAGGAAGCAAAGACCGCTAAGGACGACGGCATACAGGACACTCTGATGCTCGTTTATGAGATGATGCTTCGAGGCATCGAGCTTCTTCCTGTGGATATTTTCAAGTCGCACTCTATAATCTACCGCATTGAAGACGGAAAGCTCAGGCTGCCATTCTGCTCGCTTTCGGGAGTAGGCATCAACGCCGCAAAGAGCATTTATGAGACCGCTGTTGACGGCGACTTCATTTCGATAGAAGAATTCCAGCAGCAGAGCGGTGTTACAAAGAGCGTTATCGAGACTCTTGAAAACTGCGGAGCCTTTGGCGATCTGCCTAAAACTAATCAAATTACACTTTTTTAGTTGTTAAAAAAGCAGTTTTGTCTCTTTGCGCCTTGACTTGAAAGATAAAATATGTTATCATTTGACTATGCTAATATGCTATCATAGTATCACTTTACCAGACTAAAGCAAAACAGGGGCGATAAATGATGAAAAGAAATGATCTTATAACACCTGAGGGAACAAGAGACCTTCTGTTCGGCGACTGCCTTGCAAGGCGTGCTGTCGAGAACAAGCTCTCCGAGCTGTTCACCAAAAGCGGATACAGCGAAGTAGTTACACCGGGGATCGAATTCTACGATCTGTTCAGCGGTTCATCGCGACATTTCCGTCAGGAGATCATGTATAAGCTCACAGACTCAAAAGGCAGGCTCATGGTACTTCGTCCCGATTCCACTATACCGATAGCGAGACTCGTGGCTTCAAGGCTTGCACCGGCAAAGCTGCCCCTCAGGCTTTATTATTCTCAGGCTATCTATGAGAATAATGCTTTGCTTAAAGGACGCTCCGATGAAGTTGCTCAGGCAGGTATCGAGCTTATCGGCGGTGACAACACCGAAAAAGCCGACTACGAGGCTATGTGTCTTGCACTTGAAGCCCTTGAAGCCTTTGACAGCGACAATTTCCGCTTTGAGATCGGTGACATCGGATATTTCAAGGAGCTTGTTTCAAAGCTCGATGCTGACGAAAGCGTAAGAGAAGAGATAAGGCTTCTGATCTCGGCAAAGGATTTTCCGGCTCTCAACGACTTGCTCGACGAGATCGGCGACAACGAGATCACAAGAGCTTTAAAGCAGCTGCCGAGGCTTTTCGGCGGAATAGAAGTGCTTGACCGTGCTTCGGAGATGTTCTCGGACGAGAGGACAGACAGGATTCTTGCACATTTAAAAGAAGTAGTTTCAAAGCTCACTTCTCTGGGCTACGAGGGGAAGATATCCGTTGACCTCGGAATAGTCAGCCACGCAGATTATTATACAGGCATAGTTTTCAAGGGCTATCTTTCCGGCATCGGCAAATCCGTGCTCAAAGGCGGAAGATATGACAGGCTGCTGGGAGAATTCGGCAGACCGAGCCCGGCTGTAGGCTTCGGCGTTAACTGCGACGATGTTGCAAATTATCTGAGAAGAAATTCTCTTTCGCCTTCTGTTTCTGCTCCCGACTGCATAGTGTTCTCGGGAAAGGACGACGGCGTTGAAGCTATAGCCTATGCAAGAAAGCTTATTCGCAGCGAAGTAACGGCTGAGGTCAGCCTTTACGATACTCTTGAGGAGACGGAGGATTATGCCCGGACCCGCGGCATAAAGAAGATATGCTGCATCGGCAGCGAAGAAAAAGAGATCAACCTTTAAACAGGAGGCCATATAATGAACAGACCTATAAGGATAGCTCTGACAAAGGGCAGGCTTGAAAAAGATACGGTGGCTTTGTTTGAGAAGATCGGCTTTGACTGCACTGCCGTTCGCGAAAAGGGCAGAAGGCTTATCCTTCCTGTGCCGGACGGAAATCTTGAAGTTGTGCTTGCCAAGGCGAATGATGTTATTACCTATGTTGAGCACGGCGTCTGTGATATGGGCGTTGTGGGCAAGGACACGATAATGGAGATGCAGGGCAAATGCTTTGAGCTGCTTGATCTCGGCTTCGGCAGATGCAGGTTTGCTCTTGCGGCAAAGAAGGGATCGCCTTTCTACGGCGGCTTCAAGTCCAAGACCATTGCCACGAAATATCCCAACGTTACAAGGACATGGTTCGAGAGCAAGGGAATGGATGTTGATATAGTAAAGATCGAGGGTTCTGTGGAGCTTGCTCCGCTGCTTGAGCTTGCCGACGGGATAGTTGATATAGTTGAAACGGGAACTACGCTTAAAGAAAACGGTCTTGAAGTGATAGAAGACGTTTGTCCGATCTCTGCAAGACTTATAGTAAATCCCGTAAGCATGAAGCTCAGGCAGCAGGAGATCGAAAAGCTCATTTCGCTGACAGAGGCTTCGCTTTGAACATATGAAAGGAAGATCAATATGGATATAAAAAAGATTTTTGCCGACGGCGTTGCCGAGGAGGAGTTTTTCAAGCTCGTCGAAAAGCGCAGCGGCGAAACAGATAAAAAGGTAACGGCTGTTGTTTCCGAGATAATCGAGACCGTAAGGACTCAGGGCGACAGTGCTGTAAAGGCTTATACCGAGAAGTTTGACGGCAAGCTCCCTCAGTATTACGAGGTGCCGAGAGAGGTGATCAACGATGATCTCACCGATGCCGACCAGACCTTCGTTGATGTAATGCTAAA
>CAMVOF010000223.1:0-3762 GCA_947169055.1 uncultured Clostridia bacterium
TTGTATCCGAAGGGGTTTGGGGGCGATCGGAAAGCCCCCAACAAGAGCGTGCTGCTATTTATGATCCGGCACATTCCTTAGGCGTGTATTATTTCTCACAAAGCTTTGCTCGCGTGGGAAACGTCCCCTTTCACTCAACGTAAGCAAGCTCTGCTTGCGTGACGTGTCAAGCGCTGTCGCCGCTGCGACCCGTCGGGGCACCGACCCCCCAAACCCCTTCGGATACCCACTTTTTTCAATTTGCGAAAAAAAGCCTCCCCTGAAAGGGGAGGTGGCTCGGCGTCAGCCGAGACGGAGGGGTTCTGTCGCCGCTGCGACTATTCTGCTGCTTCCGGCAGGATTATCGCTGCCGCGATGTATGCGATGACCCCTGCTCCAGTGCATCCGAAAAGTATCGCCAAAAGCCTTATCACGTTCGGGTCCATCTGCATATATTCCCCGATGCCTCCGCATACTCCGCAGATCATTCTGTTTCTCTTCGATCTGAATATTCTTTTCATTGCTGCTCCTCCTTACTCTCTCTTACTTAAAGCTTACGTCAACGTCTCCGGCTCCGCAGTCGATGTCAAGCGGGATATTGGCTCCTGTGCCTTGTGCGCTGCCTTTTTCGATATTCACGTCGCCTATGCCCTTATCCACATCGACGTCGTAGTCCATATACGATCCGTCGATCCTGATATCCACGTCTCCTGCGCCGCAGTCGATCTTGCCCTTTTCTGTCAGCTTGCCCGAGAACTTAACGTTTCCGGCTCCGCAGTCCAGGTCGAGGCTGCCTATCTCGCAGTCCAAAATGTCGATATTTCCAGCGCCGCAGTCCATATCCAGCTTATCGAATTTGCAGTTCTCCGCCGAGAAGTCTCCTGCTCCGCAATCGAGATCTGCTTTTTCTACCCTGAAGCCGTCCAGCTTTATTGTGCCGGAGCCTGCATCCATGTCAAGCTCGTCATATAGCTTATCGGGGACTGTCAGGGTTATCTTGGACTCCTTGCCGAACATATTCAGGCTGCCGAAGCCGATGATAGAGAAGCTCTTTTTCTTTTTATAGATCTTCGCGGTACTGCCGTCGATCTCAAAGCCGATATAGTCTGTGGGGACATCCTTGCCCTCATAGGTTATCTTATCAGTCTGTCCGCCGTTTACTATTTTAATATCCACGGAAGCGGAATCTATCTTTATCTTTGTGACATTCTCTGCCTGCTCCTCAACGAGCACGTCCTCATACTTGATATAATGCCCGATACCGCCCACGGCGACGAGGCTGATTATACCGATGGCCAGCACGATTATGCCAACAACTATCATCCAGCCGCCTACGGGAAAGCGGCGTGGTCTCATATCTTCGTCAAGTCTCATCCTTATCTACCTCCCACCAGCACGTTATGAGCTCTGCCGACCATTCTGTTAAGGGTATTTCTTGCGCCTCTGAGCAATCCTCTGAACAGAGGGACTACGGTCAGGACGAAGATGCCGGACAGAATGAGGCCTGCGCCGATAAGGATAATGCCGAGGGGCGGTATGTCAAAGAGAGTGACCACACCCGAGGCCACAAGTCCCACGCCTGCGGAGATCAGTGCTATCTCGAGGGAGAATGCAACTACCACTCCCACGAACATGAGCACCAGGCAGACGATGAGCAGCGGGAACCATATTGGGAAAAGCATCACCAACAGCAAGAGCTTGGCGACATCCGGGCCCTGCTGCACGGGGACACGCTGCTGCTGTATGGGCAGCGGAGCCTCCTGCTCGGCTCTTTTGGGCTCAACGTATTCTTCCATAAGGAACTCTGCCTTACCGTCGGGGTCGATGCCGTTGTCTATATATATCTGTCTTGCAATGGCGTCGATGCTTCCGAGGGAAGCGGCTGTTTTCTCTTCGTTCTCCTCGCCTGCATCCAGGAAAAGCTCGTCATAATACGCAACTGCGTCATCCAGCTCCTCAGCAGGCAGACGTCCCAGCTTTTTCTTCAGCTCGCTGATGAATTCTTCCCGTCTCATTCTTTTATCTCCTCACCTGTTAATATATTGTCTATTTTGAGCTTATAGCTCTTCCATTCTGCCAGAGCCTCAAGCAAAGCAGCTCTTCCCTGCTCGGTGATCCTGTAATATCTTCTGTTCCGTCCCATGAACTCTTTATCGTAGGCTTCAAGCTGTCCTGCCTTTTGCAGCCGCCTGAGCACCGGATAGAGAGTCGATTCCGAAACATCCACGGCTCCTCTTAAATATCTTGTTATCTCGTAGCCGTAGGTATCGCCGCTGTCCACAACTGACAGCACCATGGCATCGAGCAGTCCTGCGCTGATCGGAAAACCCATTTGCTCCTCCTTTCTTTTGTTCTGCACGTAGTTTTTTGTTTTTTGTGCACGCACTTTTCTGTTTTGATCGATCGGTAAGTAAGTTGTATCCCGGGTCATATTGTTCTTACAAGCATATTATAACCGATATAATATTGTTTGTCAATAGGGTAACGCCAATTTGGCGTTTCGCACATATAGCACGGTCATTATCAGACTTTAGACTGTAGAGAATGTACAAAACAGAACCCCTCCGTCACGACTTCGTCGTGCCACCTCCCGAAGAACAACGTTAGTGTTCTTTTTCAGGGGAGGCATAATTTTGCTTTATTGCAAATTGTGTTGAAACGAGAATTGCCTCCCCTGAAAGGGGAGGTGCCCGAAGGGCGGAGGGGTTCTGCAAAAAAATCACCCACGGCAGGAAACCCCGCCGCAGGCGACATTATTATTAACTATTCACTATTCACTCTTAACTATTCACTGAGCGAAGCGTTTCAGTAATTCTCCTCGTGGACCTCGAAATAGCTCTGGGGGTGATCGCATACAGGGCAAACGTCAGGTGCCTTGGTGCCTACTACGATGTGTCCGCAGTTGCGGCATTCCCATACCTTGACCTCGCTCTTCTCAAACACCTGCTTGGTCTCAACGTTCTTGAGCAGGGCACGGTAGCGCTCCTCGTGGTGCTTTTCGATCTCGGCTACGCCGCGGAACTTGGCAGCCAGCTCAGGGAAGCCCTCTGCCTCGGCGGTCTTGGCGAAGCCCTCGTACATATCCGTCCACTCGAAGTTCTCGCCGTCAGCAGCAGCGGCCAGGTTATCGGTGGTCTTGCCGATGCCTCCCAGCTCCTTGAACCACATCTTGGCGTGCTCCTTCTCGTTGTCGGCAGTCTTGAGGAACAGCGCAGAGATCTGCTCGTAGCCCTCTTTCTTCGCAACGGAAGCGAAGTAGGTATATTTGTTTCTTGCCTGCGACTCGCCTGCAAAAGCGGCCTGGAGATTCTTCTCGGTCTGAGTTCCTGCGTATTTGTTAGCCGGAGCCTCTTCGATCTTCTCGAGCTTATCGCCGGACTGCTTGCATCTGGGGCAAACTGCCTCCTCGCCGTCCTTTACCTCAAAGACCTCACCGCAGACTTTACACTTGTACATTGCCATAGCAATTACCTCCTTATTATAATTTTTCCCCCATACCGGGTAATGTCCGATATTATTATACCACAAAGAAGTATATAAAGTCAACACTTTTTTATGCAGGTTGCTGAAATATTATGGAACCCCTCCGCCCTGCTGAGGGAGGACAGAATGTAGGGGCGAACCTATGTGTTCGCCCACAAACACAGCACAAGCCGCAGGACGGGCGCACACATAGGTGCGCCCCTACAGTTCCGCCACGCACGAATAATTCTGCAAATCAATACATAGCTGCACGCTCTGTTGGGGGCTTTCCGATCGCCCCCAAACCCCTTCGGATACCCT
>CAMVOF010000224.1:0-3740 GCA_947169055.1 uncultured Clostridia bacterium
GGCTGCCTCAGATGTGACCGCAGGAAGTGAGACTTCCCTGACAGAGGCTGCTGAGGATGATCTCCACCGGAAAACTGGAGCTTCTCCACGTTGCCGGAGGTCCCTTTGTACGCTTCGACACCTATCTTGTTCAGGGCGTGGAGATCTCGCCCTTCTACGATTCCCTGATAGGCAAGCTCATCGTCCGCGCAGGGACGAGAGAGGAAGCTATGAGAAAGATGAAAGCTGCTCTCTGCGAGCTGGTGATCGGCGGGATAGACACAAATATCGCCCAGCAGCTGGAGCTCGTCAGCGACGAACGCTTTATGAGCGGCGACTACGATCTAACATTTATGGAAGGCAGGTAAACCCAAATGCCGTTTCTTGAATTTTTATACAAGCCGAAGAACGAGCTTGAAAAAGGCGGACGTGCCGTTGCTCCCGTTCAGGAAGACGCCAACGAGCCCGAAAAGACCTGCCCCAACTGCCACAAGCAGATACCCATAAGCCGTATCTGGGAGAACTCCAACACCTGCAGCTGCGGCTATCATTTCAGGATGAGCGCAAGGCAGAGGATAAGCTTTATAACCGACAAGGATTCCTTCCGCGAGATGTTCTCGGAGGTGACTTCAAACGACCCCCTCGGCTTCGACGGCTACACCGACAAGCTCGAGACAGTCCGTGCTGCCAGCAACGAGATCGAGGCCGTTATCTGCGGCACCTGCGAGATAGGCGGCACAAAGTGCTGCCTCTTCGTCATGGAGCCCAACTTCATGATGGGAAGCATGGGCTCGGCTGTGGGAGAGCGGATAACAAGGACCTTTGAATACGCCACGGAAAACCGTCTGCCCGTTGTGGGATATACTGTCTCCGGCGGAGCAAGGATGCAGGAGGGTCTTGTTTCCCTCATGCAGATGGCAAAGACCAGCGGTGCAGTGAAGCTCCACAGCGATGCAGGGCTGTTCTACCTCACCATACTCACCGACCCCACCACAGGCGGTGTCACAGCAAGCTTTGCTATGGAAGGAGATATTATCCTTGCCGAGCCCGGTGCTACCGTCGGCTTTGCAGGGGCAAGAGTTATCGAGCAGACCACAAGAAAGACCCTGCCCAAGGGCTTCCAGAAATCGGAGTTTCTCCTTGAGCACGGCTTTGTGGATGCCATAACCCCCAGACGCTCTCAGCGTTCGCTTGTGAGCCATCTTTTGAAGCTGCACTGCGGAGGTGAGCGCAAATGAACAACGAAGCTTATGAGATAGTCAAAACAGCACGAAGCGCTGCAAGATACACGGGCTTCGACTTTATAAAGGGCATATTCAGCAAGTTCGTGGAGCTCCACGGAGACAGAAGATATTCCGACGACAGCGCCATAATCGGCGGCGTCGCTTATCTCGAGAACCAGCCCGTCACCGTTATCGCCATTGAAAAAGGCCACAACGCAAGAGAGCGTATGCAGCGTTCCTTCGGTATGCCGAACCCCGAGGGCTACCGCAAGGCACTCAGGCTCATGAAGCAGGCGGAGAAGTTCCACAGGCCTGTTATCTGCTTTGTCGATACGGCAGGAGCCTACTGCGGCATCGGTGCCGAGGAAAGAGGTCAGGGACTTGCTATCGCCGAGAACCTCAGCGAGATGATGACCCTGAATACCCCGGTCATCTCTATCTTGATAGGCGAAGGAGGAAGCGGCGGTGCACTTGCTCTCTGCGTTGCAGACAGAGTCTATATGCTTGAAAACGCCGTTTATTCCGTTATCTCTCCCGAGGGCTGCGCAAGCATCCTCTGGAAAGATGCCTCAAAAGCACCCGAGGCTGCACAGTCTCTGAAACTCACGGCTAAGGACGCACTTTCCTTCGGGATAATCGAGGATATCGTCAGCGAAGAAAATATGGAGACGCCGGAGTTTTTCACCGACCTCCGCGACAGGCTCATCACAGAGCTGGAGATCCTGAAAAACGACGACCGGCTTCTTTCCCACAGATATGAGCGCTTCAGAAAGATAGGCGCAGCAAATTAAAGGAGTACACATGAACATTTACAAGAATTTCTGCTCGGAGAGCTTTGCCCCGGACGGCAGTCTCAGCTCTTTCAGGCTGAAATATCCCGAGAATTTCAACTTCGGATATGACGTCGTTGACGAATACGCAAGGCTCGAGCCGGACAAGAGAGCTATGGTCTGGTGCGATACCGAGGGAAATGAAAGGATATTCACCTTCGGAGAGCTGAGCCTTCTCAGCAATAAGGCAGCAAACGTCCTTAAAGACCATGGCATAGGCAGAGGAGACAGAGTCATCCTTGCCCTGAAACGGCATTATGAATACTGGATAACCATTGTTGCCCTGCACAAGATAGGAGCTGTGGCTGTTCCCGTTACCCATATGCTCACGGCTAAGGACTACGTTTACCGCATCAACTGTGCCGACATCAAGGCCTTTATCTGCACCGACCAGGGAGATGTCCGCGAACGTGCCCTTGATGCCGTTAAGCAGACAGGTGCCGATTGCAGGCTCTGGTCCATAAGAACAGTCATCGACGGCTTTATGAATTTCTCGGAACAGCTGGAAGCAGCCTCCGATAAGTTCGAGAGGATAGAGACCGGCGTCCACGACCCCATGCTGCTCTACTTCACCTCCGGCACCACCGGGATGCCCAAGGGCGTTATCCACGACCATACCTACGCTCTTGCCCATATCGTCACCGCAACATACTGGCACCACGCCATTGCCGGCGGACTGCCTTTCACAGTTGCCGAGACAGGCTGGGGCAAGGCTTCCTGGGGCAAGATATACGGTCAGTGGCTGGTGGGCTCGGCTGTTATGGTCTTCGACTTCGACAACTTCGACCCCAAGCAGCTGATGACAGTTATAAAAAAATACAGCGTGAACACCTTCTGTGCTCCGCCGACTATCTACAGATACCTGGTCCGTTCGGGGATACCCGAGCTGCCTTCCCTCTCCTACGCCACCACAGCCGGCGAGCTGCTGAACCCCGAGGTCTTCCGCAAGTTCAAGGAGATCACAGGGCTGACTCTCTGCGAGGGCTACGGCCAGACAGAGACTACCCTGCTGACAGCCAATTTCTCTCCCGAGACATCAATCGCAGGCTCTATGGGCGTTTCCTCGCCCCAGTATGACGTAAGGCTCTTGAAGACCGACGGTACTCCCGCAAAGCCCGGAGAGATCGGCGAGCTGGTGGTAGTCCCCGAAGATGGCAGAAAGCCCGAGGGACTTTTCATGTGCTATCTCGACAACGACGAGCTTTACGAGGAAGTATGGAGAGGCGGAGTTTACCACACAGGCGACTCGGCTTATATCGACGAGGACGGAGCCCTGCGCTTCAACGGACGCTTCGACGATATCATCAAGACCGGCGGCTACCGTGTGGGTCCCTACGAGGTGGAAAACGTCCTCATGGAGCATCCTGCGGTGCTTGAATGCAGCGTTATCGGTGTTCCCGACAGGCTCCGCGGTCAGGCGATAAAGGCAATAATCGTACTAAGAGAAGGCTGCGAGGCCGGACGTCAGCTTGAAAAAGAGATAAAGGACTTCACGAATTCCAGGCTTTCGGACTACAAGTGGATAAGGCTCATCGAGTTCGTTCCCGAAATGCCCAAGACCATAAGCGGCAAGATCCGCAAATCCGAACAACGCTCGGAAGCGTCAGAGAAATAACAAACAAAGCCATAGCGTTTTCACCCGAAAAACTATGGCTTTAAGGCAACACCGCACGACCCGCGGCTAACGCCTCTGCACATCATCTGCTTG
>CAMVOF010000225.1:0-3696 GCA_947169055.1 uncultured Clostridia bacterium
AGGGTATCAGCGAAGTAGTTTTCGACAGAGGCGGCTACCTCTACCACGGCAGAGTCAAGGAACTCGCAGAGGGCGCACGTGAAAACGGATTAAAGTTCTAAGAGGGAGGTAAAACAATGGCTAATATCGAAACACAGGCTCCTGAGTTCGTTGAGAAGGTTGTTGCTATCAACCGTGTATCAAAGACAGTTAAGGGCGGCCGTATCATGAAGTTCTCAGCACTCGTTGTTGTAGGCGACGGAAACGGTACAGTCGGCTTTGGCCTCGGAAAGTCAGGAGAAGTTCCCGATGCTATCCGTAAGGGCATCGAGGACGCAAAGAAGAACCTTGTAAAGGTCGCTCTCAAGGGAACTACGATCCCCCACGAAATCGTTGGCGCATTCGGCGCAGGCAGAGTTCTTATGAAGCCCGCTGCACCCGGTACCGGCGTTATCGCAGGCGGTCCTGTCCGTGCCGTTATCGAAGTAGCAGGCATCAAGGATATCAGAACAAAGTCTCTTCGTTCAAATAACCCCTGCAACGTTGTTAGAGCTACTATCAACGGCCTCGTAAACTGCACATCCGCTAAGGAAGTTGCTGCTAAGAGAGGCAAGTCAGTCAAGGAAATTTTAGGTTAAGGAGGCAGTAACAAATGGCTAAGAACATAAAGCTCGTAAAGAGCCTCATCGGAAGAAAGAAAGACCAGATCGCTACTGCACAGTCACTTGGCCTGAGAAAGGTCGGCGACACAACAACTCAGCCCGACAATGCTCAGACACAGGGCAAGATAAATAAGATCTCACACCTCATCGAGGTTACAGAAGCGTAAACAAGGAGGTGCACTGATATGAAAATTCACGAATTAACTCCAGCTCCTGATTCAAACAAGGCTGTAAAGCGTATCGGCAGAGGCCACGGTTCAGGAAACGGTAAGACTGCAGGTAAGGGTCACAAGGGACAGAATGCCCGCAGCGGCGGCGGCGTAAGAATCGGCTTTGAAGGCGGTCAGATGCCACTCGCAAGAAGAATCCCTAAGAGAGGATTCAACAACATCTTCGCTACAAAGTATGCTATCGTTAACGTTTCCGATCTTAACAAGTTCACAGACGGTACTGTAGTTGATACAGAGCTTCTCGTAGCTTCAGGACTTGTAAAGAAGGTTTATGACGGAGTAAAGATCCTCGGAAATGGAGAGCTTACCGCTAAGCTGACAGTTAAAGCTGCAAAATTCTCACAGAGCGCTGTTGAGAAGATAGAAAAGGCAGGCGGAAAGACTGAGGTGATGTAATGTGTTTCAGACGCTGAGAAAGGCGTGGGGGGTACCCGAGATACGCAAAAAGATCTTATACACATTACTCATGATAATTATTTTCAGATTCGGTTGCGCAGTCACAGTTCCTTATCTTGATCCTGACGTTGTAAAGTCATGGATGACCACGAACGCATCAGACGGCGGCTTTCTCGATTATCTGAATACTATTACCGGTGGCGCTATGTCACAGGCTACCATTTTCTCACTTTCGATCACACCGTTTATCAATGCTTCCATTATAATGCAGCTTCTCACCTACGCACTTCCTCCGCTGGAGCGAATGCGAGATGAGGGCGAAGAAGGAAGAAAGAAAATCGATAAGATCACGGCATTCGTTGCTATGATCCTTGCTCTCGTAATGTCTTATGCATATTTCCTTATGCTGAAGCGCATGAATGTCGAGGGCACAGACGGTACGGTCACACACGCTCTCAAATATGCGAGCGGCGGCGAGGGCACATTTGCTGCTTTCGTTATCATCGCCTGCTTCGTTGCAGGTGCACTTATTGTTGTATGGATGGGTAACAGAGTCAGCGATAAGGGTATCGGAAACGGTATCTCTATCCTCCTCTTTGCAGGTATCGCTGCAAGATTCCCTACCGATGCAGCACTTCTCGTAAGACTTACTAAGGATAATCCGAGCAAATACCTCTTCGTATCGATCGGTTATCTCTTATTCATCGCAGCTGAGATCGCTTTCATCGTTTTCATGAACGAAGCTGAAAGACGTATCCCGATACAGTACGCTAAGCGCGTAGTCGGCAGAAAGCAGTACGGCGGTCAGAAGACTCATATCCCGATAAAGGTAATCATGAGCGGTGTTATGCCGATCATCTTCGCTATGTCGTTTATGTCTCTTCCACAGACAGTACAGATCTTCAAGCAGAATCCGCACGACGGAAGCTTCTACGCTAAGTTCTGTGATTTCTTCAGCACAAGAAGCTGGGGTTACGCTATAATCTACTTCCTGCTCATCATTGCGTTCAACTACTTCTACGTATCGATCCAGTACAATCCTATCGAAATAGCTAACAACCTTCGTCAGTCCAACGGCGGTATCCCGGGCATCAGACCTGGTAAGCCAACTTCTGACTATATCCAGAGAGTACTCAATAAGATCTCTCTCGTAGGTGCTATCTTCCTCGGATTCATCGCTGTTATCCCGATCTTCATGTCAATGGCAGATCAGCAGCTCAGCCCTCTCTCAATGGGCGGTACTACGATCCTTATCGCAGTAAGCGTTGCGCTTGAAACAACAAGAACACTTGAATCACATCTTATGATGCGTCATCATAAGGGCTTCTTACAGTAAAGGAGGAACGTTCAATGAACCTTATCTTTTTAGGCGCTCCCGGCGCAGGCAAAGGTACACAGGCTGAGGTAGTTTCAGATGCTCTGAATATTCCCCAGATCTCAACAGGCAATATTCTCCGCGAAGCTGCCAAAAACGGCACAGAGTACGGCCTTAAGGCTAAGGCTGCTATGGATGCGGGTGCTCTCGTTTCTGATGATATCGTTATTGGTATCCTGAAGGAGAGGATCGCTGAGGACGACTGCAAAAACGGTTTTATCCTCGATGGCTTCCCAAGAACGGTTCCACAGGCAGAGGCTCTTGACAAAATGAACATCCAGATCGACAAGGTTATAGAGATCCACGTACCTGATGAGACTATCAAACAGAGAGTTTCAGGCAGAAGAGTCTGCCAGGGCTGCGGAGCTTCTTACCACGTTGAGTATAAGCCTACCAAGGTCGAGGGTGTTTGCGATAAGTGCGGCGACAAGACTATCGTTCGTAAGGACGATCAGCCGGAAGTCGTTCTCGACAGACTCGCTACTTATCACGAGAAAACAGCTCCTCTCAAGGATTACTACGAAAAGCAGGGCAAGCTTGTCACTGTTATCGGTCAGGAAGAGGTCGCTGAAACTTCAAAGCTCACACTGGCAGCAGTAGGGGTTGAGAAGTAATGAGTATTACTATTAAATCAAAGTCCGAATTAGCCATAATGCGTGAAGCAGGTAGAATTACCTGCGGCGCAATATGGTATGCGGGCGAGAGATTAAAAGCGGGTATGACAACATTGGATGTTGATAAGCTCGTAGGCGAGTATTTCACACGTCACGGCTGTAAATCCTGCTTTAAAGGTCTTTACGGATTTCCGGGTAACGCTTGTATCTCAGTAAATGAGGAAGTTATCCACGGTATCCCGAAGGCAAGCCGCAGATTAAAAGAAGGCGATATAGTAAGCATCGACACGGGAGCTGCGTACAAGGGCTTCAATGGAGACAGCTGCTGGACCTTCCCTGTTGGCAAAATATCTGATGAAGCTAAAGCATTGCTTGAGGTTACAGAGGCGAGCCTCTTTGAGGGGATCGCACAAGCTCAGGTTGGCGCAAGAGTCGGAGAT
>CAMVOF010000226.1:0-3680 GCA_947169055.1 uncultured Clostridia bacterium
CGATTGCCGCGAACGCGACCCAACGCGCCCAACCAGCGAGATCACCGCCGAACAATGATCCATACACCCCGATGTTTTCCGAGATGTCGGGGTGTCTTTTTAAAGCAACGCCGAACAAAAATCGAACAAAGTTTCGATTTTCTATTGACTTTCACGCCCGTTTGTGTTATACTAACATTATAGAACATATGTTCTTAATCGTTAGTATCAACTTCAAAGGCGGTGGGACAATGGATAAAACGGATAAGGTATATGTTGCCATAGACCTCAAAAGTTTCTATGCAAGCGTTGAATGTGTCGAACGCGGACTCGATCCGCTGAACACTCATCTTGTTGTTGCCGATCTCAGCCGCACGGAAAAGACTATCTGCCTTGCAGTTTCACCGTCCCTTAAAAGCTACGGCATCTCCGGCAGAGCAAGGCTTTTTGAAGTTATACAGCGCGTCAAGGAAGTCAATACAAAGCGCAGGCTGAATGCTCCGCAGCGAAAGCTTAAAGGAAGATCGTATATCCATTCCGAGCTTCTGGCCGATCCCTCTCTCGAACTGGATTATATCGTTGCAACGCCGCAAATGGCAAGGTATATGAGGGTCAGCGCTCAGATATACGGCGTCTATCTTAAATATGTAGCTCCCGAGGACATTTTCGCCTATTCGATCGACGAGGTCTTCATTGACGCTACCGGATATCTCTCCACCTACAACACCGATGCCCACGGCTTTACCCGAATGCTTATCCAGGACGTCCTGAAAACCACGGGAATAACCGCCACGGCAGGTATCGGCACCAATATGTACCTCTGCAAGGTGGCTATGGATATAGTCGCAAAGCATATCCCGGCAGATAAGGACGGAGTCCGCATCGCCTGCCTCGACGAACAGAGCTATAAAGAGAAGCTGTGGGCTCACAAACCGATCACCGATTTCTGGCGGGTGGGGAAGGGGATATCCGCAAGGCTCGAAAAGCTCGGCATCTTCACAATGGGAGATATCGCAAGACATTCCCTCGACCGCTATCAGATCAGAAAAATATACAAAGCCTTCGGCAAAAACGCAGAGCTTGTGATAGACCACGCCTGGGGTATCGAGCCCACGACCATAGCCGACGTCAAGGCCTACAGGCCGAAGAACAACAGCATCTCGTCGGGTCAGGTGCTTTCAGAAGCCTGCGATTATGAACGTACCAGGCTTATAATCTGGGAAATGGCGGATATGCTGTCTTTGGATCTCGTTGATAAAGGCCTTGTGACAAACCAGATCGTCATGACAGTCAATTACGACCGTGAAAGCCTTGCAAACGGCAGCTACAAAGGCGAGATCATCACCGATCACTACGGCAGGGCAGTCCCGAAATACGCCCACGGCACCATCAATCTCGAAAAGCACACAGCCTCGACCAGAAAGATATGCGAAGCAACGCTGGAGCTTTTCGACCGTATCTTCGACGAGACCTTGCTTTCAAAGCGCCTGAACCTGACCGTCTGCAGCGTCATCCGCGAGGAAGATATCCCCGAGTGCGAAAACTACGAACAGCTCAGCCTCTTCGATACCATAGAGACAATGCGTTCCAAAGAAGCAGGCAGACGATCCCTCGAAAAAGAAAGAGCCCTGCAGCACGCCATGCTGAAGATCAAGCACAAGTACGGCAAAAACGCCGTCCTGAAAGGCGCAAACTACACCGAAGGCGCAACAGCAAAAGACCGCAACCGCCAGATCGGCGGTCATAAGGCATAGAATTAAAATAACAGCAGGGGGAATATACCATGCAGAAAGATTATATCCCGTTCGACTGGAGCGCGGTCGAAGACAAAGAGGATTGGCTCGAGCCTTGCGAGGAGAGCTATTACTACGTCGAAAAGTGGAAGAGAGAGGGCCGAAAAAGCGTCCTCGACCTTGGCTGCGGTCTTGGCAGACATTCGGTCTTGTTCGCAAAGTACGGCTTTAAAGTCACAGCCGTCGATATTTCCGACGATGCTCTCAGCCAGCTTAAAAAGCTATCCAAGGAGCTCGGCATCGATATTGCCTGCCGGAAAGCCGATATGGAAGAACTGCCCTTTGCCGACAACGCTTTTGACTGCATCTTCGCCATGCACGCAGCAGGACACACCGACAGCGCAGGAATGGATCGGGTGATGAAGGAGATAAAACGTGTCCTGAAACCCGACGGCACGGTGTTTATGACCCTTTGCTCGAAAGAGACCTGGACCTATGCCCAGTCCGGTCTTCAAAAGCTCGACGGCAATACAATTATAAAAACAGAAGGTCCGGAACAGGGCGTTCCGCATTATTTCGTGGATCAGGAAGACATCAAAAAGCTGTTCTCGGACTTCGAGCTTGTTAAAGTCAGACACATCGACGACTGCTACGGAAAAAGCTTCGGCGGATTGAAATGGCGGAACATGAAGCACTATTTCATCGAGGCTGTTATCCGCAAAGAGGCTGTCAAGCCCGATTATTCCCACATCATAGGCAGGACCGTAAGCTGTAGGATAGACCGTCCCTCAGGCACAGCACACCCAAGGATAAAGGCCCTTGTCTATCCCGTAAACTACGGCTATATCGAGGGGATCATCGCCGGTGACGGAGCAGAGCAGGATGTCTATATCCTGGGTGTTGATGAACCGCTTGAAGAGTTCACAGGCAGGATAATCGCCGTTTATCACAGGCTGAACGACAACGAGGATAAATGGATCGCAGCTCCGGAAGGCATGACTTTCACACAGGACGAGATAATGCAGAAGATAGATTTCCAGGAAAGATTTTTTGACGGAGAGCTGTATTTTTAGGAGCAGAGTATGAAAATCGAACACATGAACAAAAGACCCGAGCTGACAGCAAAGCTTGATGCTGAAACATTCAGGAAATTCTATTATCTCAAAGAAGAACTGACGGCGTTTTGCCGAGAGAACGGTCTGCCGGCCTCGGGCAGCAAGGCCGAGCTGACAGACAGAATAGCTGTTTTCCTTGACTCGGGGACAATAACCAAGCCCGAAAACAAAAGAAAGACCTCCGCAAAACCCGACGAGATAACGGAAAGCACGGTCATAGAAGAAAACATCACCTGCTCGGAGAAGCACAGGGCTTTCTTCAAAGAAAAGATCGGCAAAGGTTTTTCTTTCAATGTCCGCTTTCAGAAATGGCTGAAAAGCAACGCCGGAAAGACTTATGCCGATGCTATAGATGCTTATTATCAGATCCTCGAGGAAAAGAAAACCTCAAAGACCGTTATCGACAAGCAGTTCGAGTATAATACCTACATCCGGGATTTCTTCGCCGACAACAAGGGCAGGAGCCTTGAAGAAGCTATTAAATGCTGGAAATACAAAAAAGTCCTTGAGGGACACAACCGCTATGAGCCCTCAGACCTTTCCGCATTGGAAGGTGAACCTGATGCCTGACGATTACAAAGATATAATGCATCTTTCAAGACCCCGGTATCACGATCTCTACCCCATGCCGATACACGACCGAGCAGCGCAGTTCAGCCCCTTTGCAGCTCTTGTGGGCTATGACAGCGAGGTCGCAGAGACCGCAAGGCTCGTGGACAGCAAGACAGAACTTACCGAAGATGAGGTCAACGAGCTGAACGCAAATCTCAACCGGCTTCTCGATATGCTCGATGAAAAGCCTGCTGTAAAAGTGACCTATTTCGTCCCCGATGAAAAGAAAGCCGGCGGCAAA
>CAMVOF010000227.1:0-3621 GCA_947169055.1 uncultured Clostridia bacterium
TACGACATTTCGCGTATCAAACAGATTTTGCCGAAACGCTTTGAAAGAACAAATGCATATAAACATGAAAAAGACAAGCTGCTCTGTCTCGGCGGAGCTGTACTTATGACGGAGATCGTCGGGATAACAAAGGAATCGGAGATCTGTTTTAACAGCAGCGGAAAGCCTTTTGCACCGGGATTTCCGGAATTCAATATCTCTCACAGCGGAGATGTATGTGTTCTTGTGACGGGAGACCGTCCCGTGGGGATAGATATCGAGAAAAGCGACAGCAAAAATCTTTCTATCGCGGAACGGGTCTTTTCGGATAAGGAATATGAGTGGATGAGCTCGGACCCCGTTGTCCGCTTCCACCGCATCTGGACATTGAAGGAAAGCCTGCTGAAAGCAGCCGGAGTCGGGCTTGTTGACGACCTGAAAAGCGTTGATGTTATCCCCTTTACAGCCGGCGAGCCTGTCACATACAACAAAACTCTCTGGTATGCTTCCGAGACTCGATATAAAGACTGCTTTATCAGCGTCTGTTCTTCGGCACCCGTCGGGGATATCGTTTTGCATCGCATTAAAAAGGCTTGACCGGGAATTTTTCTGATTACCTATTGCAAAATGTACTAAAATAGGTTATAATGTCATTGTGGTATATTATTTTGCCGGGAACGGCATCGGAAAAGGTGAAAAGAAAATGGAATTCAGGGTCGATAAAAACACGATTATCTCGGATATCTTGATGAAGGATATGGATACCGCCGAGTATTTTATGCAGGTGGGTATGCACTGTATCTATTGCCCGGCTTCTATGGGCGAAACTCTTGAGGAAGCTTGCATGGTGCACGGCATCGAGCCCGATGAGCTTATCGAGACCTTAAACGAGCATTTCAGTGCTGTCGGCGGCGGAGATACCGAAGCCGCAGAAGAGAAAAATGAAGGATAAGCGCCTGCTTTGCTGTGCCGAGCTTTGCGTCGGCGGCAGGGCTGTTGATGTCGGGACGGATCACGGGCATCTTGCAGTGTATCTTGTTGAGCAGGGTATCTGCAAAAGCTGCATCGCCTGCGATATCAACGAGAAGCCTCTCGCGGCAGCAAGGTCAAGCATCAGGGCTGCCGGACTTGAGGACAGGATAGAAGCCGTGCTCTCGGACGGGCTCGACAGCATTGACCCCGAGGGCGTTACGGATGTTGTTATCGCCGGGATGGGCGGCGAGCTTATCGCGCAGATAATCCAAAGGGCTGAGTGGCTGAAAGAGAATAGGGTAAATCTTGTGCTGCAGCCCATGACAAAGTGGGATCATCTGAGGCGAGAGCTTTATGAAAATGGATTTGAAGTGCGCAGGGAGCTTGCCTGCACGGAGGGGAAGTTCGTTTACTCCGTGATGCAGGCGGTCTATACCGGCGAAAAGCCGGGGTATCCCTGCGACTTAAGATATTTGTACGGGGGTATAGTGGAGCCTGACAGTGAGGCTTCGTCGGCTTATCTTCTGAGGCAGGCTTCGAGGCTCGAGGCTGCTGCCGGAGGGATGATAAAGGACCCTCAGAGGACAAAACAGGGAAGCGCATATTTTGCAGCCGCTCGGGAGCTCAGGGATCTTGCGGCGGGATTTGATATAAATTCTTAGATCGGGAGGAAAATGTCATGCCAACGACAGTAAAGGATATTTATGATTATCTGGATCAGATCGCTCCTTTTGCAAACCAGGAGAGCTACGACAACAGCGGCCTGAACATCGGGCTCATGTCCGGCGAGGTAAAGGGCGTGCTCGTTGCACTTGATGCGACGACGGACGTTATCCGCGATGCCGAGCTGATGGGAGCACAGCTTATCGTTACACATCACCCGGTGATCTTCGAGCCTTTGAAGCAGATCAAGTTCAAGACCCCGGCAGGAAGACTTGCCTTCGACGGGATAAATCTTATCGCCGCACACACCAGCTTTGATTCGGCGCAGATGAACGTTATCCTCTGCGAGAAGCTGGGACTTACTCCCACCGAGCCGCTTAAGGTGGAGAACGGTGTGCAGACGGGTCTTATCTGCGAGTGTGCGAGGATGACTCCCCAGAAGCTTGCCAGCATGGTGCAGAAGGCTTTGGGGACTACCTGCCTGAGATACAACGACATGGGCGGTGAGATACTGCGCGTGGGCGTTTGCTCGGGAAGCGGCGGAAGCCTTCTTGAGACGGCTATCGAAAAGCAGGTGGACTGCCTGATAACCGGAGATGTGAAGCACAGCGTTTTCATTGATGCTTTCAACGCAGGTGTGACGGTGATCGACGCCGGACATTTCCATACAGAGGACATTTTCTGCGACTATGTGAGAGAGCTGCTCGAAAAGAAATTCCCGGGGCTCGTTGTGCAGACAGCACCTTCCGACAGGGATATTGTGAGCTATCTGTTTTGATTTTTGCGGCAAAAAGAATACAAACTTCAAATGGTATTCCTCCCGAACGGTAGGAGGGATACCATTTATATACAATAATAAAGCGTTTTATATTTGGGGAATTATTTATGCTACGTATGAAAAACATTATGCCTTTCAAAGAGATCAAAGGCGGAACAGAAAGCATTTTTGATAACATTGATCCTGATTTCGTTGTGCCAAAAAAGGTAATAGCATATTTAATGACGACAAAGCCTTATATGATGTGTATGGGGATCTATAAGCACCCATTTAAAGAAATGAAGCTCCTTGGTCCGTATTGGTATTGTGACGGAGAGTACTATTGGGACAGAGATGCTTGGAAATATGTAGTAAAATATCATGTGAAACTGCCGGAAGAGTTTATAGCAAAAGTAATGTCTGATGAAGGAACCGAATTTTTAGAAAAATGCTCAAACAGCGATGAATCATGGACAAAAGAGATTGATAAATTGAAAGGACGACCTAATACACTCTGTTTGCTTCCAGATGATGCCGGCGATTTAAAGCTTGATGATTTCTGAATTAGATACAAAAATATGAAAGGAGAACCACATGGCACTTGACGGAGTTTTTCTGCATCTTGTCAAGAACGAGCTGGCCGAGCTTATCGGCGGACGTGTTGACAGGATACACCAGCCCTCGAGGGAAGAGGTGCTGATGAGCTTCCGCACGCGCACCGGAGCTTACAGGCTGCTGTTCAACACATCGGCAGGGTCTGCTCGTGTCCACGCAACGAGAGCCGACATCGACAACCCAATGGTGCCGCCGATGTTCTGTATGCTGCTGAGGAAGCATCTTTCGTCGGGAAAGCTGGCAGATATACGGCAGGACGGCTTTGAGCGAATTTTATATTTCGATTTCGATGCAAAAAACGAGCTGGGAGATGTTTGCAGGCTCACCCTTGCCGCCGAGATAATGGGCAGGCGATCGAACCTGATACTCATAAACTCGGAGGGGAAGATAATCGACAGCATCAAGCGTGTCGGGCAGGATATGTCCGCCGTAAGGCTGGTCCTCCCGGGGATAGAATACACTCTTCCTCCCAGAGAGGAAAGGCTCTCTCTGCTGGACGATGCTCCTGAGGAGATAGTTGCCCGGATAAAGAGCTGCGAGAATATGAAACTCTCGAAAGCCGTTATGGCGGCGATCGAGGGTATCTCTCCCGTGTTCGCAAGAGAGGCTGAGAGCTTTGCCTGCCGGGGAAGAGA
>CAMVOF010000228.1:0-3608 GCA_947169055.1 uncultured Clostridia bacterium
ATGCCCCGCGAAGTTTGTATGCGCCGGTCATCTGCATGTTTTCGGACTTGAGGTATCTTCCCTAAGTTTCGCTAAATTTTTATTTAGTGAAACTTTCTGTCAATTTCTATACATCTGCTCTGATATGCCAGTTTGCAAAAAGCCTTATCTTCCCTTGAATGATAACGCCTTATAAACAACCTAAAAGCTGCAAAGTTTTAAGGAGAATGAAATGAAAAGAAATTTGCTGCCACTTTTATTGCTTGCTGCTATCTTGATACTTGCTTCCTGCTCTGCTTCGGCCAGAGACAAATCATCCGATGAACACCCGGACAGCTCCATATCATCCAACGACAGCTCGTCCAAAGAAGATTCATCCCAAGACCTCTCCTCCGCAGCCGATACTGCTGACAGCTCTGAAGCTCTCGGCTATTCTCAGATCTCTCAGGACGAAGCCAAGGAGATGATGAAGCTGGCCGATGGTCACATAATCGTTGACGTCAGGCGGCAGGACGAATTTGACTCCGGACACATCCCCGATGCTGTATGTATCCCGAATGAGACCATAGGCACCGAGCAACCGGCAGAGCTTCCCTCTCTCGATCAGATAATCCTCGTTTACTGCCGAAGCGGCAACCGAAGCAAGCAGGCTTCTCAAAAGCTGGCTGACATGGGTTATACAAACGTATACGAATTCGGTGGTATAATCGGCTGGGACGGCGAGGTCGTTATTGAAAATACAGACGATCAAAAACAGCTTTCTTCCCTTTTATAATATGGATCAATTCCTGCACTTTGCTTGCAAAACCCGGAGTGCAGGTTTATTCTATACTTAAAAGTTAAAAATTATAACTATATCCTCTGGAACTGGTATGTATTGACTATACTATATATAAATGTTATAATAATACCTGAAAGAACGGTCCTCGACCCCTCTTTTATCTAACATTGAAAGGAGAAGGAGCTCTTTGCTCCAAAAGCCTTATGAAGATCGATTTTCACTCCCATATACTTCCGGGCATCGACGACGGCTCGAGAAATATTGAAGAATCCGTTGCTCTGCTTGACATGATGGCGGCGGATAATGTTGATGTTGTTTTTGCGACACCCCATTATTATTCATACAAATACCCTATAAGCAAGTTTCTTGAAAAGCGAAGCAAGGCGTATGAAAGCCTTAAACCGCATCTCAAAAAAGAGCACCCTGCCGTTATGCTGGGTGCCGAGGTGCTTTACGACAGGTCTCTGATAACCAACGAAGAGCTTCCGAAGCTTTGCCTTGAAGGGGGGGAGTAGCTGCTTTGGGACCTTCCCTACAGCGATCTACCGAGACTCTTGCATCTACCTCGCATCTGAATCTAATGATAGCTCATATCGAAAGATATCTTAACTTCACAAGCTACGAAAGGCTTTCATCTATTCTGGAGCTTGATGTCATCGGGCAGCTAAACGCAGTTGACTTTACCAGCTTTATGATGAGACGCCGCTGCAAGAAGCTCATAGCCGACGGATATGTTCACGTCCTCGGCACCGACTACCACAGGACTGACAGCGGACACAAGCTCCTCGGTGAAGCCGAGCAGATAATCAGGGACAAGCTCCACCCGGGAATGCTCTCTGTCATCGAGGAAAACAGCGTTAAAATACTTAAAAACAGGCCTATTTACGAACTTGAAAGCCTCTGAGACCCATAATATCAAAAAAAATCCAAATTTTTTTATTTGTTCTGCAACAAAACGCACTTATCACGACACTTATATTATGACGGTACCGATGAACGGGAAAGAGAGGTGAAGCCCGTGCCCGAAAAAGAAAGACAAGATCTGATAGAGCAAGCCGTAAAAGGCGACACCCACGCCTTTGCAGAGCTCTACTCCGAGATATACAAAGAGCTTTATTATTTCGCTCTTTCAAACCTCGGAGACCCGACTGAAGCGGAAGACGCTGTCTCGGACACGATCCTTGATGCCTTCCAGGGAATAAAAAAGCTCAAAAAGGCCGGATCATTCAGCTCGTGGATATTCACCATCCTGAACGCGAAGATCAAAAAACACAAAAAGCATTTCGCAGAGCTTCGTCTCTCGGACGGAGAAGAACCCCTTGAGACCATGGCAGCGTCAGGCTCGGAATACCAGAACATCGAGATCTACTGCGATCTCGCGCAGCTTTCCGACGAAGAACGACAATGCATAACCTTAAGCTGTATCTGCGGATACAAAGGAGAAGAGATCGCACAGATAACGGGGATAAACCCCTCGACGGTTCGATCACACATTTCAAGAGCGAGAACAAAAATAAAAAAACTAAATGCAGAACAAATCTATTAGACAGAACAAAGGAGTCGTGATACTATGGAAGAACAGAGAAATTACATTAACGACGAAATAAGAAAAGTATCGGAAGTTCCCGAGAGCCTTGAGCCTCAGAATGTGGAGAAAAAGCTCAACGAACATAAGCGCAGCAGAATAAAGCTCAGAACAAGAGCTATAAGCGCAGCGGCAGCAGTTGCTATCGCAGCAGGCGCACTGGGTTTTGCAGGCGCAAACGGGATGTTCGACAAGAAAAGCTCTAAGAGCAGCATAAAGACTGACAGCGCAGCTTCTCAGTCCGACAGCAATAATAACGGAAGCAGCGAAGACAACAACAACGGCAATAACGACAACAAACCCGAAAACAAAGAGCTCAAGGGCGTTAGGACAATGTCCTACAAGGAGCTCAACAGCTATATCGCAAAGAACAAAGACAACTATTATTATGACTACGGCGTAAAAAACGAAGATAATCAAACTGCAGAAGATGCCGAAGCCCCTGCGGCAGCAGACACCGACGATGTTGGTCGCGGCGGCGGAAAAGGCGGCGGAGAGCACAGCGACACCTACGAGCAGATCGAAGGCGTTGCAGAGGCTGATATCGTCAAGACAGACGGCAACAAGGTATTCTATATCACAAACGGACAGCTGTTCGCTTTTGAAGCAAATAACGGTCAGCTCACCAAAGCTGATATCGACTTCTATGCCCTGATAAAAGACGGCTTTGAGATCTCGGATGTAAGAGATATGTATCTTAACGACGGCACTCTTACGGTCGTAGTTGACGGAAGGAACTCCTACAGCTACAACAGATACTATCTTACTAAAAACGACGACTTCGATGAAGATTACGATGTTGAGGTCATCGACCAGGTTGCACCGACTGCATCTGTTATAACCTTCAACGTAAACGATATAAACAACATATTCGAGACATCGAGATACACCCAGCAGGGCTCCTATATCGAATCGAGAATGATAGGCTCGGACGTATATCTTACCACCTACACAGGTCTTTACTATTACTACTACGATATGCCCGACTATTCTCCCGAGAAGAATTCCCCTGAATTCGTTCCTGCATACAGCGTAAACGGTCAGAAGAATTACGTTGCAGCCGAGGATATCCTCGTTTCCGAGATGAACACCGACTGCTCCGGATACACTGTAGTATCGTCATTCGATACAGCCACCGGAACAAGAAAGTCCGGCAAGGCCAAGCTCGGCAGCTATGCGAACATCTATATGACAGCCGACAAGCTTTATATGTTCAACACATTCTACACTGATTTTGAAGACACCTACTACACATGGAAGATG
>CAMVOF010000229.1:0-3597 GCA_947169055.1 uncultured Clostridia bacterium
CCAAACCCCTTCGGATACAAACCTTCATCTTTAATAACAGCCCTGATAGAACACCTCGCAGCAAGCCCCTCCTAACGGTTGCACCGCGAACTCTTTCACAAAGTGATATTGCCTCCCCTCCGGGGAGGCCTGGCGAAGGTCGCCTCATCCTTCTATTGAAAGCCGGTGGGTGAATTAAATAAAAAAATTTTTTTGATTAACCTATAGACAAAATATAAAATATATTGTATAATAATGATATATTGTTAAAATGAGGTTTGCAGATGAGAGTTATCACCGGCCAGGCAAGAGGTATGAAGCTCCGCACCCTTGAGGGCGAGGAGGTCAGGCCGACCACCGATATGGTGAAAGAGGCCATTTATTCTATAATCCAGTTCGGAGTGCCGGGGGCAAGAGTGCTCGACCTGTTTGCAGGAAGCGGACAGCTCGGGATAGAGGCCCTTAGCCGCGGTGCTGCCGGGTGTACTTTTGTTGACAGGAGCAAGGAAAGCATTGCCGTTGTCCGCGAGAACCTTGCCCACTGCAAGCTCGAGCAGAATGCAAGAGCCGAGATCACCGACAGCCTCAATTTCCTGAAGCTCACCTCCGAAAAATTCGATCTTGCTCTCCTTGATCCGCCTTACAGACAGGGGCTGCTGGAAAAAGCGCTGCCCCTTCTCGACAGAGTTATGCTGCCGGGGGGTACGGTGGTCTGCGAGCATGAACGTGAATGTGAGCTGCCGGAACAGGTGGGAGAACTCGTTCTGCGAAAGAAATACCGCTACGGAAAGAGCGCACTCAGCGTTTACGACAAGAAAACGGAGGACGATGAGCAATGAGGATAGCAGTGTGTCCGGGCAGCTTCGATCCCGTTACCTACGGTCATCTTGATATTATCAAGAGAGCCTCGATGCTGTTTGATAAAGTTATTGTTCTTGTGAGCTTCAACCCCAACAAGCAGACTTCTTCCTTCACCATAAGCGAAAGGGTCGAGATGATACTTGCCGTCACAAGGGACTTCGAGAATGTCGTTGTTGACTGCCACGACGGTCTGCTTGCGGATTACCTCGAACGCACGGGAGCCTGCGCGATAGTAAAAGGACTGAGGGCTGTCAGCGACTTTGAATATGAGTTCCAGCAGGCCCTTGCAAATAAAAAGCTCTTCCCCGGAGCAGAGACAGTGTTCCTTACAACGAGCACCCAGAATATGTATCTTTCCTCGAGCATGGTCAAGGAGATCGCAAGGCTCGGCGGAGATATAAGCGATTTTGTTCCCCCGCAGATAAGATCTGCTATAATAAACAGAATGACAAATAATAAGTAATACGAAAGGAAGTATTTGAAATGACTATTGATGAGATCCTTGAGCTGATGGACGGACTTCTTGAAAAATCCACCGCCGTTCCGTTTTCGAGCAAGAAAATGATCGACTGCGATCAGCTGCGCGAGTACATAGACAGCATCAGACTCAATATGCCCGAAGAGATCGCAAAGGCTAAGGAGACCGAGGCAGAGCAGAAGAGCATCATCGCCCAGGCTCACAGAGATGCCGAGCAGATCATCCGCAAGGCCGAGGAAAGAGCTAAGGCTATGGTGGCTCAGGAGGAGATAATCAAGCAGGCAAGAGAGGTCGCAAGAGACGAGATCAAGCGTGCCAAGGAAGAGGCTGACGGCATCATTGCCGATGCAAAGGCCAAGGAGAAGAGCATCCGCGGAGCACTCGCTGCAAACCTCGAGAAGACTCTCTCGGACGCAGAGAAGGTGCTTTCAAAGAGCCTTTCGGACGTTTCAAATACCAAGGCTGCTGTTATCAGCGTAGGCAAGAAGTAAGATACTGTCCTGCGAATAATGTAAAACCAAAGCGGAGAATGAGTCCCCAAGGGGAAAGCTCATTCTCCGCTGAATACTATATGAGGAAGTGGTTGCCGTGAAGGAAAAATACTGCGAGATCTTTTGCAGCTGCTATCCGCAGTTTTCAATGAGCAGAGAGCTCTTTGAAAGCCTGATGATAAACGAGGGCACACATATAATAACGCATATTGAGAACGGCGAGGCTGTGGGATTTGCTTTAGTGGATGCGCCTGCGCTCAGGCTTTTGTGCGTCAGACCCGAGTTCCGGGGCAGGGGCATAGGCTCGAAGCTGCTGGAGGAAGCAGAAAAATATTCCGCAGAAAAAGGCTTTGACAAGCTGCTCACAGGGGGAGTGTCGTCGAAATTCCTGATCGGTGCAGATAAAGCAACGGCAGGCTTTTTCGGGAAGAAAGGCTATAAGACCGTCGGAGGCTGTGACGAGATGCTGCTGAGGCTTTCGGATTTCAGCTTCGACGAAAAGGCTTTCCGGGGACATCTCTGTGCGGAGTACGGCTGGTATAAGGGAGACACAGAAGCCCTGCTTAAAGCCGTGGCAGAGGTGGAAGAGAGCTGGGTCAAGCATTATGACGGCAGCTCGCCTGTCTATGCGGCTGCGGTGGATGGAGAGATAGCCAGCTTCTGCATGGTGAGTTTGGACGTGAAGAATTATCTCTCGGATGCCTGGGGCCGTGTGGGAATGCCCGGCTGCGTCGGGACGGTGCCTAAATTCCGTGACCGAGGCATAGGGATAGAGATGATAGCCCGTGTCACTCAGTATCTCAAAGACAGCGGCATGGATGTATCCCACATCTTTTTCACCGGCGTTGCAGGCTGGTATGAAAAGCTGGGGTACGAGATATTCGCCACAGAGGTTTTCATGGAGAAGCAGCTGCTGCCGTAAAAAACAAGCCCGGGAACTCCGGGCTTTTTCTTTTATAATATTATCCCGACCTTTGCGAGAGCCCGCTTTAGGGTGTCGGTGTCGAGAGGGAAGTAGTCGGTCTTGCCTGTGCGTTTTTCCAGCTCTATGCGGGTGAACATCACGTAGTTCTCGGAAAGATCGGCGTTTGAGTAGATGTGTGCCATGACGTACTGATTCTTGACGGCGTAGTAGTTCACGGGCTTTAGCTTGAGGATAGCCGAGGGATCGCGTTTCATTTCGGCTTTCAGCTCATCGAGGTCGGTGTCAACGTAGCTGATCTGCCTGCACTTCATGGTTTTGATCTTTTGCTTAACGGGCGAATCGCCGGCTTCCTGTTTCTTTCTGAAAAACACTGCCCTGACCTCCTGACGTAAGTTATTTATGATATGATTATAGCATAGAAGTTGGATGAAGTCAATCGTAAAAACAGCCGCGCAGCGCATTAGCCGGTCGGTGCCCAGACGGGGCTTGACGCGATATCGCAAGCGCTGCAAGCTTACATAGAGCGCAAAACAACAGACCCCACGCGAATTCGGTTTCATCAATTACGCAGCGATTTTCCGGTCGGTGAGGCAGATGCTTAGCGAACTATTTACGTTTCAAAGGCTTGTGCGCTTGCAAACAAGCAGCACCTATCCTGTCTCGCTTGAAAAACCTGTCATATCGTGCTATAATAACAAGAGAAGTATATGCTGTTCCGTTATATGCAGCATCAACAATGGCCGCGCATTGCTCCTTGCCGGTCCAAGAAAAGCCTTCCCAGCGAAAGGAAGCCGGATAAATATGGAAGTGTTTTTTGTTACAACAGAAGAAATCAGTCTGGCGCTATGTCCTCATATTCCTCG
>CAMVOF010000230.1:0-3570 GCA_947169055.1 uncultured Clostridia bacterium
ATTGGAAAGGTTTCCGTTGTGAGCGAGCGCCATTCGGCCCTTTTGATGGTTCACGACTATGGGCTGGCAGTTGCGTCGTTCGTTGGAGCCCGTGGTGGAATACCTGACGTGCCCGACTGCCATATTTCCCTGAGGGAGCTTGGAAAGCACCTCATGGGTGAACACCTCGCCGACAAGGCCGGTGTCCTTGTGTGCGGTTATTACGCCGTCGTCGCAGACGGCTATGCCGCAGCCTTCCTGGCCGCGGTGCTGCAGGGCGTAAAGCCCGTAATATACTGTTTCGGCAAGCTGCGAACGCTTTTCGGAGTATATACCGAAGATGCCGCATTCCTCATGCAGGCCGCTCATTCGGCACTCCTTTCCGCAGCAGCGGAGACAAAGCCTTTGAACAGGGGATGAGGCCTGTTGGGACGGCTCTTGAACTCGGGGTGGAACTGCACTCCAACATAGAAGCTGCGGTCTGTGAGCTCGACTGTTTCAACAAGTCTGCCGTCGGGGGAAAGTCCGCTGAGGCAGAGGCCTGCTGCTTCAAGACGCTCGCGGTAGGCATTGTTGAATTCGTATCTGTGGCGGTGGCGTTCGCTGATGCTCTCCGAGCCGTAGCAGCGCTGCATAGTCGTGCCGGCTTTGATGTCGCAGGGATAAGCGCCGAGCCTCAGCGTGCCGCCTTTGTCGATGGAATCGCTCTGTCCGGGCATGAAGTCGATGACTTTGTTTTTCGAGAGCTCGTTGAATTCTCCCGAATCCGCATCCTCGATGCCGCAGACATTTCGTGCGTATTCGATGACGGCTATCTGCATACCGAGGCAGATGCCGAAGAAGGGTATATTGTTCTCTCTTGCGTATTTAACGGCGAGGATCATTCCCTCGATGCCTCTGCCGCCGAAGCCTCCCGGCACGATGATGCCGCTGACCGAGCCGAGTATCTCGGCTGTGTTTTCGGGACTTAGCTTTTCGGAATCTATCCATTTGATGTCAACGTGTGTGCCGATGGAATAGCCTGCGTGTCTCAGAGCTTCCGCAACGGAAAGATAAGCGTCGTGGAGCTCTGTGTATTTTCCCACGAGGGCTATGGGAGTTCTGGTCTCTGCGGCCTTGATCCGGTCAACCATTTCCCGCCATTCGTCAAGGTGGGGTCTCGGAGCTGTAATGCCGAGACGTTCGCAGACCACTTCTGAGAAATTTGATCTTTCAAGCATCAGAGGTGCTTCGTAGAGGTCGGGGAGAGTTATGTTCTCGATGACGCACTCGGGACGGACGTTGCAGAAGAGAGCGATCTTATGGAAGATAGACTCTTCAAGGGGTCTGTCGCAGCGAAGCACGATTATATCGGGGTTGATGCCCATGCCTTGCAGCTCCTTGACGGAATGCTGGGTGGGCTTTGATTTATGCTCGTCCGAGCCGCTGAGGAAGGGAACAAGAGTAACGTGGATGAACAATGCGTTCTCCCGTCCGACCTCCAGGGATATCTGCCTTACAGCCTCGATGAAGGGCTGGGACTCGATATCGCCTATGGTACCGCCTATCTCGGTGATGATGACATCGGCGTCGGTCTTCTTTCCGACGGAATAGACGAACTCTTTTATCTCATTTGTAATGTGTGGGATGACCTGCACTGTGGAGCCAAGGTATTCGCCCCGGCGTTCCTTGTTGAGGACGTTCCAGTAGACCTTGCCTGTGGTCAGGTTTGAATATTTGTTCAGGTCCTCGTCGATGAAGCGTTCGTAGTGACCCAGATCCAGGTCGGTCTCTGCACCGTCCTCGGTGACATAGACCTCGCCGTGCTGGTAGGGGCTCATGGTGCCGGGGTCAACGTTGATATACGGGTCGAGCTTCTGTGCTGCGACCACGAGACCTCTTGCCTTGAGCAGTCTTCCGAGAGATGCGGCTGTTATTCCTTTTCCGAGTCCGGAAACGACTCCGCCGGTCACAAAGATGTACTTTCTCATAGCTTTTTCTCCTTTTGATATTTTTATTAGATGGGGTCAATATTTCTTAAGGCAATACCGCACAACCCCTGTGCGTCAGATGCACAGTCAGATTTTTCGTCAGAGTGCATAAATTTGACGCAGGCGGGCTGACGCCCGGCAAGGAAAATTTGTGTGCTATGACGGAAAATATGCAAGCAGATGACGTGCAGAGGCGCAAGCCGCGGGTTGCGCGGTGTTGCCTTAAACAGCGCTTGCGCCGTAGTTTGAAAGTACACGAGCCGAAGGATCGTTGACGTTGCAGCCTTCCCAGCTTTTGTTCGGCATCCAGAAATCGGCGATCATACGTCCCTGCCCGGGATAGTATTTCTCGAATATCTCGCGGTAGAGAAGAGACTCTTTGGTAAAGGGCTGTGCGTGGCTGTATTTGCGGCGAAGAGTTTCATACTCTGCGCCGGTATAGTATTCCTCGGCGTAGGCTTTGAGGTAGTTCACAAGGGAATGTCCCACAGCGTCGGAGAACGCTGCCTTTTCACGCCAGAGGATGTTCTCGGGAAGATAGCCGCCCTCCTCGAAGGCTTTCCTCAGCAGGAACTTGCCCTTGCCGTAGGTGTTGAGCTTTTTCTCGGGGTCTATGGCCATAACGTATTTCACAAAATCCAGATCGCCGAAAGGAACGCGGGCTTCGAGAGAGTTCACGGAGATACATCTGTCGGCACGGAGGACGTCGTACATATGCAGCTCACGGACACGCTTTTCTGCTTCACGCTGGAACTCGGCTGCGGAGGGAGCGAAGTCGGTATATTTATAGCCGAAGAGCTCGTCTGAGATCTCGCCGGTGAGGATGACGCGGATATCTGTCTGCTCGTGTATGGCCTTGCAGACGAGGTACATCCCGACGCTTGCGCGGATAGTTGTGATATCGAAAGTACCCAGCAGGCGGATTACTTCCTCGAGGGAAGAGATCACGTCTTCCTTGGTGATGATTACTTCCGTATGCTCGGAGCCGATGAACTCGGCTGTTTCCTTTGCATATTTGAGGTCGATAGCGTCCTCGCTCATACCAATAGCGAATGTGCGTATGGGCTTATCGGAAAGCCTCTGGGCGATAGCGCAGACGAGAGAGGAATCCAGTCCTCCCGAAAGGAGGAAGCCCACCTTAGCGTCTGCCACAAGGCGTTTTTTAACGCCTTCTACCAGCTTATCGTGGATGTTCTTATATATGGTTTCGTGGTCGTCGAAGCAGACTTTCTCTGGCTGGGAGATATCGCAGTAGCAGCAGAACTTGCCGTCCTTCCAATAATGTCCGGGAGGGAAGGGCATGATATCCAGTGCGATGCCCACGAGGTTCTGCGGTTCGCTTGCAAAAGCGATAGTGCCTTTTTCGTCGTAGCCGTAATAGAGGGGACGGATGCCTATGGGGTCACGGGCTGCGATGAAGCTGTTTTCTTTGCCGTCGTAGATCACGCAGGCAAACTCAGCATCAAGCATCCTGAACATATCCGTTCCGTACTGCTCATAGAGGGGCAGAAGGATCTCGCAGTCGGAGTTGCTTTTAAAGCTATAGCCTTTTTCGCTAAGCTCTGCTCTCAGCTTTTCAAAGCCGTAGAGCTCGCCGTTACAGACCACATAGCTTCCGTTT
>CAMVOF010000231.1:0-3525 GCA_947169055.1 uncultured Clostridia bacterium
CATTCCTCTTGTAACGTTGAAGGGGAAGGTCATGTTGGTCTCGAACCAGAAGATATCAGGGGGATCCTGAGCAAGGATGTAGTTAGCCAGCTTGGTGTAGTTCTCGGTAGACGAGCACTTATCATAGATGATAGAGCCGCCCTTCTTCTGGAAGAGGTCGAGGTCTGTTCTGGTCTCGGGGTTTGCTCTGGTGGGGTTGATATCAAAATACGAAAGCCATCTGAGCTGTCTTTCGCTCTCGGGGATGTCTTCCATGCTCTTGATGGTCTCGGTATCTTCAACTTCGACCTGATCCTCGTAATCCTCGGGACGAGCTTCGTTTTCTGCCTGGGTCGTTCCGGTGGTGGCTCCCGAACTGTCGCTGCTGCCGCAGGCTGCAACGGAGAACGCAGAAACTACCGCAAGAAGAGCCGCGAGTATTCTTTTTGATCTCATCATTACATTCCTCCATTTTAATTAAATAATGTTTAATCCTACTGCTTAAAATAAACCAATGAAAACTATTTTCGTCTTATTATATCACGTTAATGTAAACGTTGTCAATGAGCATATTTATTTTGATACTGTTAAGTAAACGTTTTCAGCAATACGCACAATGCAATAATATTCTTTTTAGCTATTTCAAACAAAACGATATTTACTAAGAAGAAAATGTTAAACCGGGCAAAAACAGCACTCTCCTCCTTAAGAAGAGAGTACCGTATTATCAGTTCAGTATTTCAATCGCCGGTGGATTCCCTGAGGACGAGCCTGTGGGGGACGGTATAGTATTTTGTGTCCTTATTGGAGGCTGTGAAATTCTCGATGAGCTTCTTGACCACCAGCTCCCCCAGTTTAGCGCAGGGCTGCTCCACTGTGGAGAGAGAGGGTATCATGATATCGCAGAAGGAGATATTATCAAAGCCCATGACGGAGATATCCTTGCCGACTTTGAAGCCCAGCTCCTCTGCCCTGCGGATAGCGCACATTGCAAGTGTATCCGAGACTGCACAGACGGCTGTGGGTCTGTTTTCAAGGGACAGGAAACGCTCCATGGCAGCGGCACCGTTCTCGCTGTCGTAGGTGCTTTTATAGATGTATTCCTCCGGCAGGTCGATGCCTGCTTCGGAAAGGGCTCGCCTGAAGCCGTTCTCCCGTCTTATTGCGGAAAGTGCCGTGGAATTTGCGCCGATGAAGGCAATCCTACTGTGCCCCTTGTCGATCATGGCCTTTGCGGAATCATAGCCAGCCTGCTCGTCATCAACGGTGACAGTCAGGACATCTGCTCCCGTAACGCCCTCGCAGCAAAGTGCGATGTTATAGTTCGCGGAAAGGCGGTTAAGGGTATCGGCATCGAAGGAAGTGCCGAGGAACACCGCTCCGTCAACTGTTCTGTTGAAGAGCATACTCAGCTGTCTTGCCTCGTTGTCGGTGGCGGCATTGGTGGAAGCGGAGATTATATCGTAGCCCAGCTTCTGGGCAAAGGTCTGCATACCGGCGACTATCTTCATATAAAGCGAATGGTCCGAGGTGGGCATGAGCACCAGTATGACATTCGTTTCTCTTTTGCGGAGGTTTCTTCCGAGGAAGTTCGGCGAATAGCCGAGGCGTTCTATCGTATCGTTCACCAGCTTGGCCGAGGACTCCGAGACATTACTGCTGCCGTTGAGCACACGGGAAACAGTTGCAACGGAAACGCCTGCTTCTCTTGCAACATCCTTGATCGTCACGCTCATCTTATCATCCCTTTCGCAGTTCCAAAATGTATACGTTTACATTATATCACAAACCCACTCTCCCTCCAATACACATTGCAAACAAAAATTTATCAAGATTTTTGTAGATAATAACAAAAAAACAAGCAGGAGCCTGTGGGATCTCAGCTCCTGCAAGGTGTTCACTTATATCCGAAAGGGTCGATATAGCCTATGGGGTCGATCCACTCGCCAAGGCGTTTGAGCCCGAAGTGGAGATGCGAAGGCTCAGCCGCTTCTATCTGGGCAGTATCTCCCACCATCCCGATGACCTGTCCCGACTCGACCTGGTCGCCTTCTTCCACAAGCACCGAAGCCCCAAGGTTGTAATAATGGCCTTCAAGTCCGCTGCCGTGGTCGATAGTCACGCAATAGCCCCAGAGGGCATCCTCCCAGACCTTTGTGACCTCTCCCCGGTTCATGGCTTTGACGGGTGTTCCCGTATCGGCTTTGAGATCCACGCCGTCGTGGGTCTTCCAGACGTCAAGGGTCTCGCTCTTCACAAGCTCTCCGAAGCTGAAAGGCACCAGCACTTCCCCGTTCACGGGCATGACGTTGGGCTGAGTGACAGCGGCAGGCTGCTCGGATCCGCTGCTTGTGATCTCTTCTTCGGAGCTGTCGGCGTCAAGGGGGACATCCGCCTTGGGCTGGTTGGCAAAAAGCTCGCCGATGCTGACGTCGCTTATCTCTGGTGCGGTGTAGGAAAGGCTGTCGTCGATCCTGCTGACTGCACGGTTATAGGCAGCTGCACCGACTCCGCCCACCGCGATGATGCTTGCGGCTGCCGTGATGTAGAGACCTCTGCCGCCCACAAGCTTTTTGATAGATGCAAGTTTGGGTGTTTTCATTTTCTTGTCCTCCGTTTTCTGCGCGGCTGGCCGCGTGTTCTTGAACATAGTCTGCACGGAGAACAGAATAATTATACATAAAGATACAAAAAAAGAAGGCAGCCTGTTTTATAATCGCAGGTCATGCCTTCATTACAGAGCTTGTGGTTTTCATTTCTCCCAGACGACAACGTATTCAACATTGTTCTCTTTGATCGTCTGCCTGATCTTTCCGTCCTCATATTTGAAGGTCATAAGATCGGTCTTGAAATGGAAAGCCTTATCGCCGGTGTAGTATTCAAAGTTCTTTCTCTGGAGCTTGTACTTGTCGTAGGGGACTGAGCGTATCTTATTTTCGTTGGAAACGACAGCTCCTATGGCTTTTGTGGAGTCGAACATGGAATAGCTTATCTCGTCGTCGGTGACGGTCAGCTTTGTCGGGCTGCCGAATTTATAATCCTCACCGTCGATGGTGATGGTATCGGCGTGCCATTCGCCTTTCATGCCGTCGTCGAACTGGGCATATTTTTTGAGATACCAGTCTCTTGCAAACCAGCCGAGCACAGCTAAAACAACAAGAATGACAACGACTATTATGATCTTGCCGACAGGAGACGATGATTTTGCAGGCTTTTGGGCAGCAGCCTCAGCCTGATCCGGCTCCTGACCGGGAAGTTCAGCGTTTTGATCAAGGGGCGTATCCGGCTGATCGGGTCCGATCTTTGCGCCGCATTTTTCGCAGGTCCCGGAATTATTTCCGAGCTGCCAGCCGCATTTAGGACAATTCATGCTGTTGTACTCCTTTCGTGAAGCTTCTTCTTTTTGCTTTTCTTTGACTTGCGGATAACGGCTACCGATGCCGCAAGAGAAGAGATAAGGGCTGATATCGTAATGGTCAGCAGGGCACCGGAGGAATCTATAAGTACATCCGAGAAATAGCATCCTCTGCCGGAAACGTAATACTG
>CAMVOF010000232.1:0-3494 GCA_947169055.1 uncultured Clostridia bacterium
GTACAGATTATCCTTCTCGTTCTTCCTCGAAAAGAAAACGATATTCGCACACAGGAAAACCACAGCAGCCAGCACCACGGAGAGGATGATAAGTCTGTTAAAGCTTTTCATCTCAGCCTCCCCAGCGGTAGCCCTTGCCCCAGACCGTCAGTATCTTTTTCGGGTCAGCAGGGTCGTCCTCTATCTTCTGCCTCAGCCATTTGATGTGTACGGTCAGAGACTGGGGCTGCGATTCGCTGTCCGAGCCCCAGACTTTTTCAAACAGCCTCTCCTTCGAGAGCGTCTGCCCCTTGTTCTCAAGCAGAAGCCTCAGAAGCTCAAATTCCTTCGCCGTCACCTGTATGGGCTTGCCGTTTTTTGTGACGCTTTCGTCCGCGATGTTCAGCGTAAGATCGCCGTCCGTTATGGAGTCGATAGCCAGCCGCCTTTTGAAGATGCCGTGTATCTTCGCCAGGAGGATGTCGATGTCGTAGGGCTTTTCGATGTAGTCGTCAGCCCCCAGAACGATGCCGTTTAGCTTGTCCTCTCTCTCAGACCTCGCCGTCAGAATGATTATCGGCGTGTTGTCGAGGCTGCGTATCCTCCTGCACACTGCAAAGCCGTCTATCCCCGGAAGATTTATGTCAAGCAGCACAAGCCTTGCGCCGTATTTTTCATACAGCTGCAAGGCTTTTTCGCCGTCTTCCGCAACGCTCACCGTGTAACTTTCCGCACGCAGAAAGTCACACAGCAGCGTGTTAAGTTCCTTGTTGTCCTCAACTATCAGAATATCGACCATAGGATCACCCGTTTCCCGATAAAATCACCAGCCCATTTCAAGCAGCCAGTTGTTCAAGGCTCTCTCGCGGTCACGCACAGAGCTCTCTCTGTCTATATTATACTCTCCTTTTATGTTTCCGTCAACTATAAATAATACCCTTGTGCATTTTGCCGCTACTCTTGCGTCGTGAGTTACGAGCATGATAGTCGTCCCCTCGTCGTTCAGGCGGCAGAGCTCGTTCATTACCTCTTCCGATGAGCTTCTGTTGAGAGCTCCCGTGGGCTCGTCGGCAAAGATCACCTCCGGCTTGTTTATCATGCTGCGGCAGATGCAAGCTCTCTGTAACTGTCCGCCGGAGACCTCATTGATGCTGTTCTCGGCTATATCGTCTATCCCCAGCTTCTTCACCAGCGCACGACCCCGTTCAAGGGTCTGCTGCTTGCTCTCGCCCAGCTTCCGGCTCTTTACAGCCGGCAGGATGATGTTGTCCAGCACCGAGAGATTCTTCATCATGTACATCTGCTGGAAGATAAAGCCCATTTCGTCCAGCCTCAGCTCCGCAAGCTGGTCCTCGGAAAGTGACCCCAGGTCCTTGCCCAGGAAGTTCACCTCTCCTGCCGTCATCCTGTCCATTCCGGAGATAGTGTAGAGCAGCGTGGATTTGCCCGAGCCCGAAGGCCCCATTACTGCCACCATTTCTCCCTCGTCTATCTTCAGGTCAACGTTCCTAAGAACATTGTTCTGCCTCTTGTTCACGATATAAGTTTTGCAGAGTCCCTTTGCTTCAAGAACTGTTTTCATATTATGCTCCTCCTCTTATTCGATGTCGGCTGTGTCTGATGCCTTGACTGTCTTGGTGTAAAGCGATGTCAGCAGTGCGCTGATGAATACAGCGGCAAGCAGTATCGCCGGATAAATGCAGAATATCTCTGTCGGTATGATCTTGTATTCAAGACCGTTCGTGCAGCCCATGAGCTTGAATATCGGGTCAGCTACGAGCTTCGTCAGCGGTATGCACAGCACTCCTGCCAGTATTCCCGAGAGCAGACCTATGATCATGAACCGCAGGGTGTGGTGCTTGACTATCTGCCTGTTCTTGAGACCCAGCGCCTTCATCAAAGCTATCTCGCTCTTTTCCTTTGCGATGAAGGAACGCTCCATAAGAACGACTATCATCACCGTGATCACCAGAGTGATCATGAGTATGAGGTCTTTGAAAGCCGCGATCGTGTCCGCCGAGTTGGTGCAGTCATCCACGAATTCCGCAACGGTCATTATCTGTTCGTTGTCCCATTCCTCTTTGAGCTTTTTCTGTCTGTCTTTTATCGTGCTTTCATTGGGGTGGTCGTCGAAATCTATCTGGAAACCGAAGCTTCCTGTGGGCTTCATCCCGCCCATATCAACGTCTTCGTGCAGCCTGATTATCGAGCCCAGCTGGTTCATGGACTGGAACTTCGCCGTCAGCATATATTCCTCGGTCTTGCCGTCTATCGTTATGTTGACCTTGTCGCCGATGTCAAAGCCCAGGTCGTCGCAGACTATATCAGTGGTCGCAAATTCGTGGGCGTTCTGGGGTGCAGTTCCTTCTTCGTAAACATACTCCGAAGCCTTTGTGCTGTTGCAGTGCTGAACGAGAAGGTTTTTCTTTTCTCCCTTGTATTCAACAGTGGTCATGTACTGTTCTTCTCTGTGTACCTTTCCGGGCATCCCGAGATCTTCAAGCTCGGCTTCCAGCTTTCTGCAAGCCTCGTCCGAGGTCAGATTTCCTGTCTGTATCTCTGTCGAGGTCTTCAGATCATCATAATAGAGATCGCTCCTTGTGGTCCCGAAGAGGAACAGCAGCTTGTCGCTTTGCAGAGTGTTCGCAATGTTGGCAAAGATCATTACCAGCAGCAGGGTAAGGGTGAATATCGCCGTCATAATGCCGTACTGCTTCTTGGCGGAAAGCACATCGTTAGCCGCCATAAATCCCGAGAAGCCGAGCCTGCTCTTTCCCAGGTTCAGGATGCCTCTCTTCTTGAATCTCTCTCCCGTCTGTCCGCTTCTTACGGCGTCAATGGGCGAGAGCTTCTTTATCCTTCTTGTGCAGCCGTAGCAGAAGAGAAGTATTATCCCGACAACCGCAACGCAGGCAAGTATGCCTATGAGCACAGAATTGTCGTTGCCGAGATACATATTCTTTGTTGCCGATTCGATCAGCAGCTTCCCGAAGGGGATGCTCAGGAAGAAACCGATCACCGCACCTGTCACCGCGATGCCCAGATACTTCACAAGATACAGCAGACGGATGTGCCTGTTCTTGAGGCCTATCGCCTTCATAACGCCTATCTCCCGGAATTCCTCCGAGATCGTGAAGCCTATGGTGAAGCGGAGTATCACGAAGGAAATAAGTATCAGACAGATAGATACCGCCATAACCATTCCTGCCGTGAACAGCTCCAGTATGTAAGTCATTTTTATTACGCTTCTGTCTCCGTTGAATGAGATCGAAGGATCGTCAGCCACCAGTTTTTCAACGGCTTTGATATCGTCCGTGTCTATATAGAGCAGGTCTGTGACATAGCCCTTTGTGGAGGGATCGTCGGTGAAGGTCTTGAAATCCTCGGCGTTGAGTATGAACCTGGGATTTCCCATAAAGTTCGAGCCGAGAGCCGCATCCTTAACTCTGCCTGCATATTCGAGAGTCACCGTCACATTTCCTATGGTAATGTCAAAGCTGTCGCCTACATCATAC
>CAMVOF010000233.1:0-3487 GCA_947169055.1 uncultured Clostridia bacterium
CGGGACCAGGGAACGGCTGACGCCATACCAGCGTTTCGCTAAGACCCAATTCCTGACCCAGCTTTCTTGTTTCGTCCTTGAAAAGCATTCTCAGCGGCTCGATTATTTCCTTGAAATCAACATAATCGGGCAGACCGCCGACATTGTGATGGCTCTTGATGACTGCCGCATCACCTGCACCGCTCTCTATCACATCGGGGTAGATGGTGCCCTGCGCCAGAAAGTCCACATGACCTATCTTCTTTGCCTCAGCCTCAAAGACTCTGATGAATTCCTCACCGATGGTCTTGCGCTTTGTTTCGGGATCGGAAACGCCTCTCAGCTTAGACATGAACTGCTCTTTCGCATTAACTCTGACAAAATTTATATCCCAGTCCTTGAAAGCCGCCTCGACTTCATCGCCCTCGTTTTTGCGCATGAAACCGTGGTCAACAAAAATGCAGGTAAGCTGTCTGCCGACCGCTTTAGAAAGCAGAGCCGCCAGCACCGAACTGTCAACGCCGCCCGACAGCGCCAGCAGTACTTTGCCGTCACCGACTTTTTCGCGTATATCCTTTATAGCTTTTTCAGCGTAGTTCTCCATAGTCCAGTCGCCTGTACAGCCGCATACATCTTTGAGGAAACTGCCCAGCATCTTCACGCCGAACTGTGTGTGATTGACCTCAGGGTGGAACTGCACCGCATAAAGGCGCTTCTCTTCATTGTACATAGCTGCACAGGGGCAGTTTGCGGTGTGAGCCGCTACCTTGAAGCCCTCAGGCACCTTTGAAATGAAGTCAGTGTGGCTCATCCAGCTGACAGCCTTTGAGGGTATCTCAGCATCAGCAAACAGAGCGCAGTTCTTGTCGTAATCAGTTTCGGTCTTGCCGTATTCTGAAACTGTACATGTTTCGACCTTGCCGCCCAGAACATGTGCCATAAGCTGAGAACCGTAGCATATGCCCAGCACAGGTATGCCCAGTTCAAAGATCTCTTTGGGAACGCTGGGAGCGTTATCGCCGTAAACGCTCTGGGGACCGCCCGTAAAGATTATGCCTTTGGGCGAGAGCTTTTTTATTTCATCTATGCCTATCTTGTTATACGCCTTGACTTCGCAGTAAACGTTGCATTCGCGCACACGCCTTGCGATCAGCTGATTGTACTGTCCGCCGAAATCGAGTATGAGAACATATTCGTTGGTCATAGTGCAAACCTCTTTCCTGAAAAAATATACAATATTATAACATATTCGCGTTATCTTTGCAAGAGTAATAATGTTAACTTTTTTACTGTTCGATACAACAAAGCAAAAAGCCCACCTGTATCTGCTGCGCTGATAAAGAAGTTTTACGCCATAGTATTTCTGATGTAAGGTCAGAAGTACTACTTGTAATGTCAATAGGGAACAAACTCTAATCGAAGTGAACCTCACCGATGCCGATGAAGAAAATGCGGATTTTACGCACTTTTTTGCGGAATTTTCTCTCTCCCGTGTATTCACCGACTTCGATATGTTCAATAAAATCTCTGAGGACCTCAGAAGTGACCTCCGAAATTGTGTCGTACTTGTTAACGCTTGTTCCTAACACTGCACTCTTGCTGGTCTTTTTCTTGATGTTCTGTAATGTCAGGAACAAGTTTTCAAGCTCAGTGTTGAGTTCGGACTTCTCGGTACGATACTTTTCGGAGAACGTACAGAACATATCACCGTCTATCTCACCTCTGATCTTCGACTCAAACAATCCCTGGACATACACATCAATTTCCGAAAGGCGTGCTTTGATCTGCTCAATCCTCGCTTCCGTCGTTTCCGACTCCGCAAGGATACTGCCATCACACTTGTCTTTCATCATCTTTTCAAAGCCGTCCCTGTCGGTCTTGGCGAATACCAGGAGCTTGTTGATCTGCTCCATAACATAGTCGTTCAAAACGACTTCCGCTATGTTGTGCAAATCACAGGCTCCTCTTTTTTTATGTGCCAAAGTACAGAAATAGGATTTTTGGTCAGCGTTCGCTGCACGGTTTCTAATGCGCATCGTATGCTTGCATTCTTCGCAATAAAGATAATCATAGTACAATGCACGTTCACCCGTTCTTGGAACTTTTCTCGGTTCACCGAGCATTTCCTGCGCACGTTCGTAGACTTCCCTTGAAATGATAGCTTCATGTGTATTTTCAAATATTCTGAGCTTCTCCTTTGGATTCCAGACGATTTTGTGTGACTTATAGGATAACCTTGTTGTGCGGAAATTCACTGTATCACCGCAGTATTCCTGTCTCCTGAGAATGTTTCTCACGGACGAAGGATGCCAGAAGTATTCTTCAAAGTCATCACACCTGACACCTGTTTTGAATTTCATATGTGCTGTTGGTCTTGGGATTTTCTCTGCTGTAAGCACTCGGGATATTTCAAGAATGCCTGTGCCATTTACATACATATCAAAAATACGCTTCACGATAATGGCTGCTGTCTCATCGACCAGCCATTTTGTCTTATCGTTCGGGTCTTTTCGATACCCGTAAACAGCCAGATTGGTTGTACGTCCGCCGTTGTTACCTCGGTTCTGAATGACAGCCCTCTCTTTTCTGGAAATATCCCTCGCATACCACTCGTTCATGATATTGCTGAAAGGTATCATATCACTCATACCCTCGGCAGAGTCCACATTGTCGCTTATCGCAATAAAGCGTACTCCGTATTCGGGGAAAACAAGTTCAAGATACTGTCCGACCATAAGATAGTTTCTGCCAAATCTCGACATATCCTTAACTACGACCGTCCCGACAATACCGTTCTCTATATCCCTAAGCATCGTCTTGAAGCCGTCACGCTCGAAGGTAGTTCCGCTGACACCATCGTCAACGTAGTACCGCTGATTGGTCAGTCCGTGGTTGTTTGCGTAATCGGTCAGTATCGCTTTCTGATGGGCTATGCTGTCGCTTTCGCCCCTCATATCGTCTGCCGAAAATCTGCAATAAAGTGCTGTGATCTTGCCTGTCTGTACCATAATGACCTCCTGTTCTTTGCAGACAGACCGAATGATCGCTATAATAAATATAGCGCGCTTTCCCGATCTTTTCAAGAGGTCTCAGGCACTTGTAACCGATTTGCAGCACTTTTCTTTCAGGCGTTCCATATTCAGTTTTCAAGATACCGTTCGCCTTTCGGCATATATTATTATAGCGCGCACCTTTCATTTTGTCCAGCACAACGGCTTTTCCTTGTTCCTGACATTACACCTCTGAAAAGCAAGAGTGTAATGTCGGGGAACAAACAAATACAGGCTCACGAAGCATATTTTACTTCGTGAGCCTGTTGTTTTTATATCCTATTTCATTTCTTTTGCAAGTGCTGTCATCAATTCAAGCTGTTTTGGAGAGAGCGATTTGAATGCTGTCACAGCTTCATTTAGTGCGCCGGGACTTGTTACCTCTTCCTCAAAGAAATCCCTTGGCTCTACACCGAGAAATTCGCAGATATAAAGAAACATCTGCATAGATGGAAGTG
>CAMVOF010000234.1:0-3474 GCA_947169055.1 uncultured Clostridia bacterium
AAAAGTAAAAATCTGACATGTATAATACAGTAATCCCTGCATCGACATCGGCGGCAACGCAGACGTCACGCTGCTCATCGAGGGCGAAAACTTTATGCGCAACTCAGGCATAAGAGTTCCGCCGACATCGAGGCTTACCCTTGAAGGCACGGGAAACATGAGCATCGAGCTTTACTATCCCGAGTTCTACGGCATAGGCAACGATGTGGGATCAGTGCACGGAGACCTTATTTTGCAGCCCAGCGGACTTGTGCAGATACTCGGCAGAGGTGCCAGCGGAGTCTGCATCGGGTCGGGTCTCGGCGGCATCATAAAGATCAACAGCGGCCAGTATATCCTTGAGACCAACAGCGAGACAGGGGTCGCCATCGGAGCGATCACAGGCAGCGCACAGGCAGAGATCAGGAAGAGTAACGTCTCCATCGAATTTGCGGCGACCAACGGTATCGGCATAGGTTCGGTATCGGGAAGCGCAAGGATGCTGCTCTCCAACTCTGCGTTCATGCTCTACGGCAGCGGAAACGATGTTGCAGGCATCGGAACTTTAGGCAGCAGCCTCGCCTCGGCGGAGATATTTGAATCGAGCCCGATAATGAACATCAGCGCAAACTGCTGCACATCCATAGGCTCCTTTGGCGGAAGGACGGAGATCAAGGCCGTTTCGTCGGTGATGAAATTCGAGACCTCAGGCGATGATGCCATCGCGATAGGCGGCTTCAACGACGACGCAGACATCGAGCTTAGGAACTCGGACATCAGGTGGAGCGTGCACAACAAGACCGGCAGAGACATCTGCATGGCACGCAGCGACATCAGGAACATAGGCGGCAGGGAACGGTTCGTTCTCAATGACACGGAGATAAAGAGATAATAACGAACACCGGAGAGGCAGGCTGCTTCTTCGGTGTTTTTGCCGTAGGAACCCCTCCGTCTCGGCTATCGCCGAGCCACCTCCCGAAGAACCATGAAATGTTCTTTTTCAGGGGAGGCAATTTTTGTTTCAATTCAATTTGCAATAGAGCAAAAAGTCTCGCCTGAACAAGAACACTGCGTGGTTCTTTGAACACTGCGTGGTTCTTTGAACACTGCGTGGTTCTTCGGGAGATGGCACGACAAAGACGTAACGGAGGGGTTCCGAGCTTCTGCCACTAAAAGGCTCTTGACAAATCCAAACTTCCGTGATAGAATGAGATGTAGATAAATGCCATGACGGAGAGAAGTAGTTGGGGCACTCACTCAAAGAGAGCGCGGATAAGGTGTGAGCCGCGCAGCAGAACCCTTGCGAATAACACTCCCGAGCAGCGAACTGAAAGCTTTAAGGCAATACCGCACAACCCCTGTGCGTCAGGATGCAAAAGCTCAATCAAGATTGAGCTCGCCGGATTTTTGTCAGAGTGCATAAATTCGACGCAGGAAGGCTGGCGCCTTTCAAGGAGAATTTGTGTGCTATGACGGAAATCCGGCAAGCAGATGATGTACAGAGGCGTTAGCCGCGGATTGTGCGGTATTGCCTTTTCAAGTAGGTGAGACGTCACTGCGCGTTAAGCAGATAAGAGCGGCCGTGCTCGGCACGGTAATTCAGGTGGCACCGCGGAAGCTTTGACTCCCGTCCTGTATTCAAAAATACAGGGCGGTTTTTTATTTGCAAAAACGCCCTGACTTGAGACTTATTTAAAGGAGCGGATCATTATGAAACACATCGACATCTGTGAAGTAATGCGTAATGCTGACTTCGTGGGAAAAAGCGTCACCGTTTGCGGCTGGGTAAGGACAGCCCGTAATTCCAAGAACGTTGCTTTCATCGAGCTCAACGACGGAACTTCCCTCAAGCACCTGCAAATAGTTATCGACAAGGCGCAGGATATCGACTACGAGGATGCTCTGCATCTCGGCACTTCCCTCAAAGTTACGGGAACTGTTGTTGAAGGCAGGCAGGGAATGCCCGAGATCAACGCCGAGGAGATCGTAGTTCTCGGAAGCTGCCCGGCTGAATATCCCCTGCAGAAGAAGCGCCACACCCTTGAATTCCTGCGCACCATGCCTCATCTCCGCGGCAGGACGAACACCTTCAATGCGGTTCTCCGCGTTCGTTCGGTGCTGGCTCAGGCTATCCACAAGTATTATCAGGACAGGGGCTATGTTTACATCAACACTCCCCTTATAACCGCAAGCGACTGCGAAGGTGCAGGCGAGATGTTCCAGGTGACCACCGTGGGCTTCTCCCAGGAATACAAGACCGAGGAAGAATACCTTGCTGCGGATTTCTTTGGCAAGAGGGCAGGCCTCAGTGTTTCGGGACAGCTCGAAGGCGAGACTGCTGCTCTGGCTCTCGGAAAGATCTACACCTTCGGACCTTCCTTCCGCGCAGAGAACAGCAACACTCCCAAGCATCTTGCGGAGTTCTGGCACATCGAGCCGGAGATAGCTTTTGCCGAGCTGCCGGACGTTATGGAGATCGCCGAGGACATGGTGAAATACGTTATCGGCACAGTGCTTGAAAAGTGCCCGGATGAGATGGAATTCTTTGACAAGCACTTCGAGAACGGTCTTGTTGAGAGGCTGCGCGAGCTCATCTCCCACGAGTTCGGCGTTGTGAGCTACACCGAGGCTATCGAGCTCCTTAAAAAGTCCGGCGAGGACTTCCAGTATCCCGTTGAGTGGGGCTGCGATCTCCAGACAGAGCACGAGCGCTACATTTCCGAGAAGGTCTTCAAGAAGGCCGTATTCGTAACCGACTACCCGAAGGAGATCAAGTCCTTCTACATGAAGCAGAACCCCGACGGCAAGACCGTTGCGGCTGTTGACCTGCTGGTTCCCGGAGTCGGCGAGATCATCGGCGGAAGCGAGAGAGAAGCAGACTACGACAAGCTCCTTGCGGCTATGCAGGAGAGGAACATGAACCTTGAGCCCTACGGAGATTATCTCGATCTGAGAAAGTACGGCTCCGTTCCTCACGGCGGCTTCGGTCTCGGCTTTGAGAGGCTCGTTATGTATGTCACCGGCATCAGCAACATCAGAGACGTCATCCTCTACCCGAGGACAGTGGGCAGCATTAGATAAAAGATCGGCGGAAACAGCATTTCCCCGCAGTACGTTTATTTGACAATTTCAAACAAAGGAGGAAGAAAAATGTCAACCGGATTATATCTGCCAAAGTATTATCAGTCGGCGCTGACTCTCAGAGAGACACAGCACGCGATCAAGTATATCAAGGACGTTTTCCAGCAGGCCCTTTCCTTTGCCCTGACTCTGGACCGCGTTTCCGCACCCCTCATCGTAACCAAGGAGAGCGGCATCAACGACGACTTGAACGGCGTTGAGCGCAAGGTGGAATTCTCCATAAAAGAGATCGGAGGAGAAAGCGCAGAGGTGGTCCAGTCTCTGGCGAAGTGGAAGAGAATGGCTCTCTACCGCTACGGCTACAAGGCAGGCGAGGGGATCTATACCGATATGAACGCTATCCGCCGTGATGAC
>CAMVOF010000235.1:0-3456 GCA_947169055.1 uncultured Clostridia bacterium
GTACATATCAACGAGTATCTCAACGCACTCTCGGAATACAATTCCGGTGTTATCCTCTCCTCCTCCTTCAAGGACAAGTACGGGCTTTCACTCGGAGACACGGTCTCCTGCCAGTGGGGCTCCAACGATTCCTTTGAAACGACAGTTCTCGCCTTTGCGGAATACTGGCCTACCATGAATCCCTACGAGCTGGCTGACGACGGCTCCTACAAGGACTTCGCTGTAATGAACTTCGACTACGTCCGGGTGCAGACAGCCGTTGAGCCCTATCAGGTCTGGATAGACCTGGACGACGAGACCACCACAGAGGAATTCTACAACTCCATCTCCGAGAACAAGATATCTCCCACCAGCATAAACGTCCGCACACAGAAGATAATCTCAGAGAAGACAGACCCGATGCTCCAGGGCATGAACGGAGCTTTGACTCTCGGCTTTATCATCATCATGATAATGTGCATCATAGGCTTTTTGATCTACTGGATACTCTCGATCAAGAGCCGGACGCTGCAGTTCGGTATCCTCCGAGCAATGGGCATGAGCTACAGCGAGATAATCGCCATGATAGTTTACGAGCAGCTGCTCGTTTCGGGAGCTGCGATCTTTGCCGCCATATTCGTAGGCGGTATCGCCAGCGAGCTTTATGTGCCGCTGTTCCAGTCCCTCTACACTGCGGCAGAACAGGTGCCCGGCTTCACGGTGATACCTCTCAGGAGCGATTACCTGAAACTCTACGCCGTTATAGCGCTGATGCTGCTGACAGGCTTCATAGTCCTCGGAAGACTGATCTCGAAGATCAAGATATCTCAGGCATTGAAGCTGGGCGAAGACTAAAAGTCATACAAACAAAAAGGCCTGCGATCCAAAAACGGATCGCAGGTCTTTTTTTGCCCGAATATTAAGGCAACACCGCACGACCCCTGTGCATCAGGATGCAAAAGCTCAATCAAGATTGAGCTCGCCAGATTTTCGTCAGATTGCCTAAATTCGACGCAGGCTTGCAAGCGAAGTTCACTTCGCTTTACGCAACGTCAAGGAGAATTTGGGTAATATGACGGAGAGCTGGCAAGCAGATGATGTGCAGAGGCGTTAGCCGCGGGTCGTGCGGTGTTGCCTTAAAGTATCAGTTCAGCTATACGGAATGCCGCAAGGGATACCAGCCATGCGATGACGCACTGCCAGAAAACCACTCCCGCAGCCCATTTTCTGCCGAGCTCTCTTTTTATGGCCGCAACTGCCGCAACGCAGGGTGTGTAAAGCAGGGAGAATACCAGCAGCGATACCGCAGCAGCCGAGGATACAGCGCCTTTCACGTCGTCGCCGAAGAGGACGTTCAGGGTCGAAACAACGCTCTCCTTTGCCATGAAGCCCGAGATAAGGGATGTGCATATCCGCCAGTCTCCCAGACCTATTGGCTTCATCAGCGGTGCGATGGCTCCGGCAAGAACGGCAAGTATGCTGTCCTTCGGGTCCTTCGTCATGTGCAGGCTGGGGTCGAAGCTCTTCAGCAGCCAGATGATGACCGACGCCAGCATTATTACCGTGAAGGCTCTTTGCAGGAAATCCTTGGCTTTTTCCCACAGCAGCCTCAGCACGTTCCCTGCCTTGGGGAGCCTATAGTTGGGGAGCTCCATAACAAAAGGCACAGCCTCGCCTCTGAAAAGCGTTCTGCGGTAAAGCAGGGCAACGATTATTCCCGTGAGTATGCCGAGGAGATACAGCCCCACCATTATGAGACCGCCTTTGCCGGGGAAGAAGGCGCTTACAAAAAACGCATATATCGGCAGCTTCGCCGTGCAGCTCATGAAGGGTGTCAGCACTATGGTCATTCTTCTGTCCCGTTCGCTGGGAAGGGTCCTCGTTGCCATAACAGCCGGGACCGTACAGCCGAAGCCTATGAGCATAGGCACGATGCTTCGTCCCGAAAGGCCTATCTTTCTCAGCAGCCTGTCCATTATGAAAGCCACCCTTGCCGCATAGCCGGTGTCTTCAAGTATCGACAGGAAGAAGAACAGGGTTATGATTATGGGCATGAAGCTCAGGACGCTGCCCACTCCCGTGAAGATGCCGTCGGTGATTATCCCGTGGAGGAAGGGGTTCACGTTCATATCCGTGAGCCAGCTGTCCACGGAAGACGTTGCCTTGTCTATCCCCTTTTCGAGCAGGTCCTGGAAAAATGCTCCGATAACATTGAAGGTCAGGAAGAACACCAGCCCCATTATCCCGATGAACGCCGGTATCCCCGTGAAGCGTCCCGTCAGGAAACGGTCCAGCTTTTCGCTTCTTATCCGTTCGCGGCTGTGCTTCGGTTTTATAACGCAGAAACGGCAGACTTTCCTTATAAAGGAGAACCTCATCTCCGCCATTGCAGCACAGCGGTCGAGCCCTCTTTCCTTTTCCATCTGGGAAACGATATGCTCAACTGCGTCGGCTTCGTTCTCATCCAGCTCCAGAGGCTCGGTTATCAGCTTGTCGCCTTCGATAAGCTTTCCTGCCGCGAACCTCAGGGGGATATTGCTGCGGATAGCATGATCCTCAATAAGAAAAGATATGGAATGCAGACATCTGTGGACTGCGCCGCCGTGATCGTCCTCGCTGCAGAAATCCTGCCTTGTGGGCTTTTCCTGATATTTTGCGATATGTACCGCGTGAGACACAAGCTCCTCGATGCCCTGGTTCTTCGCAGCCGAGATCGGCACCACAGGCACCCCGAGCATATTCTCCATTCGGTTTACGTCGATCGTTCCGCCGTTTGCCCGAAGCTCGTCCATCATATTCAGCGCGACTACCATGGGGATATCCATTTCAAGGAGCTGCAGAGTCAGATAGAGATTTCTCTCGATGTTCGTTGCGTCAAGGATGTTTATTATGGCCTTGGGTCTTTCGTCGAGGACAAAGCTTCTCGAAACTATCTCCTCGCTGCTGTATGGCGACATTGAGTAGATGCCCGGCAGGTCGGTTATCAGCGTGTCGGGATGTCCCTTTATCACTCCGTCCTTCCTGTCGATAGTAACTCCGGGAAAGTTCCCGACCCTGCTGTTTGAGCCTGTCAGCAGGTTGAAAAGGGTCGTCTTTCCGCTGTTCTGATTGCCAACAAGGGCAAAGGTCAGGGTCGTTCCGTCGGGCAAAGGCTCTCCCGTGCCCTTGGGGTGAAAACGTCCCTCCTCACCGAGGCCGGGATGCTCTATCCTTTCGCCGGGGTCGGTATGCTCCGCACTTTCCAGCTCGTCTGTCGGCTCGACCTCTATCTGCTCAGCCTCCGAGAGCCTTAGAGTCAGCTCGTAGTCATAGAGCCTGACCTCCACGGGATCTCCCATCGGCGCATATTTTATTACCGTAACGACGGAATCCGGTATAACGCCCATATCCAGCAGATGCTGTCTCACTGCACCCTGCCCGTTTATGGATTTTACCACCGCGCTCCTGCCGATCTCAAGATCGTTTAGAATCATTACT
>CAMVOF010000236.1:0-3441 GCA_947169055.1 uncultured Clostridia bacterium
ACGGAATATGCCGGGCGTTTGGCATTACGCCTGCGCTGAACTTTGAGAACAAGGGGCGCTCTGTCAATCATTACGAATGGGAACAAAGGAAGAACGGCACCTCGTGGAAAGAGCAGATAAGACAGGCTATCGACGAGTTGATAGGTGCGGTCAACTCGCTTGATGAGTTGTTGCAGACACTTGAAGAACGTGGGTATGAAGTCAAGCGGGGTAAGTATATATCAATCAAAACACCGGGGCAGAGTCGCTTTGTTCGAACTAAGACGCTCGGCGAGGAATACACTGAGGAAAGCCTGAACACTCGAATATTATACAAAGAAATAGGTGCAGGAAATACCGTCGCTGATGACAAGCCGTCAGAGCTGAGGGCAGCTTATGTTGCAATTATCGGTGATGTGCGCATACTTGCCGAGCAACGGAAAAAGGTTCCGCGCAAGCGGATCATTACTGCGAAATACTCCGCCGATAATGATCTTGATGTGTATCGGCTCTCGGCGCAGCTATCAGTTATCAACAAAAACAATATCAGCTCTATCGGTGAGCTGGAGGGGCAAATCAAGCGGCTGCAAGATTTCTATGAAAAGCAAATGGCAGAGATAAACGAGCTAATTGAGGAACACAACCGCCTTGTGTCCCTATGGGAACAGGCACAGGAGTTATATTCTTTATCCCAAAAGGGTGAGCTGTCTGATACCGAACAGCTGCGAAAGGTTCTTTGTAAACAGGCAATGGAACGGAATGGAATTCTTAACACCGCAGATGTTGACACCCTGCGCATGAATGTTGAAAGCCTCGCCAAAAGGATTGGCGGTATGAAGGAGAGTCTTGAAAAGTGTCGTCAGCAGTATGAGGTGTACTGCGATATTCGGGATACCTACAATATGATCTCAAAGGGCGACTACCTCAGCAATCTTGTCGAGGAAGAACGCAAGCGGAGAGAACAGATAAAGAAGAAAATCAAAAGATAAATCGTAGAACAATTTGTGTCGGCAACCCTTGTACATAAAATCCTAACAGATTTAACGCAACTTTCGCTTGCTTTAAAGCGTGCTATCCGTTATGATTTAAGTGTACAAGGGTATGCCAAATACACATCTCAAAGGAGGAGATAAAATGGCTACCATAAGAAAAAGAGGTAATACATACCAGATCCGCGTTTCCTGCGGGTATGACGTTAACGGAGATCAGGTTGTGCAGACTATGACATGGAAACCCGACGAGGGAATGTCAGCAAAGCAGATTGAAAAAGAGCTGAACCGTCAGGCGGTGATGTTTGAGGAAGATGTCATGGGCGGACAGGTCACTATGACCAAAAAGTTTCAGACCTTTGCCGAGGAATGGTTCAAGGAGTATGCGGAGATCAAGCTGAAAACTCAGACGCTGCGCAATTATCATAATCTTGAAAAGCGTACTTATGAGGCAATAGGCCACCAGCGCATGGACAAGATCACTCCCCGGACGATCCAGAAGTTTGTCAGCGACCTTTGCAGAACCAAGAAATACAATTCCAAAGGAGAAGAAACCGGAACGCTGTCACCCAAAACGGTCAAGCATTACATTTACTTCGTTTCAAGCGTTTTCGATTATGCCGTCAGAATGCAGCTTGTAAAAGACAACCCATGCCGGAACGTAACGCTCCCGACGCAGGAGGACAAAGAGCGTGACGTCTATACTCTCGAGGAAGTACAAAAAATGCTCTCCCTTTTTGAAAAGGAGAGCGAGGCTAACTACAAATATACGATCTTCTTTACACTTGCCGCATTCACCGGCCTCAGACGAGGCGAGCTCCTTGGGCTTGAATGGAAGGATTTTGACTGGGAAACGCAGCTGATGAAAGTTGTCAGGACGTCGGAATGGACAAAGGAGAAGGGCATTTATACCGATACTCCCAAAACGAGATCCAGCAAACGAGTGCTGAAACTCCCGATCGACCTCTGTAATAAGCTGAAAGAATTCAAGCTCTGGCAGGACGGTTACAAAGCCAGCATCGGTTCAAAATGGGTGGAGAGTGACAGGCTGTTCACCAAATGGAACGGTGAACCTATGGGTATGCGCTCGCCGTATAAATACTTTGAAAAGTTCTGCAAGCGCACAGGGATGCGGTTCGTTAATATTCATTCATTCCGGCATTTCAATGCTACGGCTATGATCCTGAACGGCGTGGATGTCAAGACCGTGCAAACCTGTTTAGGCCACAACGACGCCAACACGACGCTTTCTATCTACGCTCATTCATTCCAGGAAGCCCAGGCTCGTGCTATGGACAGCGTTGCCAATTCGATCTACGGTAAAATCAGTCCTGAAAAAAACCTGTCAGAACCCAGCGACGCAAACTGCGTAAAACAGCGCTTTCAGATCGTTGTGACAGCAAATAAAGGACAGATAAAGGACAAAACCGAAAATGCATAAAAGTAAAATCCCGCAAACCACGTATTTGCGCGATTTGCGGGATTCATTTTTGGCAGGGGCAGAAGGGATCGAAACAAAAAGTGGGTGACTGCAATAAACTGTACTCCGCAGACAGCATACGAAGAATTCAGAAACACCAAACAGCTCTACGGAAAGACGGATGGCACACAGTATTTTCATTTTGTGCAGTCGCATCCGTCCGGCTATGATATATCGCCGGAGCTTGCGTTGCAGATTGCTCATGAGTTTGCTGAAAAAGCCTTCGAGGGTTTTCAATGCGTCATTGCCTGCCACACCGACGCACCGCACATACACTGTCATTTTATTGTAAATTCGGTCAGCTGCGAGGACGGTCATAAGTTCCGGTCAAACAAATTCACGCTGAAAGCTATGCGCAAGCTGTCCGATGAAATATGTCAGCGACACGGAGTTGTAACTCTTGATAAGTCACATCTGCAAAGAAAGAGTCGTGGTGTATCTCCGAGAGAATATCATTCGGGTATGAAAGGCGAGAGCTGGAAGGTCGAGCTGATAAATACTATCGACTACGCAATGCGCAAAGCCAAAAGTAAAAAACATTTCAGTTGGCTGATGCGGCAGGAAGGCTACTCGGTCAAATGGCAGGACAACCATAAGTATATCACCTACACCTGTCCTAACGGGTGTAAGGCGAGAGATGATAAACTTCACGAAGAGAAATATCGAAAGGAGATGATGGAACGTGAATTCAAGATTAGAGGATATGAGGCGAGCCTCACAAGAGAGCGTCGAGAAAGCGTTAGACACAAGCAAAGCGACGTTAGTGTTCGACAGCAACTGGAAGGCTCTGATCGGTTTAACGAAACTGACTTCGGATACGCAGGCAGAGATCTTGGAAACGATGTCGAGTCTGCTGACGAGAGAGGACACACAGTATCTGCTGAAAAAGATCGAGCAGAGCTCGGAGCAGGCGCTGTCAGAACAGCGGAAAGCGCTGCAGGACCTGGTCTCACAGGCTGGGAAACTGAACGAGCAATTCTCATCGCAGATGAA
>CAMVOF010000237.1:0-3424 GCA_947169055.1 uncultured Clostridia bacterium
ACTGATCGAGGCTCTGCAAATGGTCATCGTCTTTGTGCCGGCGGAGTTCATACAGGTGTCCTCGGGACTGAGTTATCCCTTCCATATATCTCTGATACTCTGTGATCTTGGAGTGTGCCTCGGGGCGACGCTCATATTCATGCTCTCCAGGATATGCAGGATCAACAGCGAAAGCTTGCGCCGAAGCACTGAGAAGATCGGCTTCTTATCCTCCAAAACGGGCAGCAGGAGCACTATAGTGCTGATGTATCTGCTGTTCATCACTCCGATAGTTCCCTTCGGTGCGATCTGCTATTACGGCAGCGGGACCGACATCAGATACAGACGCTATATCTTCACCGTGGCCACCGGCGTTATACCCTCGATAATCACCTCGAACCTGATCGGCACCTCGGCTAAGGCTTTTATCAGAAATGCAATACCGATGTGGCTGCTTATCCTTATCATAGTCCTGCTGATGCTGCTTCTGCTGGCGGCGCTGTGGCTGCTGTTGGACAAGCTGCTGTTCAAGGGCAAAGATCATACCCCGGACTCGGCCACATATTTTCTCTTTTTCAGGCTGACGGGATTCCTGCGCAAGCGCAAACAGCGTCTCCATATCGACAATGAAAAGCTGAAAGATATAAAGCCACCATATATCCTTATGTGCAACCATGCCTCGTTCTACGACTTTTACTATGTGAAAATGCTGGTGGGGGAAGATAACCCTTCATTCATACTTAACAGCCATATCGGTTCAAATAAGATACTCAAAAAGTTCAGGGACAAAGGGGGCTTTATCCCGAAGAAACTGTTCTGTCCCGATACGGCAGGGCTCAAAATGTTCAAGATGCTGAAAAGCGGCTACTCTGTTGTGGTGTTCCCCGAGGGACGGCTCTCCGTTGACGGACGCTGCTATCCGATAGTCGAGAAGGGGACGCGGATCTATAAAAAGAAAGGGGTCACCCTTGTGCTTGCAAATATCTCCGGCGCTTATTATGCAAACCCGAAGTGGAGGAAGAAATTTTTCAAGTCTGATATTTATGTTTCGGTCAAAAGGGTTATAAAAGGAGAGGAGATGAAGGAGCTTTCCGTGGAGGAGTTGGACGAGATTATAATGAAGTCTATCTCCTGCGATGAGAAGGCCGAACATTTCAACCGCTACAAAGCCCGTAACAAAGCAAAGGGTCTTGAAAACATCCTTTACAGGTGTGCCGACTGCGGAGAACTGTATACCACGGCCTCCGACGGCAATGACCTTATCTGCACGGCTTGCGGAGCAAGGCATCACCTTGACGAGACCTACCTCTTCACCGACAATGCAGAAAGCATCCCAGCCTACTACGACAGGATAAAGGCACTGGAGAAAGCAGAGCTTGAAGGCTTCGCTCTGCAAACTGAGGTGGATACAAAGATATTCCCAAAGGACGGAGGACGTCCTCGCAAGGAACACGGCGAATGTACTCTCACCGAGGAGGGTTTCACATACTCCTCGGATAAGATCAGCTTCACAGTCCCCATAGGTGAGCTGCCCGCCCTCGCTTTCTCCTGCAACAGCGAGTTCGAGCTTTATCATCAGAATGAGCTGTATTATTTTTACCCGGTAAAGGAACGCCGCCAGACCTCTCGCTGGGCGCTGATAACAGACCTGCTTTACGAGGTGCGAAATGAAAAAGGATAAAGAAAAAGCATTGATAGACATTTCCTTCAAGACCTTTATTCAGGTGTTTGTCCTGCTTGTGGTCCTGCTCGTTACAGCTGTCGTTCTGACCTATGTGATCCCTGCCGGAAGGTTTGGGACGCTTCCGAACGGCGATACGGATTACACGGTCTATGAGCGGATCGAGGATACACAGGGCATCAGCATCTGGAAAGGTGTTCTTGCTCCCCTGCTGGTATTCGGCTCGGATGACGGGCTTACCCTCATAATGCTTTCGGCATTTCTGCTGGTGATCTCCGGGGCGTTTCAGGTGATGAACGATACCGGCGGCATCAAAGCCCTGGTGGGCGCTGTATCCGACCGCTTCAAGTCCCGGAAAAACCTGCTGATCGCTGTTCTCTCGCTTCTGTTCATGAGCTTCGGAGCATTCCTGGGGCTTTTTGAAGAAATGCTCACCATGCTTCCCATTGCGGCCATACTCTGTGTTATGAACGGTTTTGACTCCTTTACGGGGTTTCTCGTGTGCATAGTCTCCTGCGGCTTCGGATTTGCCAGTGCCATAACAAATCCCTTTACAGTCCTGCTCGCCTCGGAGATCATAGGCGTTGATCCCATGGGAAACGTTTGGTACAGGATAGTCATTTTTATTGTGATGTATCTGCTGCTGCTCGGTTTTATATTCCTTTATATCAGGATGATAAAAAAGGATCCGGCAAAGAGCTGCACCTACGAGCATGATCTCAGGCTGAAAGCCGCCGCCGAAGCTCAAACTGCGGAAATCGGCTTTACCGACCGCAGGCGGAAGCTCACCGTTTACAGTGTATTTCTCATAATGAGCCTTGTAATGATAACAACCTGCTCCCTTATCCCGGCGGTAAGGGGCTATACCGTTGTGGTGCTGACGGCGTATTTCCTCATCTTCGGCCCTGTATCCGGAGTGCTGTGCAGATCCTCTTTCAAGGTTGTTCTCGGGAGCTTTTTAAAGGGCATCACAGGTGCTCTGCCAACCATAGTTTTTATCAGCCTTTCCGCCTCGGTGAAATATGTGTTTGATGAGGGCGGCATACTTCCCACCATAGCCAATCAGATCAATACCCTTGCAGCGGGAAAGAACATATTCCTGATAGCGCTGACAATTTACGGCGTGGTGCTGTTCCTTGAATTCTTTATTTCGTCATCGACAGCCAAGGCAATACTTGTTATGGGACTTCTGTCGGTCATGGATCTGGGACTTACGGGCAGAATGTCGGTGCTGATATACACCTTCGCCGACGGATATACCAATCTGCTTTTCCCCACTTCTCCGGTGCTGCTGATCTCACTTTCGATGATCGAGACAAACTACTTCAAATGGCTAAAGAGAAGCTGGCCGCTGTTTATCGTTAATCTGCTGCTGGTGCTCGGCTTTATCGCCCTCGGTATCGCCGTAGGCTATTGATCTGTCAGAGGTAATGTATTATGAACGAAGATAAAAAAAGGATACTGAGCGTCCGGGGACTGTGCAAGTCCTACGGCAGCGGAGAGAGCCGCGTGCAGGCGCTTAGGGATATTGATCTTGATATTTACGACGGCGAACTGCTCACCGTGCTCGGAAGCTCCGGCAGCGGAAAAAGCACTCTGCTCAATATGCTGGGCGGCATGGACAGCTTCGACAGCGGCAGCGTCACCGTGAACGGACTTGAACTTGCCGGCCTTAAAGATACCGAGCTGACAAGATATCGCAAGGAGAATGTGGGGTTTGTTTTCCAGTCCTTCAATCTGATACTGGAACTGACTGTAAGGGAG
>CAMVOF010000238.1:0-3404 GCA_947169055.1 uncultured Clostridia bacterium
CGGCAGTCCGCTACTCACCCATTCAATTTTGACTGCCTCAAAAATTTTTCCCCGGCCCCGGTATTTGCAACGATTTTGCAAGGATGGGTGTTGTATTATATGATCAAGCTAAACAGAGCTTACAAAGAAAGAATCGAAAGGAGTCTTGATAAATATGTCGGGAACAATGATCGATCTGTTATTTTTCGGTTTTGATACGGCCGTATACAAGTTTATATGGTGGTTTCAAAACGGCTTTACGATCGCAATAGCAAACTTCTGTCAATACACGGGTGACAGCCTGGGATACACGCTTTACGGTGTTATTTCCCTGCTCCTCTGCTTTCCGAAAAAGACAAGAAAATACGGAGTAGCAATGATAGTTGCATTCATTGTTGGTCTTGTATCTATGGAGGCAGTCAAATTTGCCGTCGGAAGAGACAGACCTTACGTTACCTTACAGAACACTCCGTTCTGGGATACCTATAATGCTCACTGGACCAAAGCGGGCGGATTCCTTGAAAATGATCCGGCATTCCCCTCCGGTCATACATCAGTTAATTTCCTTATCTTCACCGCACTGGCAGCCGTACTTCTCAAGGAAAAGAAAAAATGGGCATGGGCATTGTTCATTATTCCCGTTATCGTAGGCTGCTCAAGGATCATACGCTGCGTTCATTATCCCAGCGATGTGGTTGCAGGCATGGTGATCGGTATAGCTTCAGGGCTTGTCGGATATATGGTCACACGGCATTTTTTCTACAGAAGCAAAGAAAACAAAATCGCAGACAAAATCGGAACAGTTGCACAATTACAATCTTAAACAGGAGGTAAATCAAATGAACAAAATGAAAAAATTAGCAGCAGTACTGGCGTGCGTAATGACAATGACAGTAATAGCAACTTACTCGGCATACGCGATGGACGTACCCGGAACGGAAAGTACAATGACAACGGCTAAAGGCATAAGCTCGGATAAGCTCGATGAGAACACCGATAAAACGATCAGCGGTATCACTGAGCTTGTCAAGTCGGACGATAAGCTGAAAGGGCTTATCAAAAGTGCGGAAGGCGCAGCAGGTCTGATCGCGGAGAATTTCCCGGAAGTAAAGTTTGTCACCGTTCCCTTCGTCCAGATGATGAAAGCCTTTTACACCGGTGATGAGCCGGAGGTCACCCTGGACAATCTTGCAAAGAAGATGCGAAGCATTTCCTGTGATATGAAGGATATGAAGAAGGACCTCATCGAAGCCATGGCCTCGGCAAACGATATGGCTGAATTTGTTAAGGCATATAATAACTTTGAACGTGTCTGCCGTGAGATACACATCCAGTTCGATCAGATATCCTGCTGGAACAATCTGCCCCAGGAGGAAAAGGATATCAAAATGGCAAATCTGATCGGCACCCGTGAGAAATGGGTAAACGAGGACAACGCGGTTTCCGCCCTTTCCATCCTCGGTGATTATCTGACCGGAGAAAAGAAGCTCAGCTCCGGAAACAATACGATCTACACGACCATGGTAAACCACTATTCCAAATCCGTCTGCTTCGGAAAAGAAGCCATCGAGAAGACAGATAGCTTTATCGGAGATGCAGCCGCGATCTATCTGCAAGGCAGCATTGAGATGATAGATTGTCTGCTCGCAGAAAGAGCCCAGCTGCTTCGTCAGGGTACCAAATCCGCCGAGTGCGATGCTGATTACTGCGTGGATAAGATCAAGAGCATCCTTCAGCAGGTCGAAGATGTTAAAACCTGTATCAATAAATACAGGAAAAACACCAATCCGCTTATGTTCTACGATCACTCGGGAAATACCCAGAAGAATATCCCGATGCTTGAAACCCTCGGAAGGACGGATTTCACCGCTGCAAAAGAGCTCAAGAACATCCTTCCCGGCGACAGGATACTCAGCACCGAGCAGATGCAGTATATTATCAATTATGTGAAGACCTATCACCCGGGAAAAACTCTCAGAGAATTTCTGCAATATGTGGGCTTCAAGTTCACAGGCAGTGATTATGAAAAAGCCTTTATGATGGTGAATATGGGCGGGCCGAAAAGTATGCAGATGAGCTCAGGCTGTGCTCGCAACTATTACTACAAGGGCGTTGATCTGAAGGATAAGAGCTATAATGAATCTGAAAACCTGTATCTTTATGTATCCATAGGCTGGACAACAGTGAGCAGGAACGAAGCACAGTATCCTATGTACTATATGATCTGCAGCTGATATCCTGCAAAAAAGGTTCAGGCAAGCAAAATGGGTATTGACAAAAGCATTGCCTCTATGTTAAAATACAAGTATAAATAGGTAAATTTTACAAGTTTTTATACAAGGAGGTAATCACATTGGCTAACAACACAGCAGCAGAGTTTCTGAATAAGGTGCTTTCGGACAAGGAACTAAAGGCTCGTCTTGCGGATAAGACTCCCGCTCAGGCAGTTGAACTCGCAGCGGAGCTTGGTTATGAGGTGACAGATGAGGAGCTTATTGCATCGGAAAAGGAGCTTCGCCGGCAGAGCAGCCCGGAGGTCGTGGAGCTTGATCTTGATGACATGGATAAGGCCGCCGGCGGCAGCCGGGACTGGGCAGCACAGGGCTGCGCTGCGACCGTAGAGGAGGGCAGCTGGTGCTGGGGAAACGATTTCTGCTTCCTCGCAAATGTGACTTATATCCACAGACCCACATCTATCAAATGTCCGTCCTGCGGCACAGCAATGTATCATGATGAGAGCTATGTCGATCACGGAATGCCGAAGATCAGATACAAATGCCCGGGCTGCGGTGCTGAAAAGATAGAGATACCTCCGCATTCATTGAAGTGAGGACTGTACAGTTCCAACGGATCAGATATGAATAATGTTTACAGGAGGTAATCACAATGGCTAACAACAAAGCAGCAGATTTTCTGAATAAGGTGCTTTCGGACGAGGAACTAAAGGCTCGTCTTGCAGATAAGTCTCCGGCACAGGCGGCAGAGGCCGCAGCGGAGCTTGGTTATGAGGTGACAGATGAGGAACTGATCGCAGCAAAAGCTGAGCTTTGCAAAGCTGTCAGTGCGGAGACCGTGGAATTGGACCTGGAGGATATGGATAAGGCTGCCGGCGGCAGCAGGGATTGGGCGGCACAGGGCTGCGCCGCAACCGTAGAAGCGGGCAGCACCTGCTGGAGCAATGATTACTGTATTTTACTTGATGTGACATATTCTCATGCTCCGTCATATAATAAATGTCCGAACTGCGGCAATACGATGTACTTTGAAAGGTCAACTTCAAAGAACGGCTGGAAGAGTCATTATATATGCCCGAAATGCGGAGCTAAAACAACCCAGGCGATATACGGAGAAGTTCGCTGAGGCGCATCGCTTCCTGTTAGGAGCACGGTGTTCACACTGCTATAATTGTATCAGAGTTCAATTAT
>CAMVOF010000239.1:0-3372 GCA_947169055.1 uncultured Clostridia bacterium
ATTGCGGCACTTCCTTTCGATAAGATCAGTCGTCGGCTTCGTTATCGGCGCTCTTCATCTTTGTGAGCACCTCTGATATCTCATTTATCGCATTGGAGGCTATGAACTCCTTTGCCTGTCTTACTGCGTTATAGAAGGCACGGGCATTTGAGGAGCCGTGAGCCTTGATAACTGCCTTTCTTGTTCCGAGAAGCGGAGCTCCGCCGTATTCGGAATAGTCAAGAGACTTCTTGAAGGCTTTGAGATCGCCCATCATCATAGCGGCTGCGATCTTTGTCTTTGCGTTTTTATAGAACATATCCTTTATGGACTTGGCGAAGAACTTGCCCATTCCCTCGTAGGTCTTGAGGATGAGGTTTCCGCAGAAGCCGTCTGCTACAACAACGTCTGCTTCGTCAAAGGGGATATGCCTTGCTTCGATATTGCCTGTGAAGTTGAAAGGTGCCTGCTGCATCAGCGGATAGGTCTCTAGCTCGATAGGTCTGCCCTTGCTTGCCTCTGCGCCGATATTTGCGAGTGCAACTTTCGGGTTCTCCATCTTCATAACTTTGTTCATATAGATCGAACCCATGAGTCCGAACTGAACAAGGATATCGGGACGGCATTCGGCATTTGCGCCGCTGTCAAGGAGCATACAGGGCTTGTCGGTGGTGGGAAGGAGTGTTGCAAGAGCAGGACGCTTCAAGCCCTTGATCCTCTTGACGATGAAAGTTCCGCCCACAAGCAGAGCTCCTGTCGAGCCTGCCGAAACAAAGGCATCGCCCTCGCCGTCAGCCAGCATTCTCATACCGACAGCCATAGAGGAATTCTTCTTGCTCTTCATAAGGGACTTGGGGTCGTCGCAGATATCTATGACATCATCAGCCTGTCTGAGCTTAAGGCCGCTTATATCAAGGCCGTTATCTTTAGCACAGGTTTTGATCTTCTCCTCGTCTCCCACAAGGGTTATATCGACTTTAAAATCATTATGCGCATCTATAGCGCCTTTGATGACTTCAAGCGGTGCGTTGTCACCGCCGAAAGCGTCCATAACGATATTCATATCTATTTCTCCTTTTTAGTTCCCTCGAAAGCTTTAAAAAAGCCTGAGGGTACAAATGCCGTGTTTAGTCTTTTATCTCATCAAGCAGCTCGTCGAGGGCTTTGAGACCTCTGTCGGCAAGCGCCTGATATTTCTCCTGCTTATTTCTTATCCTTTCGGGAAGCTCCGGCAGGATACCCATATTGCAGCCCATAGGCTGGAAAACCATGACTCCCGGGTCGCTGATGTATTTCGTGAGTGCTCCCAGCATGGTCTCCTTCGGCAGCGAGACAAGGGACTTGCCCTCGATCATTCTCGCCATATTCAGCCCGGCAAAGATGCCGCTTGCCGCTGACTCGATATATCCCTCGACGCCGGTTATCTGACCTGCGAAGAAGAGCTGGGGTCTTGTGCGCATATTGAACTGCTCGTTCAGCAGCCTCGGGGAGTCGATGAAGGTATTCCTGTGCATCACGCCGTATCTGAAAAACTCGGCATTTTCCAGCCCGGGTATCATTGAGAAGACTCTCTTCTGCTCGGGGAATTTCAGGTTCGTCTGAAAGCCCACAAGGTTATACATGGTGCCCTGAGCATTCTCGGCTCTGAGCTGTACCACTGCATAGGGTCTTCTGTCGGTTCTCGGGTCGGTAAGCCCAACGGGTTTCAGCGGTCCGAAGCGGAGGGTATCTTCCCCTCTCTTGGCAAGGACTTCAACGGGCATACAGCCTTCATAGACCTTGAAGCCGTCTTTTCCGAAATGCTCTTTCTCGAAGCTTTTGAGCTCTGCGCTCTCGGCGCTCACAAGTGCTGCATGGAAGGCCTGATACTCGTCCTTGTCCATGGGGCAGTTGATATAATCTGCATCTCCCCTGCCGTATCTTGCGGCAAAGAAGGCTTTGCTCATATCTATGCTCTCGAAAGAGACTATTGGAGCTGCGGCATCGTGGAAATAGAGATACTCGCCGCAAAGCCCGGAAATGCTTTTTGCAAGAGCATCGGAGGTCAGAGGTCCCGTTGCGATTATCACGCTGCCCTCGGGTATCTCGGTGACTTCCTCGTCGATGACGGTGATATTCTCGTTCGCTCTGATATGCTCCGTCACAAGATCAGAGAACTTTGTGCGGTCAACGGCAAGAGCACCGCCTGCGGAAACTCTTGACATATCGGCGCATTTCATCGTAAGCGAGCCGAGCCTTCTCATTTCCTCCTTGAGCATACCTGCCGCAGAAGCAAGGCGTTCTGCTTTCAGCGAATTCGAGCATACGAGCTCCGCGAAGCCGGGATATTTATGAGCCGGAGAATACTTCTTCGGCTTCATCTCGTAAAGCTCGGTCTTTATGCCTCTCAGTGCCAGCTGCCAGGCTGCTTCACAGCCGGCAAGTCCTGCACCGACGACCTTAACCGCCATTGTTCAGGCTTTTTTCAAAGCCGCAGTTTTCTTTATGGCAGATAAGAGAGCCGTTCTTTCCGCCCTTTCTGAAAAGGGTCGAACCGCACTGGGGACATTTTTCCTCGGTGGGGACATCCCATGTCATAAACGAGCACTCGGGGTTGTCCTCGCAGCCGTAGTATTTCTTGCCGCGCTTGGACTTTTTGAGCAGGACTCTCTTTCCGCAGTAGGGACAGGCTCCGCCTGTTTCCTGGATTATCTTTCTGGTGTTCCTGCAATCCGGGAATCCGGAGCAGGCCATGAATTTTCCGAACTTGCCTATCTTTATGACCATAGGCTTGCCGCATACCTCGCAGACTTCGTCTGTGGTCTCGCTGGGTACCTGGATGCGCTTGCCGTCCATATCCTTTTCGGCCTGTTCAAGCTCTCCTGCGAAATCCTTGTAGAAGTCGTCGAGGGTCTTTGTCCAGCTCTTGGAGCCGCACTCCACCTGGTCGAGGCGGTTTTCCATCTTTGCGGTGAAGTCGATGTCAACGATCATATCGAAGTGATCCTTCATGAACTCGTTTGTGACTTCTCCGAGGGGTGTGGGCTTGAGCTGCTTGCCGTCTCTCTCGATGTAATTCTTAGAGAGGATATTCGTTATAGTCGGAACGTAGGTCGAAGGACGGCCTATGCCTGTTTCCTCAAAGGCCTTGACGAGAGATGCTTCGGTATATCTTGCAGGAGGCTGAGTGAAATGCTGGTTGCCTCCCAAAGACACGAGGTCCACAACATCTCCCTTGCGGAGTGCAGGAAGAACGTTTCCGCTCTCTTCCTCGTCGTCCTTTGTTTCTTCGTAAAGCACTGTAAAGCCGTCGAACTTAACAGAATAGCCCGAAGCCTTGAATGTACAGTTGTTTGCGTTTATATCCACCGACACGGTATCCATCAGGCAGTTGGACATCTGGCTTGCTATAAA
>CAMVOF010000240.1:0-3338 GCA_947169055.1 uncultured Clostridia bacterium
CATATAGATCTCCGGTAGCTTTTTGTTTTCGGCGATGAGCTTATCCACCAGGAACTCCGGGTTGCTTGGGCTTTCGAGGACATTTTCAGGTTCGCCGAAGCATTCCCGGTAGTATTCGTAATTTGCGATGCCGTTGCCCTCACCGGGCTTCATGCCTGCAACCTCGTGGACTATCAGCGCCGAGGACATAGCACCTATCTTGCCGAACTGATTGGGATAGGCAAGGCCGGTATGCAGAGCTCCGAAGCCTCCCATGGAAAGGCCGAGGACTGCGGTATACTCCGCGGAATTGCAGAGGCCGAAGGTCTTTCTCAGGTAATCCGGCAGCTCTTCACCCAGCATGGTGCAGAACTTATGGCCCGTGGAAAGGCCGTCGAGCCAGAAGCCGTTCTCGCCGTTGGGGATAACCACTGCAAGGCCGTACTCCTCGGCAAGCTGAGGCGGAAGCCAGTTCTCGGCACAGCCGGAATAGCCGTGGAGCAGGAAAAGGGTCTTTAGGGCTTTGTTGCCCTGCTCCGCCTTTTCCCACGGCAGGTCGCGGTAGGTGTCGTTGGGGATACAGAGCTCAAAGGTGTTCTGCCTGCAAAGGCACTGAGAGTAATACTTGACGGTTATATTTGCCACGGGGATCATCCTTTCCGGGCGTAAGTTATTTCGATATTGATACTATTATACATTATTTTAGTCTGTGTTTCAAGAGTGGAAACACATATTTTGTCAACTTTTCGGGAGTTTTTCTTTCTCAAAAGAGGATAATTTGCTTTTGCAGGGCGAATAATCTCTCATAACTATTGACAAATTCTTTATTATAGGGTAAAATTTTTTTAGGACTTTTATACACACGGCCGCACTGCGAGGTGAGAGGAATGGCAGAGAGAAGAAAGCGCATAGCGATATACGTGGGACAGGCTGACGAGAGCTATCAGAGCAGGTTCATCACCGGCTATCTGAAAACAGCGTTCTCGCAGGATACCGACGTGTGCGTTTTTTCGATGTACAAGAAGTATCAGGACACCGCCGAACGTGAGCGCGGAGAGGCCAACATCTTCTTTTTGCCCGAGCCCGGGATGTTTGACGGAGCCGTTATCCTCTCGGACACCATTCAGACCGCAGGTGTTGCCCAGCGCCTCGAAGAACGTCTGTACAAGAACTTCAGGAAGCCGGTCCTCATAATCGAGCAGGACAGCAAGCTTTTCAAGAGCCTTTTCACCGACGGCTACTCGGCTGTCGTAGAGCTGGTATCTCATCTTATAGAAGTACACGGCTTTAAGGACATAGCTTTCCTTTCGGGAAAGAAATGGCATAAGCATTCGATACAGAGACAAAAGGCCTACACCGATGCCATGGAGCAGCACGGGCTGAAAGTCAGCAAGGACAGGATAATACACGGAGACTTCTGGTATCAGAGCGGTGAGTTCTGTGCCGAGAAGCTGCTCTCCGGCGGCAAGCTCCCCGAGGCTGTTGTCTGCGCCAACGACCCTATGGCTATCGGTCTCTGCAAGGCTCTGGAAGCAAACGGTGTCCGCATACCCGAGGACATCGCAGTGGTCAGCTACGACTCCTCCTTTGAGGGGCAGACAGCGCCGAAATCCATAACCTCCTCCCTTATCCCGGCAGAGGAGCTGGGCAGCTACGCGGCTGAGTATATGGAGAATACCCTCCGCGGAAGAGAGACTGCGCCATTCAACGTGAAGTCTTCTCTGCTCATAGGAGAATCCTGCGGCTGCAAGAACTGCACCATGCCTTCCTACAGCCTGAAAAGAAAGGAATGGGGAACGGTCATCTCGGAGGAAGGCTTTGATTCAATAAACAACACAATGGCGGACAGCCTCATGTCCGTGAATTCGCTTTCGGATTTCCTGGGGGCTGTGTATTCCTATGCCTATCAGATACCCGGAGCAGAAAGCTTCCACCTCTGCCTCTGCTCGCCCTGGAAATACATGGAGCAGAACTCGGAGCTGAGAGTCAGCAACAGCGGCTACACCGACAGGATGCTCTATGCCGTCCGCTACAACAGCGACAGGATGGACGGCCTCGCGGGAACGGACAAGGACTTTTCAAGGAGCGAGCTGCTGCCGGATCTCAATGCCGAGAGAAGCTACCCCACAGCTTTCTTCTTCACCCCTGTTTTCTGCGGCGATCAGTGCTTCGGCTATGCAGCGGTGAACTACGGAAAAGAGGCCAGGAGCTACGACGACATCTTCCGCAGGTGGATAGGTCTTGTATCAAGGAGCTTTGAAGCTCTCTGGAGACAGTTTGCCCTGCAGAACCTCCGGGACAAGCTCAACAAGATGAAGAACAGCAAGTTCGCTGCGGCAGGTGCAGCTTACGAGAGCCTTTCCGACGAGGAAAAGGCAGACTACGGCCTTGTTAGCCATATCCTCGACGACAACCTGCTGAAATATTATTTCCAGCCCATAGTGAACACCGTTGACGGTGCTATATATTCCTTTGAAGCCCTTATGCGCTCGGATACCGAAAAGAAGATAGCTCCCCTTTCGATAATCAAGTACAGCGATATGCAGAACAGGCTCGCCGATGTTGAAAAGGCCACCTTCTTCAACGTCCTCGATATAGTTGAAAAAAACAAGGAGCTGCTGGGCAGCATAAAGATATTCGTAAACAGCATCCCCGGCATACGCATGGAAGGCGAGGATTTCGAGAGGCTCGTGGATTGTCTGAAAAAGCATTCTGACAATGTTGTCGTTGAGCTGACGGAGGGTGCCGAGCTTGACGACAGAGAGCTTGAACGGATGAAGAACATCTTCCGTATGACGGGCAACGAGATAGCCGTCGATGACTACGGCACGGGCTATTCAAACGTCAGCAACCTGATCCGCTATATGCCAAACTACGTAAAGATCGACCGTGCGCTGCTGTCGGATATACCCAACGATCCCCAGAAGCAGCATTTCGTAAGAGAGATAATCGGCTTCTGCCACGACAACGGCATCAAAGCCCTTGCAGAGGGCGTTGAGACCTATGAAGAGATGAGGTCTGTTATACTGCTGGGCGTCGATCTGATACAGGGTTTCTACACAGGCAGACCCGCGCCGGAATTCATCGACAGCATCGACGGCAGGGTAAGAGCCGAGATCGAAACCTGCCACAGAGAGAGCCAGCTTGGCAGTGACCACAAATACATCGCCGGAAAGACCAACAGAGTTTCCCTTGCGGCACTCGTCAAGGACGGCTGCACGGAGATCGTTGTGGGTCACGGCACCATGGTATATAAGGACATCGCAGTCATCGGTGCTCCGAACATCAGAAGCGACATACACATCAAGATAGAAGCCGGCTATGTGGGCAGGATAACCCTCGAGAACGTGTATCTCACC
>CAMVOF010000241.1:0-3324 GCA_947169055.1 uncultured Clostridia bacterium
TTTTCGATATTGTCCGGCGGAAGCTCCTTGATGAACCGCGAGGGCTTGTTGTAGGAATAGGAACCGTAGAGCCTGCGCTGGTCGGTGTGTATCATCCAGAGCTTTCTCTTAGCCCGGGTTATGGCAACGTAGGCAAGACGTCTTTCCTCCTGTATCTCGGCTTCCGTATCGCTGCTGCGCGATGACGGGAAGACATTCTCCTCTGCGCCTGCGATGAAAACGCAGGGAAATTCCAAGCCCTTCGCCGAGTGGACAGTCATCATCGAAACGAAATCGTCGTCGGCGTTGTAGCGGTCGATGTCGGTGTAGAGGGAGATCTCCTCGAGATAGCCGGAGAGAGAAGGCTCCTCTGCATTCTCCTCGTATTCGGCCATGGACGATTTCAGCTCCTCGATGTTCTCGAGACGCATCTGGCCCTCGTCGCCGCTGTTTTCCAGCATCTCGGCGTAGCCGGTCTTGTCCAGCAGCTCGTCAAGAAGGTCTGCAAGGGACATATTCTCTGCGATGTCCGTGAGGTATGCGAACATCTCCGCCAAAGGACGAAGCCTGCCCGAACGCCTTGCTATCGGCGCAAAGGCATCCGAGTCCGTCATTATCTCTATGGGGTCCTGTCCCAGGTCGGAGGAAATCTGCTCGATGGAATTCACCGTCGCTTCTCCGATGCCTCTCTTGGGCTCGTTGATTATACGCCTGAGCCTCAGCATATCGTTATGGTTGTTTATCACCTGCAAGTACGCCAGCATATCCTTGACTTCCTTGCGGTCGTAGAATTTGAGGCCGCCGTATATCCTGTAAGGTACGCCGCAGCGCGTCATGGCAAGCTCTATCTCCCGCGACTGGGCGTTCATGCGGTAGAGCACAGCGTGGTCGCTGTAACGGGCACCGTTCTTCACGTTCTCCAGCACTGTTTCGGCAATGAAAAGCCCCTCGGAGCGTTCGTCGGCAGCACGGTAGATATTTACCTTCTCGCCGTCGCCGGCAGAGGTCCAGAGATTCTTGCCCTTGCGCTGGGTGTTGTTTTTGATGAGCTCGTTGGCACAGGTGAGGATGTTCTGGGTCGAACGGTAGTTCTGTTCCAGCCTTATGACATCGTGCTCGGGATCGCAGCCGAATACTTCCTCGAAGTTGAGGATGTTCTCTATGGTAGCTCCCCGGAAGCTGTAGATGCTCTGGTCGTCGTCGCCCACGACGCAGAGGTTGCCGTATTTCTTCGCAAGCAGAGCAACGAGCTTGAACTGCACCATGTTAGTATCCTGATACTCGTCCACCATTATGTATTTATAAAGGTTCTGATAGTGGTCGAGGACATCGCTCTCCTGCTCAAACAGCCTTACCGTCAGGCAGATGAGGTCATCGAAATCCATGGCGTTGGATTCCTTCAGCCTGTGCTGGTACTCAGCGTAGATCCTTGCAACGGTCCGCAGCTTGTAGTCGTTCTGACCCTCGGCAGCCATGTCCTCGGGAGTCTCGAGCCTGTCCTTTGCGCGGGAGATCTCCGCAAGCACTGCCCTCGGGGGGAAGAGCTTCTCGGCGATATCGAGATCCTTCTGCACCTGCTTGCACAGCCGCAGGGAATCGTCGGCATCGTAGATCGTGAAGTTGCTGCCGTAGCCCAGAACCTTGCATTCACGCCTGAGTATCCTTGCGCAGAGAGAGTGGAACGTTGCTGCCATAACGCCCTCCCCCTCATCCCCGAGCATCCCGGCCAGCCTGTCTTTCAGCTCTCCGGCAGCCTTGTTGGTGAAGGTTATGGCCAGTATGTTCCAGGGGTTTATGGTCTCGTAAGCCACGATGTTCGCAAGCTCCGTGCCGTCGTCAGTCCTGCCTTCGGCGTAATCCCGCAGGAAAGCCAGCTCCTCCTCGGAATGGAGGCCGTAGCCATGTTCGTCGTTGTAGGCGCTGCCGAAATGTATCATGTTTGCTATGCGGTTGATGAGCACGGTGGTCTTTCCGCTGCCTGCACCTGCAAGGATGAGCAGAGGGCCTTTGATCTTGAACACAGCCTTTTGCTGCTGCTCGTTCATGCGGCTGAAATATTTTTCAAGCGCTCTGTTTTTAAGCGCGTGGTAGTTGTTTTCCATAGTATCTCCTCGGTCGTTTCGGGCAGAGCTTTCGTCTGCCGATGTTATCACACCTTATATTATAGCACATCTCTTTGCTTTTTTAAAGGCAATTTTTTGTACAGTTGCGATTTTTTTGCCCAAACTTTGCTTTTCTGCAAAATACCATATATAGGCAAAGTGCAAAAAACAGAAGCCGTATTTTGTGCAAAAAGCTGAAATTATTAAAAGTTATAAAAAAATATTCACACGGGCTTTGGAATGTGCTATAATTATGGTGTATAGCTATGCCCGAAGGCTGAAATAAACAAAGGAGGGATCGTCGGTGGCGGACAGCAGCGTATTCAAAAGGCTGAAATACAAGAATATAGCCCTTGCAATGGCAGCGATACTGCTCACTACCCTTGCAATAGGCCGCGCCTGCAGCGACGACATCCCCAAGCAGGACCAGCAGGATGCTTCTTCAAGACACCAGGCAGTTCCCGCAGCAGCCTCCGATACCGAGGAAAGCTCGAAATTCAGCGCAGAGGGCTTCGAGAACAACTGCTCCTATTATAACGTCCGCAACAAGGAAGCTCTCGGAGAAGGTGACCTTCTCATCCTCAATTCAGCGTTCCGGTTCAACGGCACTCCCGGCGACCTCGACGGCATCTATCACTATCTCTTCGACTCAAACGGCGAGCAGATAGCCTGGGCAAGCACAACCGAGCTCCAGGGCAGCCGCAGGATGCTCACCGCCTACAACAGGATGATAACCGACTTCTACAACAAGACAGGGCTCTCCACCATAATGGCTACGGATATCTACAATACCTCAACCGAGAGAGACAAGCCCTGCTTCGAGCATGAGTCCGGCCTTGCCATAGACCTGAGGCTCTGCATGAAGGACGAGGGTACATTCCCCGAGTTCACAGGTGAGGGAGATTACGCCTGGTTCGGAAGCAACAGCTATAAGTACGGCTTTATCCTCCGCTACCCCGAGGGCAAGGAGGACGAGACAGGCGTCGAAGCTATGGCGAACCATTACAGATACGTCGGAGCTCCCCACGCCGAGATAATGTTCTATAACGACTTGTGCCTCGAGGAGTATATCGAGTATCTCAAGAAATATACCCTTTCCTCTCCCCTTAGCTTTGAAGGCGAGGACGGCGGAAAATATGCCCTCTATTACGTGGAAAAGAGCGAGGATAAATCCACCAATATCCCTATCCCCTGCAACGAGCAGGGCAAGGAGTATATCTGCGACATCTCCGGCGATAACAAG
>CAMVOF010000242.1:0-3287 GCA_947169055.1 uncultured Clostridia bacterium
CCGTTCTTCACCGGCAAGCAGAAGCTTGTTGATACCGGCGGACGTGTTGACAGATTCAAGAAGAGATTTAATCTTGAGTAATTTAAAAAGAGCGGTTATCCGCTCTTTTTTGTTACATCAGCAGGGGCGGTGAGAAGATTGAACGACGAATACAGAACCATAGAAGGCAGTGCCGAAGCGAGCTTTATCGAGAAAAAGTCCGAGTTCATCGGGCAGATATGCCATGTCGAGACAAGCGATGAAGCCATAGGATTCATCAATTCAGTTAAAGCCAAGCACCGCAAAGCAAGGCACAACGTTTACGCTTATATCGTTAAAGACGGTAACACCTCCCGTTATTCCGACGACGGCGAACCCCAGGGTACAGCCGGCGTTCCTGTCCTTGATGTGCTGTTGAAAAACGAGATGACGGATATCTGTATCGTTGTTACAAGATATTTCGGAGGTATCCTACTCGGCGGCGGAGGGCTTGTCAGAGCCTATTCCCACGCCTGCAAGCTCGCTCTCGACGCAGCAGTCAGGAAAAATATGTGTCTGTGCTCAGAGTTCACTATTCGCTGCGATTACCCTGTTTACGGAAAAATATCATACATCCTGCCGGAATTCGGCGCAAAACTCTGCTCCGAGAACTTTGCCGATAACGTATCTCTGACCGTGCTCGTCAAGCAGCAAAGCACTGCCAAATTCAGAGATAAGATCGTTGACATCTCAAACGGCAGAGTTGAAATAAAGGAGGAAACTTCTCTCTGGCGGGATTTTGAATAAAAATACGTCAAAATAAAGGATTTTTTGATACTCATTCAGTATAATATATTGTAATGACTTTGCGGCAATGCTGCGCCGAAAGGGAGGCGATAGATTTGAGACCCAGAGAAAGATACGAGGATTTTGAACGCTCAATGCTTTGCGAATACGCCTGCCTTTCTTCCGAGACCAAAGGCCGTGAGCTTTTTGCTGAGCCCTGCGATTACAGGACGGAATTTCAGCGTGACAGAGACAAGATAATCCACTCCAATTCATTCAGACGTCTCAAGCACAAGACCCAGGTCTTTTTATCACCTACCGGAGACCATTACAGAACACGCCTTACCCACACCCTTGAAGTTGGCCAGATAGCACGGACTATCGCCAGGGCTCTTCGACTTAACGAGGACCTTACCGAAGCTATAGCTATGGGTCACGATCTTGGGCATACCCCCTTCGGCCACGCAGGGGAAAGAGCCCTTAACGATCTTTGCCCCTCTGGCTTCAAGCACTACGAGCAGGGTATAAGAGTCGTTGAGCTTATTGAAAACAACGGCAAGGGTCTTAACCTTACATACGAAGTCAGAGACGGCATTCTGAAGCATACCAATCAGAAAGCCGAGACACTTGAAGGCTATACGGTACGCTTTGCCGACGTTATCGCTTATATAAACCATGATATCGACGATTCGATCAGAGGCGGTATCATAACGGAAAATGATATCCCGAAAGAGATCACCGATATCCTCGGCAACTCCAAATCCGAGAGGATAACGACCCTTGTGGGCTCGATAATAGAAAAGGGCATATACGTCGAGAACGGCGAGCCTACTATCGGGATGCACGACGGCATCGCCGAAGCATATAACAAGCTCCATCGCTTTATGTTCGACAGCGTTTACCGCAACCCGAAATGTAAATCCGAAGAAACAAAGGCTCAGGAGATGCTTGCGGAGCTTTACAGGTATTTCTGCAAAAACGTAGAAAAGATGCCTGAGGTCTATGCCTCGCTTGCCGAACAGTACGGAGTTGAAAGAGCAGTCTGCGATTACATCTCCGGAATGTCCGACGGATATGCGATAGATACATTCACAGATATTTTCATTCCTTCCGCCTGGAAGGTCACATAACATCCAAGGAGGTCACCGATGGCGCTGCCGGCTGATTTTATCGAAAGGCTAAAGGCTGCTAATCCTATCGCCGATGTAATGGGTACATACGTCACCCTTAAACGGACGGGAAGAGATTACGTCTGCCTGTGCCCGTTCCATAACGAAAAAACGCCGTCGTGCCATGTCCACCCCGAGCGGGAATACTTCCATTGTTTCGGCTGCGGTGCCGGCGGTGATGTTATAACCTTTACGATGCGCTATAACAGCCTCGATTATATGGATGCCGTAAGGTTCCTTGCTGACAGGAGCGGAATGACAGTTCCGGAGAATCCCGGCTATAATAACGCCTCTGTAGATAAGCGCAAGCGCATCTACGAGATGAACAAAAAAGCCGCAAGGTTTTTCTACGACTGCCTGCGCTCGCCCGACGGCAAGGCTTGCAGAGAATACCTTGCCAAGCGAGGGCTTACAGCCCAGACCATAATGAAATACGGAATGGGCTTTGCTCCCAACAGCTGGTCAAGGCTCAAAGACCATATGCTGGCGGAAGGCTTCACCGAAAAAGAGCTTGAAGAAGCGAGCCTTATCTCCCGTTCACAGAAAAACACAAGGAATACTTTTGATTTCTTTGTAAATCGGGCAATGTTTCCGTTTTTTGACCTGAGAGGAAATATCGTCGGCTTCGGCGGAAGAGCCCTTTCAAACGACGACAAGAGAAAGTACCTCAATTCCAAGGCGACACCTGCATATACCAAAGAGCGCTATCTCTTCTCCATGAATTTTGCAAAGAACGTTTCCGTCAAGACCGGCAGGCTGCTTCTTTGCGAAGGAAATCTTGACGTAATATCCCTCAATCAGGCAGGCTTTGAGAACGCTGTCGCTTCCTGCGGAACTTCACTGACGCCCGAGCAGGTCAAACTCATGTCCGGCTATGCCAAGGAAGTCATCATATGCTACGACTCGGACGAAGCAGGACAAAAGGCTGCAAAAAAAGCCATCGACTTGCTGAGAGAAGCCGATCTTAAAGCCTATGTTGCCATCATGGAGGGCGCAAAGGACCCCGACGAATACATTAACAAATTCGGAAAAGCAAAATTCGAGCACGTCCTCGATAAAGCCGTTGATTCGGTAGCTTTTGAGCTCTCAAATGCCAGAGGCGGATCAAACACCTCCACCGATACCGGTAAGGCCGATTACATCCGCAAGGCCTGCGAGATAATCATCAAGCTGCATTCCCCTGTGGAAAGAGACATCTATATCACAAGGCTTGCCAACGAGCAGGGAATATCCAAAAGCGCTATCGAGCAGCAGGTCAGGGAAATGATACACAAAAAGACCAACGATCTTAAGCGAAAAAGAGAACAGGATGTCCTGAACTTTGCCAACAGACGGGATCCTCTGAACCCCGAAGCCGTCATCTTCCCGAGGGAG
>CAMVOF010000243.1:0-3212 GCA_947169055.1 uncultured Clostridia bacterium
AGCCCAGCAAAGACCGAAAACCGAAGATTGATCTATGCTTACGGGTGCAGTCCCGATCCATATCAGGCAAGCAGGGATTTTGAAGCTGTCAGGGCTTTGGGAACAAAGAGAAGTTCGGTGCTGTCTCAGCATTTCATTCAGAGCTTTGCCCCTGGGGAGATCACTCCCGAAAAGGCTCTTGAAGTCGGCAAGGAATTAGCGGATAAATTACTCCACGGAGAGTATCAGTATTATCTTGCAGTCCACACCGATACAAACCATATCCACGTTCACTGCATTTTTAATAATGTGAACAGCGACAACCACAGGACATTTGAGACCTTAGAAAACAGGAAAAGCGAATATGCCACAAAGAAACTTATGAAGCTGTCCGATGAGATTTGCCGTGAACACGGCTTGTCGGTCATTGAGGATCACGAAAGTTCAAAGGGCAAATCCTACTATGAATGGACGGTGGATCAGCTTCATCTTTCGTGGAAATCCAAGCTGAAATATGCGATAGATCAGGTCATAAAGGTAAGCGATGATTTTGAGGACTTTCTTAAAAAGTGCGCCGACTTCGGTGTGCTTGTCGAATACAACCCGAGTCACAAGATAGACCTCAAATTTATGCTTGCGGAACAGAGGGAGAACAATCCGAGAGCCAAGATGACCAGAGCGAGGACTTTGGGGTGGTTTTACGAAACTCCGCGCATAAAGTCCCGCATTGAAAACAACAAGCAGTTTATGGCTTATGCTCCGAGGGCAAAGATCATCAGGACAACCGCCGACAAATTCCTGCAAGCACCAGCACTCACACGCTGGGCGGACAGGGCAAACATGAAGGAAGTCAGCAAGGCGATGAACGAGATCGCCAAGCGTGGACTTACCTATGAAGAAACCGTGAGTGCTGCACAGGAATCTTTCGGCAGACAGATGAAATTGCAGGACGAGCTGGACCGTATCCGTATGCAGATCGGAGACCTCAGCAAACAGCTGAAACTTGTGGAGCTGTATGTTAAGTACAGACCGTACAACGAACACTTCAAAATGCTTACGGGCAGGGAGAAAAAGAAGTTTCACAGCGAATACTGTTACGAACTTGACGAGTACCAAAAGGCAGTAAAAAAGCTCAAAGACTGGTACCCTTCGGGAAGTGTACCGAGCCTTGAGCTTTTACGGAAAACTATTGGTGATCTTGAAGCCGAGCAGAAGCAGAAGAAACAGCTTTATACTCAGACAGCTGATGAGACCGAAACGCTGTCAAAGAGCTTGCAGAAGATCGAGCAGTACCTCAGCAATGAACAGGAACGAGCCGAGGAAGAACAGCGCAGGAAGCGGAAAAAGAGTGGGGATTTGGAATGAATTTTTATTCTCCTTTAATTCCTTGCTTTTTGGCAGATTCTATTGCAGCAGCACTTTTATCATTACTTAATGGTTTATCCGAGTAAATTCTTGGATACAGTACACTACATTCCATAAGCATAGAATACTCTTTTTTGGCAAACTGAATCAGTTTTCTGGCTCGTTCATAGAATTCACAATTTGATAAGTACAAATGATTAAAGTATTCAAAAGTCACATAATTATAATGGGTAATTTCAACCGGATTCATAGGAAACTCCATTTTCCCATCATCAACCAGTTTTAACTCTTGAATCAACAACGATTCAGGAATATGATTAAGCCAGTTTCTCTCTCTATTAAATTGATTAAGAAGATCTGTTATTTCCTCCGTAGCTTCTAATAATGGAATATCAGTATTCCCTTTTTTGGCAAGCTTTCCAATGTACTTTCGATATTTAAAATATGATATAGCGACTGCTTGGGAATCTCCAAGCAGATTGACAAGATACGAAATTACATTGTAAGATTTATCAACCATTTCGCTATATATCTTATAAGGAACTATGTCCTTTCCATTGAACTTGTCAACATATTCCTTAAGCTCAATATTATAATATTTCATTTTGTCCATGCAAAGTTCACAAGATGAAATAATCCTATTTAGATAAATGCAACAATTCTTTTTTGAAATAAGCGGAAATTGTTTTTCATCTTGACTCATTTTTTAATCTCCTTACCATGATTTGTTTTAAACTCCTCCAACGCCGTGAGCATCAATTTATTGACGCTCATACCCATCGACTCGGCATAAGCCTTGATCGCATCACGCTCCTCGGCGGACACATAAAGTTTTAACGTCTTGTAATTTGCTTTGGCATACTGAGCGTTTGAGGATATTTTCTTTGAACGAGCCTGTTTTCCCTGGCATTCCTTGCAGTATTTCTGAGAGCCTGCCGTCACCGTGTAGGTCTTTCCGCAGAGTGAGCAGACCTGTTCGCTGCAGATTGCAACAGCTTCTCCGGCTTGCTTCTTCTCCTTGTATGCCCTGTTCCGCATGACCTGAGCCTTGTCACGGCAGTAGATACAGTATTTCGCTCTTGCGGACGGCGATTCAAACTCCATTCCGCAGAGCTGACAGGTGTGTTTATACATCTTATCACCCCGATTTCGGTTATTATATCCATTCTATCATATAGATAGGGATATGTCAAGTATAATCGAAATTTTGGTGAAAGTACACCGAGGAAAATGTCATTTGTGCTGCGCATTGCCGAAATTCAAAAACTTCCGAAAATTATACTTGACAATAGGGATATTGCATAGTATAATATAATCACAGCAAACGAAAAGAAACCCGAAACCAAGAAAGGAAAGGTAATCACTATGACCAACATCGTAATCGAAACAGGCAGACTTACTGCCGATCCTGAACTCCGCTACACAGGCGAGACACCCCTCTGCAAATTCCGCATCGCAGTTGACCGCCCCAAGAAAAAGGGTGCTGAGAAGCCCGAGACCGACTTCTTCAACTGCACCGCATGGAATCACAATGCAGAGTTCATCAACGATATGTTCTCTAAGGGCGAGATGATCACCGTAGTCGGCAACCTTAGAAGTTCCACCTTTGAAAAGAACGGCGAGAAGCGTTCTTCCGTGGAGATCAAGGTAAACGAGGTACACTTCCCGGGAACACGCAGAAAGACCGAGGGCGAGAACAACAGCGAAAGTGCCGATAACAACGGCGGTTTCTATGACAGCACCGACAGTGGAGTGCAGTTCTAAATACAGATAGGAGGAAATTAAAATGGGCATCATCATTGCGTTAGCAAATCAGAAAGGCGGTGTCGGCAAGTCAACTTCCGCTTTCAATCTCGGGGCTTGTCTTG
>CAMVOF010000244.1:0-3195 GCA_947169055.1 uncultured Clostridia bacterium
GGCGATCTGACGCAAAAAAGCCGCCCCGAGAGATCGTTAGGCGGCATAATGGACAAGCAATGGACAAACGCAGTTTGCGAGCAAAGAAAAAAGCCCGTAAACTGCGCGTTTACGGGCTTTGCTCTGGTCGAGGTGACGGGACTTGAACCCACGGCCTCCACGTCCCGAACGTGGCGCTCTACCAAACTGAGCCACACCTCGATGTTTTTACGGAAAAAAGTTAAAAAGAAAGCCCTGACATAAATGCCAGGGCTCTCTGGTCGGAGTGACGGGACTTGAACCCACGGCCTCTACCACCCCAAGGTAGCGCGCTACCAATCTGCGCCACACCCCGATTGCTATAATATTATACTATAACGCTCTTCAAAAGTCAAGCCTTTTCTTCGATATTTTTGTATTTTCTCGGATATGTCAAAAAAGGCCGCTGTTTTTGCCGTGTTTTTGGCTCTTTTTAAGAAGCGCTGAGAGTTTTTGTCTGTTGACAAATTGTTTGTTTTAATATATAATAAATACATATAACAAACGAAAACAGGCGGAAACTTCGGTCTTTTCGCTTTTAGTGAAAGAATATGAAAACCCTTAGGAACGGAGAATGCTGATATGACCTGTCTATACTGCGGACGAGAGATCGAAGAGGGAAAACAGTTCTGTGAATGCGGACATCCGGTGATGGCAAACGGATACTCACCTGCCGCTCAGCCGATGTACACTCCTGCTCCGATGAAAAGATCGTCTCCCGGAGTGCCGAAATTCGTGTGGGTACTGCTTGCGGTGCTGATAATCGCAGGCGGCGGATACTTCCTCAAGCACTACATGGATTCAAGGAATCTCAGGGATGAATCCACCTGGGAAGAGATCTCCGAAAGCGAATACACCGTGACTTTGCCGAAGGCGCTGAAAAAAGCCGACTCCAAGAAATACACACCGGGCTACAAGGTCATAGGCTTCTACACAAGCACCGAGGCAGCCTTTGAAGTCGATAAGATGGATCTTGGCGCCGATGAAAAGGCCGCATTCAAAAATCAGGATCGCCAGCAGCTTCTCAAGCAGCTGATCTCGGCCATGTCAATCGACGGACAGAAGCTGGAGCCCAAGGAACTGGGAGACGGCAAGGTCTATGTTGAATACACCAGGAGCGAGAAGGACGTCATAAAGAAGAGCGATAAGCTTTTCGTCGTTGACGTAATGTGCATGACAGAAGATGCGATCTATGAAGCTTATGCCTATTGCGCCGAGGAAGACAAGGACAAGTACGACAGCGCCATGATAAAATGGGTGGAGTCCTTCAAGGTGAAAGAATAAACAAGAAAGAGAGCGGTAAAAATGACGGATAACACCGACAGAGAAGTAGAGCAGGAAAGCTCTGTTCCCGAGGTGAGCCGTTCCGGACGCAGAGCCGCGATCATATGCACAACGGCAGTTGCCCTGTTATTGGGAGCTGCCGTGTTTTTTACCGGCAAAAAGCCGGACAGGAGCGTGACCTTCTCGAGAAGCGAGAGCTATGTCTCCGCAGCAGACAGCGAGCACGGCAAGACCGCCGCAGCGACAGATGCTCCCGTCGAGGAAAAGAAAAAGACCGCCACGACCACAACAGCTCCGGCTGAGGCCGACTCCGAGGAAGCTTCGGCACCCATTCTCCCGGCGGATATAAACAAAGCCACAATGGAACAGCTTTGTGCCTGTCCCGGCGTCGGAGAAGCAACGGCGCAGAGTATCCTCGATCACAGGGAACGCGTCGGCGTGATACACGACATGAACGAGCTGGAAAGTATTTACGGCATCGGCAGCAAGACCATTGAGCTGCTCAAGGAGAATTTCTACGTCGCGGAGGAAGATCACATCCCCGTGACGACCACCGCCCAGACCGAAGCACCGACGGAGACGACCACATCTACCGCTGCGAAAGCTCCCGAAGAGACCGTCACGACCACCACAGAACCGCCTGAGCCCGAGCCCGAGCCACAGCGCAGGAAGGTCGATCTCAATATCGCAGATGCGGAAGAGATCGCAGACGCATTGCTTATAGACCTGGAGCTTGCGGAGAAGATCGTGGAGCTGAGAGAGAATATCATCGCCTTCCGCTCGCCCAACGAGCTGATACACGTTGAGGGAATGACAGCCGAAATGGTAGTTGAGCTCAGGCCCTATGTCGAGCTTTCGCCCAGCGACAGGATCGACGAGCGCGGCGTTATTATAAAGGAGAAGCAGAACAGCGATGAGACTTGATAAATACATAGCCTCCCAGTCAGCCGAGCTTTCGCGGAAGGATGTAAAAGAGCTCTGCCGCCGGGGAAGAGTAAAAGTAAACGGCAAAGCTGCGTCAAAAGCGGATATGCAGATCGACGAGAATACCGCTGCCGTGGAGATCGACGGGCAGCAGCTCTCATACAGGAGATACATTTATATAATGCTCAACAAACCCCAGGGGGTCGTATGCTCCACAAGGGACGGTATCTCGAAGACTGTCCTGGAGCTGGTGCCGCCGGAGCTGAGACGTCCCGGGCTTTTTCCGGCAGGAAGGCTGGACAAGGACACCGAGGGCTTTGTACTTCTCACCGACGACGGAGCCCTTGCCCACCGTATGCTCTCTCCCCGGAGCCATGTCCCGAAGACCTATTTCGTAAAGCTCGAGAAGCCCTGCCTTGATGAATATTGTGATATCTTTGCCAAAGGAGCAGCTATCGACGGAGGGGAAAAATGCCTTCCGGCAGAGCTTAAAAAAACCGACGACCCCTTCGCCTGCCTGCTGACTTTGCACGAGGGAAAATACCACCAGGTGAAGAGAATGTTCATATCCGTCGGCAACAAGGTCTTGTATCTTAAACGTATAAGTATCGGAAATATGGTGCTTGACGAAAATCTGGAGCCCGGAAAGTGTTTGGAGATATTGCACAAAGATGTTGACAATCTTTTGGCAGACTAAAGCGCTAAATGGCAAAATTTGGAAGCTGTTGGGAAATTTTCGTCAATATTTATAAAGAGATGGCTTAAAGTTTAGTCAAAAAAACTCTTGTATATATATGAGAAATTTGTTATGATATGTGTATAGCTAATATGGAAAATTAGTAAATCTTATTAATAGGAGGTTCTTATAAAGATGGCAAGTGTATCATTGAGAGAAATTTATAAGAAGTATGCAGGCGGCGTTATCGCAGTATCCGACTTCAACATCGAGATCAAGGACAAGGAGTTCAT
>CAMVOF010000245.1:0-3179 GCA_947169055.1 uncultured Clostridia bacterium
TTTGTATCCGAAGGGGTTTGGGGGCGATCGGAAAGCCCCCAACAAGAGCGTGCTGTGCTTTTTTGTATTACACATAGCTTTAAGCGTAATTCGACCCGAACAAGGCTTTTTTCGCGAGGGATATGTCCCCTTTCGCTCTATGTAAGCAAGCTCTGCTTGCGTCACGTGTCAAGACCCGTCGGGGCACCGACCGCTGCGACTGATTTCACACATTTTTCATTTGACATTTCCTCCGCTTCGTTGTATAATTAGTTAGAAGCCTAATTAGTTGCCTAATTGTTAGATGCCGAAAGGATGATAAAAATGGAAGTAAAAAAAGACTCAAGAAGAAATGACCCCCGTGACCTCCTCGTTATGGATGACCCCGAACCCTCTATGTTCATCAACGATATCTCAAGGATATTCCATAAGTGTATCTATCGGGATACCGGCCACGAGAATATCTCCCATGGCTACAGACGGATGTTCGCTATCCTCTGCAGGCAGGACGGTATGACCCAGCAGGAACTGGCAAGCGCTGCAAAACTCGCTCCGCCAAGTGTCTCCGCTGCCCTCAATAAAATGGAGGACGACGGCCTTGTGGAGCGTGTCCACGATACCAAGGACAGGCGCAGAGTCATGGTCTATATCACCAAGAAAGGCCGCGAAAAAGAAGAATATATCCGCAGCTGCTTCTGGAAGACCGACGAAAAGCTGATGCAGGGCATAACCCGCGAGGAACGCGAGGCTCTCAACGCCACTCTTCGCAAGATGCTCAAAAACCTTCTTGAGGAGGACAGAGATTGAAGCTTGCAAGGTATTTGAAGCCTTATCTTCTCTTTGCGATCCTTACTCCGCTGACCATGATCGGTGAAGTCCTCGTCGATCTCTGGCAGCCGAAGCTGCTTTCGCAGATAGTTGACGACGGTGTTCTGCCTCAGAACATGGACGTTATCATAAGCACGGGGATCGTGATGCTGCTGATGATAATTGTCGGAGGTGCCTGCGGTGTGGGCTCGTCGGCTTTCAGCGGCGGAGCTTCCCAGGGATTTGCGAGAGATCTTAGGAACGATGTTTTCAAGAGAGTAATGTCCCTTTCCTTCCAGCAGACGGACAAATTCACCACAGGCTCTCTTGTTACGAGGCTGACGGCCGATATAACGGCTGTGCAGCAGCTTGTTGATTTCTCCCTTAGGATGTTCGTGCGGAACATGATGTTCCTTATCGGCGGCATAATTATGATGATACAGCTGGATGTCAGCTTCGGCCTGGTGATAGCTGTTACCCTGCCTGTACAGGCGCTGCTCGTTGCGCTGATTATGAAGCGTGCCAACCCTCTTTACTCCGTTGTTGCCGGAAGGCTCGACAATGTAAACTCGGTGATGCAGGAGAACATAACCGGCGCAAGGGTAGTCAAGGCTTATGTCCGGGAGGAGCATGAGAAAAAGCGTTTCGGCGATGCCAACACAGGCCTTACCGAAGCTAATCTCAGGGTGATGAAGCTGGTGGCTCTCATGCAGCCCTTCGGTATGATAATCCTGAACGCAGCCGTCGTTGTAATAATCTACATAGGCGGACTGCAGGTCAAGGCCGCCGAGCTCAAGGTCGGCCAGGTCATGGCTGCGGTCACTTATGTAACGCAGATACTCCACGGCATACTTATGCTCTCGATGATGTTCCAGACCGTATCCAAGGCTTCGGCCTCGGCAAAGAGGCTCAACGAAGTCCTTGCCACCGAGCCTGCGATCGTTGGCGGAGAGAACTCTGCCTGCCCGGAAAAAGGAACTGTCGCTTTCAGGAACGTTTCCTTCACCTATCCTTTTTCAAGCGGAAGACCGGTGCTCAGCGGCATCGACCTGGACATAAAGCAGGGCGAGAACATAGCCATACTCGGAGCAACGGGCTCCGGCAAGAGCTCCCTCGTGCAGCTCATCCCCCGTTTTTACGACCCTACAGAGGGCGAGGTCTATGTTGACGGAGTGAACGTCCGCGATCTGCCCTTGGACGAGCTTCGCCGCAAGGTGGGGATAGTTCTGCAAAAGAGCGAGCTGTTCTCGGCGACAGCTGCCGAAAACATTCGCTGGGGCAACAGCGAAGCTACTGACGAAGAAGTCAGAAAGGCTGCAAAGATAGCTCAGGCGGACGATTTCATCTCAGCCATGCCCGACGGCTACAACACCAAGATCGCCGAAAAGGGAGCTTCCCTCTCCGGCGGTCAGAAGCAGAGGATGTCTGTCGCAAGGGCTGTGCTTAAAAAGCCGGAGATACTTATATTCGACGATTCCACCTCGGCTCTCGACCTGGGAACAGAGGCAAAGCTCCGCAACGAGCTGCACAAGGAGCTTGAGGGAACGACTGTCATAACCATTGCCCAGCGTATCGCAAGCGTAAAGGGCTGCGACAGGATAGCCGTTATAGATCACGGACGGATAGTTGCCTGTGCGCCCCATGAGGAGCTTCTCCAAAGCTGCGCGGTATATCAGGACATCTACCGCTCCCAGGTAAAGCAGACGGGAGGTGACGAGTAATGCCTCCTATGATGCCGGGCCAGAAGGGCGGTCCGAGACACCGCCACGATGCCATACTCACAAGAGAAAAGCCCCGGAACACCAGGCGCACACTTTCAAAGCTGATGAAATACATCGGCAGGAACAAATATCTTTTCTTTGCGCTGATAGCCGTAATGCTCATCATCACGGCTCTGGGTCTTGCTGCGCCCAAGATCCAGCAGATAGCCATAGACTGCATGACTCTCACCGAAAACAGGCTCAGCGTCGATTCCGACAAGCTGGTCAAGACCCTGATAGTCCTTGCTTCGGTCTATGTGCTTCAGGCTGTGCTTTCCTATCTCCAGGGCATATTCGCGGCAAAGCTCTCGCAGTACACGGTCAAGACCATGAGGCGGGATCTTTTCAGGAGCCTTGTGAAGCTGCCGATAAAATACATCGACAACCACCGCCACGGCGATCTTATGAGCCGGATGACAAACGATGTCGAGAATATCTCCAACACCGTCTCCCAGTCCATAGGCTCTCTTGTCTCGGGAGTCCTGACAGTCATCGGGACATTTATTATAATGCTCACCTATTCTCCCCTGCTGACCCTCATCTCCATAACGACTATCTTCTTAACGATATTCGTCTCGGCAAAGATGACCAAGTATATGAAGAAGTTCTTCATCGAGCAGCAGATCATCCTCG
>CAMVOF010000246.1:0-3161 GCA_947169055.1 uncultured Clostridia bacterium
AAATACCGTCCGTGAACGCTGATCTCCCAGACCATATCCTTTGAAGCAGAGCCCGACGCACGTCTGCATCCCATGAAGTACAGGAAAGCAGACCCCAGCCCGAGGACAAAGGGTGAGATACGTTCTTTGGCCTGGAGAGCTTTCAGCTTTTCGGTGATATCCGCAGGTATCTCACAGCTTGTCACTCCCTTGTCGAGACCTTCCGCCTTGTATCCGATACCGTGATAGCCTGTGAGCTTATCCACCCAGAAATCCACATCCGCTTTGGCTTCATCGGAAGCGGAATATTCCTTCACGCGCTTGATATAAGTATCGTAAGTGACTTCAAGAGCGGCAGGCTCTTTTCCGTCTTTCAGCATTTGTATATTATCCCTTACGAGCCGCGGAAAAACAGACTGTACCGTAGTACCGTCGGCAATAAGGTGGTGGAATTTGCAGAAGAGTATCAGCTCCGACCCTGTGCGGATAAGATGTATCCTGTAAAGCGGGCTGTCGAACAGCGGAGCGATGCCTTGCTTTTTGATCTTTGAGATATGCTCCTCAAGAGCCTGCTCGTTTCCCGATACAGACTCTTCCTCGAATCTTACTTCATCCCCCGAGCCGTAGAGCATATGGCCCGAAGCCTTGCTGTTGTTGAGCCTCAGGCTGAAATTTCCCCGGAAGATACAGGGCAAAGCTTTGACGAGCAGCTCCCTGTCCTCCAAAGCAAAGCTCAGCCTCGAGTACAGGTGATATGCCCTTGTGCCCGGGTGTTTCAGCTCCGCAAGCAATATCCTGCTCTGCGAGTTTGATAATTCGATAAACTTCTCCCTTGTGCTGTCCTGTCGGTCATTCATTTTTCCGTCGTTCCTTTCAAAAAAAACAGTTCTAAATATTTCATTCATATTATAACTCAATTATCTTAACAAGTCAATATATTTCGCAAATTGATGCCGGTCTTGCAAGCAAAGAAATGCCTGCTGTTATCGTATCGGGAACAAACAGCCGGCCGGATTTTACAGTATCTTACAGAAATGCATAAGATCATTGACTGACCAGTGCTGTTTTTATCCTTCCCGGTGCTTGATTTTAAGACGCATTTGTGATATAATTTCTTTGAAATCACAGACAAGACTTCAAAAGGATGTATCATGGAAAAGATCAAAGCATTTCTGAAAAAGGAGCTTATGCTCACTGTTTCGGCTGCTGCGGCAATAGCTGCCTTGCTCATCACACCGCCGAGCAAGCAGCTGCTTAAAGATATCGACTGGCGGACGCTCGGCACCCTGCTGATGATGCTTTGCGTGCTGGAGGGCTTCAAGCAGGAGAACGTCCTGAGACCCCTTGTGTCCCTCACCTCAAAGCTGAAAAAGATGACCAGCGTGACCCTGTTTCTGATATTCGGGGTGTTCTTCACCTCGATGTTCGTGACCAACGATGTTTCGCTCATCATCTTTGTGCCGCTGACGATAATGATATTCCGCAGTGCCGGAAAGGAAAAATACATACTGCCCGTTATCTCCATGGAGAACATCGCCGCCATAAGGGGCTCGCTGCTCATGCCCTTCGGCAGTCCACAGAATCTGTTCCTCTACGGACAGTCGGGGACGAGCGCAAAGAATTTCATCATACATATGCTGCCGCTGAACGTGATGTCCGGGGTGCTGCTGGTGATCTTTGTCCTTGTTATGTACCGCAAGGACCTGGGCGAGAAGATCGAGATAGACGCCTCAAAGACCTCCTCCGACTGGCTGCCGGAGGGCAGGGTCAAGAGGATAGCCTACGGGCTTCTGTTCCTGTTCGTGATAGGCGTTATCGTTACAAGGACGCAGTACTGGTATATAGCGCTCATCATCGTTCTCGGGGTGATAGCCGCTGTTGACAGAGGGCTGTTCCGCAAAGTGGATTATGTGCTGCTGGTGACCTTCCTCTGCTTCTTCATCTTCTCTTCGTCGATAGCAGCCAACGACAGCATAGCCCGTATCCTCAGCAAGGCTGTGGCAGGGCATGAGTACTGGTGGGCGATAGGCCTCAGCCAGATCATTTCCAACGTGCCTGCATCTATCGTGCTGTACCCCTTCACCGAGAACTTCGCCGGCCTCATATACGGCGCCGACACGGCAGGGCTTGTCTCTCTTATCGGCTCGCTGGCAAGCGTAATCAATTACCGCATCTATGTCAGGGAATATCCCGGGCAGGGAGGGAAATTCGTAAAGGTCTTCACTCTGGTAAGCTGGGCCTTCTTTGTGATAGTGGTGATACCCGGCTATCTGCTCAGCAGCTGGCAGTTCTGCTGACGGCAGAGATGGATACTATCCCTTTGATCCTTAGGCAAGCGTAAAACCCGGCGAAAAAACGGCATATCCCCGAGCCGGCGCAGGCGGCGAGGGCTCCAAAGATTTACGATCGGTCATTAAAAACAGTAAAGGAGAAAAAGTTATGACACCTCAGATCAGCGAAAAAACATTCTACAAGCAGCTTGCCGGAAGCACGGCAGGTGCGATCACCGCAACGGTCATCTTCGGAGTGATAGTGGGCTTCAGCGCATGGTTCTGCGGAACGCAGCTCGGCTGGAAGAACATCCTGTCCATAATACTGCTTGTCGCTCTCGGCCTGTGCGTTCTGCTGCTTTTGTATTTCATCATAAAAGCAGCAAGAATGAAAAAACACCGGGTGTTCAAGACCTACGGCAGCGCAGAACTCCTTGCCGCAAAGATCAACAAGGGGCTGCAGGATCCCTTATACTTTGCAAAGGGCTTCGACCCAAACGTTCCCTTTACGACGCTCATCACAAACGAATTCATCGTTACGGGGTTAGAGCTTGTGAGCTATATGGAGCTCAAAGACTTCCGCACGGTGCACACGGGAGCTATCAGAAGAACTCACACCTATGTTGTCGGAGATCCTCTGCTGACGGCAGGCTCCGTTGCTGCGAACCGAATCAGCGACAGATACCTTGAATCGAAGGGCATCAACGAGCAGACACAGTTCGACTATCTCATCTTCGAGGACGCAAAGGGCAAAGAGCACAGATACGGTGTGCATCATCGTGACATGGAAAGCGTGCTCGAACTCCTTGAACAGGCAGCTCCGCATATAAGGTTCGTTCCGTGAGGGAAGATAATAAATAAAGGCAACACCGCACAACCCGCGGCTATCGCCTCTGCACGTCATCTGCTTGC
>CAMVOF010000247.1:0-3070 GCA_947169055.1 uncultured Clostridia bacterium
CATTACAGGGGTGCCTTTGTAGGGCAGGCAAAAAGCAGTCTCATCACAAATTCCTATTACGAGGACACTCAAAATGATCTGAAGGCCGTAGGCACCAGCAGCGGCTCCGACGATTACTCCGGCATCACCTGTCTCGGCGACGAAGAAATGTACTACCGGGACAGCTTTAAAGACCTTGACTTCGACAACACCTGGATCATAATGGATGGATCTTACCCCTGCTTCCAGTGGCAAACCTACAATGTCAGATTTGAATATAAAGACGGCATCAGAAACGGCACAGTCACAGCTGACAAGACGACCGGACTTGTGGGTGACGAGCTCATCACTCTGACCGTTACCCCCGATGAGGGCTATTGTCTGAGATCACTGACCGTGATCGATAGCAACGGCCGGGAACTGACCGTGACTAATAACCAGTTTGAGTTATCAGATGCCGATGTGACCGTCATCGTGGAGTTTGAGAAGCTAACCGGCGGATATATCTCCGGTGCAAATCTTTCACTTTGCGGTGAGATCGGTGTTAATCTGTTTATCAGGCCGTTCCCGGAGCTTGGCGATGACGCTTATGTTATGGTCAAGGGACCGAATGATGCTCAGCCCAGAAAGGTCATATTGGATGATTCGATATACAGATCAGATAAACAGGCTTATCTTGTGAGTGCTCCTGTCTATGCGGCACAGATGGGCGAAATAGTCGAATTCACCCTGTATAACAGCACCGGCGAGCCGCAGAAGCTGTGGAACACAGCCCAAAACGAAAGCTATGATACCTTCACCTATTCTGTTAAGGACTATATCGACAAGGCAAAGGAGCAGAAAGACGACGACGGTCTTCCTACCGATCTTGCAGTGCTTGCCCAAAAGATGGAAAATTACGGTGCGTGGTCAACTACTTATATGAAAAAGACCGGAAAGGTCGATGCTGACACCGTATTGATAGCTCCTACTGTTGAGATCGCTGACGTAACAGAAAAAACTGTTGAAGACAAGCAGCTCAAAAACAACAGCACTGTCACCGGCCTGAGCGCATCACTTTGCCTTGATTCGCAGACGGCTATAAGGCTTTATTATTCAGGGGATAAGATCGAAGGCATTACAGCATCCCGCGACGGAAATGAAGTATCGTTAAATACCGGTTATTCTCCGGAAAAGGGAAAATATTTTGTTGAGATCCCGGATGTCGCAGCTCAGTATCTTGATGATGATTATGAGGTCACTTTCGGCAATGAAGGAAGCGTAACAGTCAGTGGACTTTCGTATGTGTATCTTGCTCTGATATACAGCAACGATACAGACCTGCTCAATGTTGTTAAGGCTATCTACGAGTACAACCGGGCAGCAGAAATCTTCTTCGCTTCCTGAAGATCATAAAGGAGAGTAAAAATGAAAAAAGAGTATATCTCACCGGAGATCGAGATTATTGAGTTTGGAACAGAGGATATCATCGTCACAAGCACATCCTGCAATCAAGAATTGCCTGATTTTCCGGTATAGTTGCTATCTGCAAGTGCTGCGGCTGATAAAGGCTCCTCCTTGGAGTTTGTCCGAAAGAATTTCAATAACATATCCAAAAGAGTCCGTACCTGACATTTTCACCGGCACAGCAAAAGCTGATGAAAAACCGTCCGAAAAGCCCCCAGAAGCTCCAGAAAGCGGAATGATCTGTGATATAAAGGCTGCGTAACTGCCCGGTTACGCAGCCTTTTCATATAGGCAGCACCGTACAACCTGCGGCTAACGCCTCTGCACTCTGCACGTTATCTGCTTGCCAGCTTTCCCTCATATTGCCCAAATTCTCTTTGACGTTGCGTAAAGCGAAGTGAACTTCGCTTGCAAGACTGTGACGAATTTAGGCGATCTGACGAAAATCCGGACGTTGCCTCCGACGCACAGGGGTTGTGCGGTATTGCCTTAAGAGAGCGCGGCTACGATGTCCGGTGGGAAAAACATCACAAAACGATGACCTACACCTGTCCCAACGGAATGAAGGTCAGGGACAACAAGCGCTGCTGCACCTTGCATTCAAGTCAGCGATGAAAAGGCGCATCATTCCGAGCAACCCTGTCGATCAGGCGGACAGGCCAAAGGCGCAGCAGTTCATCGGGAACTTTTACAACGCCGACGAGATCAGGGCTCTGCTTGAATGCACCAAAAATGACCCTCTGCACATCCTCATACTGATAGCCGCTTACTACGGTCTGCGCCGGAGCGAGGTCATAGGGCTGAAATGGTCGGCTATCGACTTTTCAGGCAGGACGGTAAGCATCAAGCACAAGGTCTTGCAGGACGGCTCCGACCTCAAGGGCTTCGATGTGATGAAAACCAAATCCTCATACCGCACCCTCCCGCTGATACCGATAGTCGAGCAGGAGCTGATAGCCGAGCGTGAGCGTCAGGCTGAGATGAAGCGTGTCTTCGGGATGAGCTACATCCGCAATTATGAAGATTATATCTGTGTCGATGCGGTAGGGGAGCTTATCAAGCCGAACTATGTGACCGATCATTTCAAGGTGATACTCAAACAGAACGGACTGCGGAAGATACGGTTTCACGATCTGCGGCATTCATGTGCGAGCCTGCTACTTGCCAACGGCGTGCAGATGAAGCTGATACAGGAATGGTTAGGGCATAGCGACATCAGTACTACGAGCAACGTCTACTCCCACGTTGACAGCGAAAGCAAGAAGATGTCCGCAAAGGCAATAGAGCTGGCGCTTGCCGAGAACGAACCGGGGAAGGAGGGAGCATAGACTATACTATTATATAGGGCAACAAAAAATCCCTGCTGAAAGCAGGGAAGTAAACCGATTTTTACGGACAGTATTGTGGAAAACTATATCTCGCATAGAATCGTGTCACACATAATCAATGGGCATAGAAATGCAAAGCTCTGCACAAAGTCCGACCCCGAGCCAAACAAAAGTAAAAACCCTCGCCAAAGCTGTTGGCGAGGGAATTGCGCGCGGCCGCTGCCGCTGGCGGAGACGGTGAGATTCGAACTCACGAGCCCGTTTAAGGGCTAACGCATTTCGAGTGCGCCCCGTTATGACCACTTCGATACGTCTCC
>CAMVOF010000248.1:0-3023 GCA_947169055.1 uncultured Clostridia bacterium
CGCTGGCAGGCTTCCTCTACTATCAGGGAGAAAGCGACGACCACAAGCCCCGTGTTTACTACTCGCTGTTCACAAAGCTCATCCGCATCTGGCGCGAGAAATGGGAGGACGACAGGCTGCCCTTTATAATGGTGCAGCTGCCGGCCTTCAAGTTTGAAGCAGACCCCGACTACAAGCACTGGTGTCTTATCCGCGAAGCTCAGATGCGTGCCTTCGAGACAGTAAAGAACACAGGCATAGCCGTCTGCATCGACTGCGGAGAGTTCAACAACATCCACCCGCTGGACAAAAAGCCCGTGGGCGAAAGGCTTTGCTTACAGGCGGAAAAGCTGGTCTATGGCATGGATGTCTCCGCTTTCGGACCGCTTTATAAAAGCTATGTCACCGACGGCAGCAAGCTGATAGTTTCGCTGGACTATGCCGACGGTCTCCACGCTGAGGGAGCTGTTACAGGCTTCGAGGTCGCAGGAGAGGACAAAAAGTTCTTCCCTGCCCGGGCAGAGATAGAAGGCAGCAGGATAGTTCTTACAAGCAGCGAGGTCTCTTCACCGAGGTTCGCAAGATACTGCTGGGGCAACTTCCCGGAGTATTCCCTCTTCGGAGGAAACGGCCTGCCCCTTGCGCCCTTCCGCACTTCGATGCAGGACGAATAATATTTCAAAGCAAAAGGAAGCATTATTATGAAAAAAAGCATGACTCTGACATACGAGGTCGGCACAGGCCTCTATCTTAACATAACCAACAAGTGCCCCTGCAACTGCACCTTCTGCATCAGGCACAACGGCGACGGAGCTTACGGTTCCGATCCCCTGTGGCTCGAGCATCAGCCCACAGCCGAAGAGGTCATCGAAGCCGTGAAGAAACGCGATCTCTCGAAATACAGCGAGGTGGTCTTCTGCGGCTACGGCGAGCCCACCTGTGAGCTGGAGATTTTGAAGACCGTTGCGGCATATATCCGCAGCGTCAGCGATATAAAGATACGCATAAACACCGTAGGGCTTTCGGATCTTATCAACAAGCGTGACACAGCGCCGGAATTTAAGGGTGTGTGCGATGTTATCTCCATAAGCCTCAACGCCTCTGACCCCGAAGCCTACGCAAAGGTGACCCGCCCGAGCTTCAAGGACGTTGACTGCTACAGCGAGATGCTCTCCTTCGCAGGCAGAGTAAAGGAATATGTCCCCGAGGTGGTGTTCACAGTTGTTGACATCATCGGCGAGGAAGAGATAGAAAAGTCCCGCCGGATAGCCGAGAAGGTCGGCATCCGTCTGAGGGTAAGAGAATATATTCCCGATTAACAAAGGAGAAACATTATGAACAGAGCGTGGGAAAAAAATCTCATAAATATCGAACCCTACACGGCAGGTGAACAGCCGAAGTCGGATGATATAATAAAGCTCAACGCAAACGAGAACCCCTATCCTCCGTCGCCGCTGGTGACGAAAGCCATCGCGGAGTTCGACGCCGGTTCGCTGAGGCTCTATCCCCCTATGGACGCAGCACCTCTCAGGCGTGCCGTCGCAAAATTCTACGGCATCGAGCCGGAGTGTGTGTTCGCAGGCAACGGCTCGGATGACATACTTGCGGCTGCCTTCCGTGCGTTTTTCAATTCTGAGGAGCCTATCCTCTACCCCGATATAACCTATTCCTTCTATCCCGTGTGGTGCGAGCTGCTGCGTGTGCCTTATAAGACCCTGCCGGTGGATGAGGATTACAGGATAAACGTGGAGGACTTTTTCGTTCCGAACGGCGGTATAGTCCTGCCGAACCCCAATGCGCCTACGACGATAGCCCTGGGGCTGAGCGAGATAGAAAAGCTCCTGCAGCACAACACAGACAGCATCGTTATCATCGACGAAGCCTATGCGGATTTCGGAGAAGTGAGCTGCGTGCCGCTGATAAAGAAATATCCCAATCTCGTTGTGACGCAGACCCTTTCAAAATCCCGCTCCCTTGCGGGGATGAGAGCCGCTGTCGCTATTGCAGACCCCTATCTTATAAAGTATCTTGACGCTGTAAAGGATTCCTATAATTCCTATCCCGTTGACGCAGTTGCGATAAAAGCCGCCTGCGCAGCCTTCGAGGACAGAGAGTATTTTGAAGCCACCTGCAGGAAGATAATAGCCACAAGAGACCGCACAGCCAAAGAGCTGAGAGCCCTAGGTTTCATCCTTCCCGACAGCAGCACGAATTTCCTTTTTGCGGAACACCCAAAGCACAGAGCGGAGGACATCTTCCTCTTCCTGCGCGAAAAGGGCATATATGTGCGCTTCTTCAAAAAGAAGCGTATCGACAACCGTCTGCGCATAACCATCGGCACGGACGAACAAATGGACAAGCTTATCTCGGCGCTCAAAGAGCTCATTCTCTGAGCGCCTGAGAATTATCCGGATCTTCTGAGAAAGGAGCAGAGCCGCCTTGCCTGAAAAAAACAAAGAAAAATATCTTCGCGTATTTCTGATAAGCTTCATCGCCTGCGGCATCTGCTTTCTGCCGATCATCATACTGAACGGCGGTGATTTTTTCTACTACGGAGATTACAACAAGCAGCAGGTAGCCTTCTACACCCACCTCCACGACATGGTCCGCGACGGCTTGCCCATGTGGGATCACGCAGCCGACCTCGGCTCTGACACTGCTGCGACTTATTCCTTCTACCTGCTCGGAAGTCCATTCTTCTGGCTCTCGACCCTTCTGCCCTCGGGTGCCGTTATCGCAGCGATGCCCTGGCTCATAGCCCTCAAAGCCTCCATAGCTTCTGTGGGAGCCTACGGCTTTATAAGGCGTTTCTGCGAAGACAAGACTGCCTGCATGACAGGTGCGGTGCTTTTCGGACTGTCCTCATACAGCACGGCAAATCTTATCTACAACCACTTCCACGATGCTATACTCATGCTGCCCTTCATGCTCTGGGCTCTTGAATGCCTCGTCAAAGACGGCAGGCGCGGTGTGTTTGCCATAAGCGTCGGGCTTGCAGCCATCACAAGCTATTACTTCTTCTTCGGACAGGTCATCTTCATCGT
>CAMVOF010000249.1:0-3023 GCA_947169055.1 uncultured Clostridia bacterium
CTCTGCACAAGAGAAAGCTCTTTGTAAACTCCATTCCCGCTTTCATGCTTACGGACGAGGACTGGAACGAGCTGGAGATGCAGTTCGGCGAGCTGCTTGAAAAAGTAGTTATCGAGCTTACCGAGCAGTCCGAGCCGAGCCCGGAGATGCTTGAGGTAGTTCACCAACGTCTCGGCAGGAACAATATGCAGCTCGCCATAGACGACTACGGCACAGGCTATTCAAACACATCCAATCTCGTTAAATACAAGCCGGACGTTGTAAAGATAGACCGTTCGCTCATCGAGGACATAAACCTCAACCCCAAGATGCAGAGGCTCGTTCAGGGACTCATCGAGTTCATGCACGAGAACGGCTACCTTGCCCTGGCTGAGGGCGTTGAGACCTACGACGAGATGAAGACCATGATACAGCTGGGCTCCGATCTTTTGCAGGGATATTATGTATCCAAGCCCAAGCCGGTAATGATCTACGAGATCGCTTCAAACATCAAGGCAGAGATAAACAAGATCAACCTTGAATTCTCCAGCGAGGTAACAAGAAGCTATCACCCGAAGGAGAACGAAGTTGTGGATCTCTGCGAGCTGATACGCAACAGGTACAACCAGGTGTTTATCGAAGTTCCCAACGTTACCCTCATCGGCGACAGGGACAAGCATCTCAACCTTACGGTGAACATCAAGGACGGCGTGAAGACGACCATGACTCTGAGGAACGTATATCTTACCTCGGAGCACTTCGATTCCATTATAACTCTGGGCGAGAACTGCAACGTTGTCATCGACATAGAGGCAACGAACGAGCTCCTTTTCAGAGGAATTCTCGTTCCCATGACCTCGACCCTGAAGCTGATCGGAAACGGCATGATGTCCATTCACACCGAGATGACCAACTGCTTTGGTATCGGAACGGATGTGGAGCACAGCCCCGGAAACATCTACAGCGAGATGAACGGCACGCTGAATATCGACGCCGCAGGCGAATATGCCGTGGGCATCGGCGGAGGAAAGAACGAAGGCGATACCGAGATCGTTCTTACACGCGGCAAATATAACATAAACGGTTCGGGCACCAACTGCATCGCTATAGGCATCGTAAACGGCAAGAGCAACATCTCCATCTCCGAATGCGTATGCAAGTGGGAGATCTCCTCCACCAACGGCACAGGCTTCGGCTCTATCAACGGAGAAGCGAACATACATATCAAGGACTATAATTTCACCACAAACATGAGAGGCACGAACCTCTGCGCTATCGGCGTCGGCTCCAAGGGCACAGGTATCGTCGATATGACCAGCGGAAGGATCGCAGCTGTGATGAAGGGCAGCAACCTCAAGTGCATCGGAACATACGACGGCGACCTCAACTGCGAGCTGCATCTTTCACAGGTCACACTTGAAGCCGAAGGAAGGACCGCCACCGGCATCGGAGACCTTGAGGGCAGCGGAAACACTATCATCGACCGCTGCACCATCAAGTGCCATATGCTTTCCAGCAACTACATTGACATAGGCACAAGGACAGGCTTGCTGACGGTTGACGGCACACAGAGTGAAAGCATAATCAACGACTGAGAAAAGGATAAGACAGACACAAAGCAAATAAACATGACCTGCCACAGCATTTCCGATCTTCGGTCAGATGTGCTGTGGCTTTTGTTTGGCCGATGTTTACAAAAAAGGACTTGAAACATAGTGCCGGACGTGGTATAATATAATTTGCGGCTTTTATCAAAAGCTGCACTACCAAATATATACTGTGAGGAAAGAATATGATCTGCAGCAACATACTTGACGCGATAGGACACACTCCCCTTATCCGTCTCAACAGAATGACCGAAGAAGGCAGCGCCGAGATACTCGTTAAGTTCGAGGGACTTAACGTGGGCGGTTCCATAAAGACGAGGACAGCTCTCAACATGATCGAGGCTGCCGAGCGTGAGGGGCTGATAAACAAGGACACCGTTATCGTTGAGCCCACCAGCGGAAATCAGGGCATCGGCCTTGCCCTTATCGGAGCAGTCAGAGGCTACAGGACGGTCATTATCATGCCCGACTCCGTGAGCCACGAGAGAAAGATGCTCGTTGAGCATTACGGAGCGGAAGTGAAGCTCGTTCACGACGACGGGAACATCGGAGAGTGCATGGACGAGTGCCTGCGGATCGCCGAGGAGATGAGGGACAATGACCCCAACGTTTACGTTCCCCAGCAGTTCGAGAACAAGGCAAACCCCCTTGTGCACAAGCAGCACACGGGTCTTGAGATAATCGAACAGGCAGGCAAGGAGATACACGGCTTCTGCTCGGGCTTCGGAACAGGCGGTACAATTAGCGGTATCGGCGAAACGCTGAAAGACAAGTATCCCGACATCGAGATATGGGCTGTGGAGCCGGAGAACGCCGCCGTCCTTGCCGGCGGAATGATAGGCACCCATTTGCAGATGGGTATAGGCGACGGCTTTATCCCCGCAAATCTCAATCAGGATATCTACGATAATATCCATATCGTCACCGACGATGAAGCAATAAACGCCGCTAAGGACCTCGCAAGGCTCGAAGGTATCATGTGCGGCATCTCCAGCGGCACAAACGTCGCAGCCGCAAAAGCCTTGGCTAAAAAACTCGGTCCCGGCAAGACAGTAGTCACTATCCTGCCCGATACAGCGGAAAGATATTTCTCCACTCCGCTGTTCTGACCGACCCCCGCCCTGCTTTGCCCTGCCGCAAACGATAGCTTACCCTGCCTTCTGCTTGATCTACTGGGGAAAACCTTTCTGAAGAAAGGTTATTTCCAGCTTTGCTTCGCAAAGCTTGACTCCATTTCCAAAGACTTGAAACCATTTTTTGGCGAGGGTGTCATCTGTTTTCCGGAAAGCATCAAGCTGATGATCTCCTGCGTTTTTTGTAAGTCGATGGCACCCTCGCCAAAAAACATTAAAAGTTTTAGTGATGGGGGTAGCCTAACGAGTTAGGCGGGGGATGACCCTTTTTCAAAAGGGTCTCCCCCAACAGCCCACGCAGAAG
>CAMVOF010000250.1:0-2986 GCA_947169055.1 uncultured Clostridia bacterium
GTGGTGGTCTTGCCGGAACCGTTGGGCCCCAGCAGGCCGAAGACCTCTCCCTCCTGTATCTCCAGGGAGAGGTCGTTCAGTGCCGTAAGCTCTTTGTATTTCTTCACAAGATTTCTGATGCTTACAACTGTTTCGCTCATTTCTTTTCTCCTTTTGTTCTTTTATTGACGTTGGCAGACCCTCGCCGCAGAACAGCTGCGGCCAGACATTTTCCACCTGATTTCAAGGCAAAACCGCACGGGTGTACAGCTTTGCCTTGATAATAGCTTTATTCTTTTACGCGGCCGGCATCTCCGGCACCAGCTCGACGTTATAGAGCTTCCACTTCCAGAAGCCTCTTGCGGCATAGACCTCGTAGTGCACGGTCTCTGTCCGCTCCGAGCCGGAATAAGTCACCTCGCAATAGACCACATAAGCCTCACGGATATATGGGTCAGCATCGTAGGCTTCCTTATATCCCTCCATCATCTCGTCGAACTTCTTGCTGTCCAGCTCTTCTTCCCGTCCGATAGAGCAGCTTATGGTCAGCCCCTTGCCGTAATAGGCTTCGAGGTCCTGCTTGAAGGTGCGCATATAGTCCTCTTTGCTGAGTCCCATATCCTTGCGCTCTTTTTCGTAGATGTCCTCTATCTCGGGAGCAACGGACTTTGTGAACTTGTCGAAGTCGTTCTCGTTGAGGGCTGTGAAATAATCCCTGATGACTTCGTTCTTGTCTTTCACGAAAATAACGCCGCCGCTTATCAGGGCATAGAGCACCACCAGCGCTGTAACGACTGCGATAGCTATCAGGAAATTCCGCCTGCCGTTGGGGTCAACGTTCTTTGCAGCGGCTTTCCCGCCGGACTGCTGCCGCTCCTTCAGCCTTTCGGAAAGCAGCTGTTTTTTCTCGCTTTCCGTCATCAGGCGCTCGGGTTTTTTCTTTGCCTTCTTTTTCAGCTTTTCAAGTGACTTGCTCTTTATGCTGGGGTCACCGTAGCCGCATTTGTCGCAGAAGCTGCCCGAATATAAAGCGCCGCATGATTTACACGTTTTTGCCAAAATGATCTACCTCTTGTATGGTCGGTCAGAACTTGATCTTCTCTGCGATATAGGCTTTCAGCTCGGAGATCTTAACTCTCTCCTGCTGCATCGTATCTCTGTCACGAACGGTAACGCATCCGTCCTCAACGGAATCGAAATCGTAGGTCACGCAGAAAGGAGTGCCGATCTCGTCCTGACGGCGGTAACGCTTGCCGATGGAACCTGCCTCGTCGTAATCGACGCTGAAGTCCTTGCAGAGCTCGTCATAGAGCTCGCCTGCCTGCTCGGAGAGCTTCTTGGAAAGAGGCAGAACGCAGGCCTTGAAAGGAGCAAGTGCCGGATGGAAGCGCATAACAGTTCTCACATCGGGCTTGTCCTCTGTGCCGATGTTCTCCTCGTCGTAAGCCTCGGTAACTACTGTCAGGAACAGTCTCTCAACGCCCAGGGAAGGCTCGATAACATAGGGGATATATCTCTCGTTGGTCTCGGGGTCGAAATAATCAAGAGTCTTGCCCGAGGTGTTGATGTGCTGTGTGAGGTCGTAGTCTGTTCTGTCGGCAACGCCCCAGAGCTCGCCCCAGCCGAAGGGGAAGAGATACTCGAAGTCTGTGGTGGCCTTGGAATAGAAGCAGAGCTCCTCGGCAGAATGATCTCTGAGCCTCAGGTTCTCTTCCTTGATGCCGAGAGAGAGCAGCCAGTCGCGGCAGAAGCCTCTCCAGTACTCGAACCACTCAAGGTCGGTCCCTGGCTTGCAGAAGAACTCAAGCTCCATCTGCTCGAACTCGCGTACACGGAAGATGAAGTTTCCGGGAGTGATCTCGTTACGGAAGCTCTTGCCCACCTGAGCAACGCCGAAGGGAACTTTCTTTCTGCTCGTTCTCTGGATGTTGGCAAAGTTCACGAAGATGCCCTGAGCGGTCTCGGGACGGAGATAAAGCTCTGCCTTGGAGTCTTCGGTAACGCCCTGGAAGGTCTTGAACATCAGGTTGAACTGACGGATATCCGTGAAGTTATGCTTGCCGCAGTCGGGGCAGGGGATGTTCTTCTCCTTGATATAGTTCATCATCTGCTCGTTGGTCCAGCCTGCAACGTTTGTGCCGTCGAAGTCCTCGATGAGGTTGTCTGCACGGTGACGGGTCTTGCACTCCTTGCAGTCCATGAGCGGGTCTGAGAAGCCGCCGATATGTCCCGATGCTACCCATGTCTGCGGGTTCATGAGAATTGCGGAATCAAGTCCGACATTGTACTTGTTCTCCTGTACGAACTTCTTCATCCACGCGTTTTTGATGTTCTTCTTCAGCTCAACGCCGAGCGGACCGTAGTCCCATGTATTTGCGAGACCGCCGTAAATCTCGGAGCCCGGATATACAAAGCCCTTCGATTTGCAAAGGTCAACTATCTTATCCATTACTTTTTCGTTATTTTTAAGCATTTGACTTACCTCTTTCAGACAAAATTATCACTACTTATTTTACATCATAAATGAAGAAAAGTCAATACTAATTGCCGGAAAAAGTGTTCTTCATGCTGTTGATGCGCAATTTGCGGACGCCGGAATCGCTTTCGGGAATGCTGTGGAAATTAAAGGGCAGATAATATCCCTAACTATTGATATTTATACTTTTATATGTTATAATGAAAAGGATAAGTTTTTCTTTGCACAGTAAAGGAGTATGCATATGACAGTTCGCGAATTACAGGATAAAATATTACAGCTCAAAAAAGAGACCGATACCGCTATCCTCGCTCATAGCTATCAGGCACGTGAGATAGTCGAAATTGCCGATTTTACCGGCGACAGCTACAAGCTCAGCGTTGACGCGACTAAGACCTCTGCGAAAAATATCATCTTCTGCGGCGTTCACTTTATGGCTGAAACTGCTAAAATGCTCTCGCCTCAAAAACGCGTTTTCCTCGCTAACAAGGACGCCGGCTGCCCTATGGCTGAGCAGATGGACCGCGACCT
>CAMVOF010000251.1:0-2884 GCA_947169055.1 uncultured Clostridia bacterium
TGAGGAAAAGGCTTGACCGAAAACCTTTTTAATTCGCTGCGCGGTCATGTTTCTTTTACCATTTGACAAACCCATAATTCTATGCTATAATAAAACCGAACAAAACCAAACACCCCGTCTTGCTGAAAGACGGGGTTATTCCGCGTTGAATGAAAATGCGTTTTTTGCAGATTGGAGTCAGATCATGAGTATTTGGGATATCTTTGACAGGCTTTCTTCCGATAAGCCTAAGGGCGCTAAGCCAGAGTTTATTATCGCAGGCCTCGGCAACCCCGGCATCGACTACGAGCGCACCCGCCACAATGCCGGCTTTATGGCTATCGACGCCCTTGCCGCCAAGCTCGGCGCAGACATAAGCACATACAAGTTCAAGGCGAAAACTGCCGTCGCTTCCGTGGGCGAGGTCAGCTGCCTGCTGATGAAGCCCGAGACCTACATGAACCGCAGCGGCGAGGCGATCTCGCAAGCCATGAGCTTCTACAAGATACCGATAGAGAACGTCCTCGTCCTCGTTGACGACATCTCCCTTGAGCCCGGGAAAATGCGCATCAGGCGCAAGGGCTCCTCCGGCGGCCACAACGGCTTAAACAGCATAATCGACGAGTGCGGCAGCGAAGATTTCCCGAGGATAAAGATTGGCGTCGGCGCAAAGCCTCATCCCGACTACGACCTTGCGGACTGGGTGCTGGGGAAGTTCTCGGAGGAGGACAGAAAGAAGCTCGATGAGGTCTTCAGGAACGCTGCCGAAGCCGCGGAGCTCATCGTTGCCGGCAAAACCAGCGAGGCCATGAACAAGTTCAACTGAGTATCCGTCCAAAAGCTGATACCGTAATCGTGCATAGTGCATTGAAAAGAGGAACAGAATGAATATTTTCTCACAAATGACCCGTCAGCTGCCCTTTTATGCAGAGTTGGAAAGAGCCGTGAAAAACGGCCACACCCCCTGCGCAGTGACGGGCGTTTCAAGCATACACAAATCCCTTATCTGCATGGCTCTTGCGGAGGAAAAGCCCGTGCTTGTCCTCTGCGACGACGAGGCTGCCTGCACAAGGCTGATCTCCGACCTAAACGAGCTGGCAGGCTGCGAGCTGGGCTGTGTTTTTCCGGCGAAGGACTTGAACTTCGCCTACATGGAGGGTGCTTCCCGGGAATACGAACACAGGAGGATCGAAGCTCTCTCGAAGCTCACCGAGGGCAGGTGCAGGGTCATCGCAGCCTCGGCGGAAGCGGCTATGCAGTCAACGATACCCCCTGAGGCACTTGCAGGATTTTCCTTCACCCTCGAGCCCGGCGGAGAGCTGGACACGGGAGAGCTTGCGGCAAAGCTCGTCCGCGCAGGCTACAGCCGGACGGATCAGGTGGAGGGGCAGGCGCAGTTTGCTATCCGGGGCGCTATCGCGGATATCTTCCCTGTGGGCGAAAAAGCGCCTGTAAGGATCGAGCTCTGGGGCGACGAGATAGACACGGTCTCTTATTTCGACACCGAGAGCCAGCGCAGGACAGAGCAGCTTGACCGGGTGACGGTCTTCCCTGCCGTGGAGATAATCTTCCCCGAAAAGGAAGAATTCATCGAAAAGCTGAAAGGGCTTTCGGCCTCGGTCAGGAGCAAGAACGCAGAGAAGATACGCCTGCATATCTCGAGGGACATCGAGTGCGTTGAAGCCGGGATAATGCTGACCAACGCCGACAAATACTACACCCTTGCCTACCCTGAGCCCTGCACGGTGACGGAGTATTTCAGCGAGGGCATAGCTATAATCAGCGAATACCGCAACTGCCTTGAAAAGGCAAAGGTAGTGCAGACACAGCTAAGGGAGGACATGAAGCTCCTGCTGGAGGACGGAGTGTTCTTCAAGAAGCTTGAGGGCTGCACGGTGGATCTTCCCCAGGTACTGCATGAAGCATTGAAGCTGAGCCCCGTACTGCTGGACACCTTCATGAGGCAGAACAGCGATGTGAGCCTGAGAAAACTCATAAACACCGACTGCCGCCAGACAGGGGTCTGGGGCGGTAATATAGTTCATCTTGAGGAAGAACTGCGGTCTTTCCGAACACAGGGCTACTGCACGGTGGTGCTTGCAGGCTCGGAGAAGACCCTGCCCATAATCTGCAAGGATCTCTGCGACGACGGCCTTGATGCAAGGATAATGACCGAGGACAGCGTTCTGCTGCCGGGTGTGGTCTATCTGAGGACAGGAAGCCTTTCCGGCGGCTTCGATCTGCCGGACGTTAAATGCGCGGCCATCACTCAGATGAAAGCGATGAATATTGCAAAGAAGCCCAAGCGCAGACGCAAGAAAGGCGAAGAGATAGGCAGCCTTTCGGAGATCAGCGAGGGTGATCTTGTGGTACACGCAATGTACGGCATAGGACGTTTTGCCGGCATCCGCAGCCTCGAGAACAGCGGTGTCAAGAAGGATTACATCTCGATAAAATACGCAGGCACGGATGTGCTTTATGTGCCTGTTACTCAGCTCGACCTCGTGTCGAGATACATAGGCCCGAGAGACGACGAAGGCGTTAAGCTCAACAAGCTCAATTCCGTTGAGTGGAACCGCACACGCTCCCGTGTGAAAACAGCCGTCAAGGACATGGCGGAGGAGCTTACAAAGCTCTACGCCGAGAGACAGAAGGCAAAGGGCTTCCAGTTCTCGGAGGACAGCGACTGGCAGAACGATTTCGAGCAGCGCTTCGATTATCAGGAAACTGACGACCAGCTTCGTGCTATCCTGGAAATAAAAGATGATATGCAGAAGCCCGTACCCATGGACAGACTGCTCTGCGGAGACGTGGGCTTCGGCAAGACGGAGGTAGCTCTCAGGGCCGCCTTCATACGGGCATGGTGACGATGTGTTTCGTTATGGCGACAAAGTAAAGATTAATT
>CAMVOF010000252.1:0-2881 GCA_947169055.1 uncultured Clostridia bacterium
TTTGCAGCTGTGCCTTCGCAATCGTAGGCGATGTAGCCCCGGTGGGGGAACATATCTCCGCTGTCGTATATGGAAACAAGCTCGCTGCCTACTTTCTTGCCCATCACCCACTCGTCCCGGAGAGCCTGGTCGTTGAGCATATAGTCCGCCTCACTCTTGTGGCCGAAGCACTCGTGGGTGAACATCCCCGTAACGATAGGCGCAAGCACGCATACATAGTCACCGGGAGTTACGTCCACAGCGTTCCTGCCGAAGTCGATGACCTTGTCACGCCTTGCGATGATCTCATCCTCGTGACCGGGAAGATCGCCGATATCCATGCTTTGATACTGCTTGCCGCCGGACAGAGGTATGCCGTTTACCACGAAGTCGTACCAGACATAAACAGCGCACTGCTGGTAATCCTGAACTATCTCTGAACCCTTGCTGGAATAGAACTCCTTGACAGTGTGATTATGGATATATCCCGCATACCACTGCTTTACCTCTTCGATGCCGTCGTCGATGCAGGCGGCGATGTAGTTTTGTACAAGCTCCTCACGCTGCTTTCGGCTTACCTTGCGGATATCCTTTTCTCCGTCAAAGTGAAGCACCTTGTCCTTGTGTACCTCGTAGAGCTTCACCGCAGGGTCGTTTTCTATTTCGTCGTCAGCCTCGGCAATAGCCGCAAGAGCGTCAAGCTCCGACTGTATGGAATCAAGATCGTTGGTGACGCTGGAATACCACATCTTCCCGTCATAGACCCTTATCATCGCTCCTGCAACGGAGACCTCGCTGTTCTGCTTGACTTCACCGTTCTGTACGGCATAGGCCGCATTCACGGTATGCTCGATACGAATATCTGTGTAAAGCCCTTTGGGAAAAACATACATAGATCTTGTCCTCGCTTTCTGTCAGACTGCATTTTTCTTTCGGTCATATTATACCACAAGTGCCGGAATGTTTCAATAGAATAATACTATTTTTTTATGAAAGAAAAAAGCGAAGGCAGAAAAACTTCCGCCTTCGCTTTATTCGCATATTCAGATAACATAATACCAGGAATCTCCCAGCTCCACAGCTTCCTTCCTGCCGTTCTCCGAGGAGAAATTGTACCGCAGCTCCTGGCTCTTCACAGAGACCTTTGCTCCCTCGGGTATGGAGGATGTGATGAAAGCGTTGCCTCCGATGACAGCGTTCTTGCCGACTCTTGTGTCACCGCCGAGGATAGAGGCTCCCGAATAGATCGTCACGTTGTCCTCGATAGTCGGGTGACGCTTCTTGTTTCTCAGGCTCTGACCGCCTCTTGTGGAAAGAGCACCGAGGGTAACTCCCTGATATACCCTGACGTTGTTGCCTATCTCCGTGGTCTCGCCGATAACGATGCCCGTGCCGTGGTCGATGAAGAAATACTTGCCTATCTTCGTGCCCGGGTGGATGTCTATGCCTGTGTGGCTGTGAGCGTGCTCGGTCATTATCCTCGGTATCAGCGGCACACCAAGCAGGAAAAGCTCGTGTGCGATGCGGTAGGTGACTATCGCAAGGAAGCCGGGGTAGGTGCAGATTATCTCGTCCTTGTTGTATGCAGCAGGGTCACCGTCGTAGGAAGCCTGCAAGTCCGTCTCGATGAACTCGCGTATCCTGGGGATAGTCTCAAGGAACTCAAAAGTTATCTTCTCGGCTCTTTCCTTGAGCTTATCCTGGCTCTCGTTCTCAAATTCCGGCACATACTTGAGGACTATGGTTATCTGCTTGATGAGGTTGTAGATAACGTCCTCCAGCAGTGACGAGATGTTGCTGCGGACGGTGTAGAATTTGTGGTCCGTGCTCTCGTAATAGCCGGGCAGGATGATAGTCCTCAGCTTCCCGAGTATGTCGATGATTATTTCCTTATCCGGATGCTCAAAATGCTTTATCGCATCGATGGTCCGACCGCCGCCGTAGTCGTCGAGGATCATATCGGTGATGCGGTCGATATTGTCTGTGAACTTCATTACTGTCTATCCTTTCGGTCAACGCCATACAGCGCATTTATCCAAACGATCCATACCGTGATTATATCACATATTTCATACTATGTCAATAAGGTTTGTCCCTGCCGCAATATTGGGTATTTACTTTTTCGGCTCTCTGTGCTATAATATATTATGTATGCCCGGCTCTTTCTTCCGGGCGATCTGAAATGATCGGAGTGACCGCAAATGTTCAGCCCTTTTGCGCATTTTATAACAATTACTAAACATCGCCATGCCGTTATCAGAAATTGCTGGCACGCAGGTATCTTCTGGCAGGGACTCGGACACGATCTCTCCAAATACCTCCCCGGCGAGTTCCTCTACGGCGCTTCCCACTACCAGGGCACCCGTTCCCCCAACGAGGGCGAACGCGAAGAGTACGGCTTCTCATACGCCTGGATGCACCACAAAGGCCGCAACAAACACCATTTTGAATACTGGACAGACTACGACCCCAAAACAAGGGTGATGTCTCCCGTCAAAATGCCCCTGCGCTATGTCAAGGAAATGTTCTGCGACCGCCTTGCAGCCAGCAAGATCTATATGGGCGACAGCTACACCGATGCCGCACCCCTCGCTTATTACAACAAAGGCCGTGCAACAAGGAGCATCCACCCCGAAACAGCCGCCCTTATCGAGAAGCTGCTGACGATGCTCCGGGACAAGGGCGAGAAAAAGACTTTTGCATATATAAGAAGGCTCAAAAAATACTGATGGAAAAGCTGAAAATAAAAGAAGCCGTCATCGTTGAGGGCAAGTACGACAAGATAACCCTCTCGTCCATAATCGACGGCATTATAATCACCACCGACGGCTTCCGCCTCTTCAAGGACAGGGAGCTTGCGGAGCTTATCCGCAGATACGCCGAGGGTGACGGTATAATCGTC
>CAMVOF010000253.1:0-2840 GCA_947169055.1 uncultured Clostridia bacterium
TTATGACCCTTTTCACCGAAACGTATATATCAGATTTGAAGAACTTCTTACGCCATTTCGGGTTCGCATAATAAGCGCCGGAGATATTTGCAAGAACAAGGGTGATCCCTTTCTTTTTATAGACCCGCGTCCCCTTCTCGACTATGGGATAACAGCGCCCGTCAACGGACAGCCGTCCCTCCGGGAACACCGCAACGGAGTAGCCCTTTTTCAGCATCTGGAACATTTTGATCCCTGCCGTATCGGGAGTGAACAGCTTCTTCGGGATAAAGCCGCCCTTGTCCCGGAGCGTCCTCAGTATCGGCTTTGAAACGATATGGCTGTTGACAATGAAAGCAGGGTTATCCTCTCCCACCAGCATTTTCAGATAGTAGAAGTCGTAGAAGGAGGCGTGGTTGCACATGATGATATACGGAGGCTTTATATCTTTCAGCTTTTCGTTGTCGATATGAAGGCGCTGCCGACGTTTGCGGACAGCATTTACCAGTCTGAAAAACAGAAAATATGTAGCCGAGTCCGGGGTGTGGTCCTTGCCCCGGAACAGCAGCTTATCCAGTATCAGCCACAGCCCTGCCAGCAGAAGCAGCATCAGCAGCATTATGATAAGGATGAGCAGCCACATGGGTATCGCATTTCTGATAAAAGCCTTTGCCGAGGTACCGATGAGGTTCGATGTTATTATAGACGGTATGACCCCTGTCGCCACAGTAAAGATATAGCGCCTGTATCTTATGTCGGTGCCGCTGCCGTAATAGCAGATCGCTCCGAAGGGTACTATCGGAGTGATGAACAGCAGATACATCAGCACCATAGTGCTCCTGCTGCCGGTTTTTGAGGATATGAAGCCGATCTCCTTGGTGCTTCGCATAAAGCCTTCGCTGCTGATCCTGCATATCCGGGACAGCAGGAATATCAGCGTCGCCCCAAGGCACACTCCCAGGTCGCAGAGCACCAGCGACATATAAAAGGGATAGCTAAGTCCCGAGGATACCTGTATGAACTCCGCCGGAACAAAGACAATGACCATTTGCAGAGCCTCTATCAGTATAACGCAAAATGCTCCCATCAAGCCCTTTTTCTCCAGCAGCTCCCTGGCTTCGTCAAAGTTCCCCCCGAACTCCAGACTGAACAGCGGCACAAGGATATCCTTGAAAAAGCAAACGAAGAGTACTATGATAGCGATAAACGCCAGTCCCACAAACAGTTTTTCGATGTTTTTCCTTACCATTAGGCAACGCTCCAATTTGTTTCTTATATGATTATACCATATTTAACATCGTGTTTCAACCTGTTGGCTCCATTGTTAACATTTTTTCTTTAGCTCTCTGTTATCCAGAGAGGTCGGAAAGCCCGATAATGCTCGTTACACAAGCCGTCGAATATTATATAATTAAAGTAGATCAGTATGACTTTTCGGATGTCACCTGCATCCGGGAAAAGGAGTTGAAGAATATGCTGGACGTGGGCGAAAGACTAAAAAGCTACGAACCCCTCTGGGAGAGCTGGTATAAGGATTCCCATATCGGAGACGGAAGCTTCGGAAAGGTCTATAAGCTGAAACAGGACTTTTTCGGAGTGACCTCCTACTGCGTTGTAAAGGTCATATCCATCGACCTGCAAAGCGAGGTCTTCCGCAGCGAGGACAGGATGAAAGTAATAAACGAGAGAAAGCGCTTTGTCGCCGAGGAGATACGCAATATGTATCAGCTCAAGGGGGCAAGGTTCCTTGTGCATTGCCTGAACCACGCTATAAGAGACCTCTACGACGACAGGCACGAGCTCATCGGCTTTGACGTTTTGATAAGGATGGAGCTATACAATCCCCTGCCCAGCTATCTCAAAAAGAAAGGCGGCCTGACCCCGGGCGAGTCCGAGCGCATGGCTTATCAGATAGCTATGGCTCTGAATTCAATGCACAGGCTGAATATGCTGCACAGGGACATAAAGCCCGACAACATCTACCTCGACAACAACTGCGCCTTCTATCTTGGAGATTTCGGCGTGTCGAAGCAGGAGCAGTCCTCAAGCTATTCCACCCTTGCAGGCTCTCAGCCCTATATCGCTCCGGAGGTATGGAATGTCACCAAGAGCAGCAAGACCTACACCCAGACCGCAGATATCTATTCCTACGGCCTGACCCTGTATTACGGTCTCAACGGCAACCGCCTGCCCTTTGTGACCAGCGAATCCAACATCAACGAGCGCACGGCAGCAGTCTTCGACAGGCTTGAAGGCAAGCCCTTCCCTCCTCCCGAGAACGGCTCGGAGAAGCTGAAATCCGTGGTAATGAAGTGCTGCGAGTACGACCCCAACGACCGCTTCCGCAGTATGGACGAGGTACTTGCCGCTTTGAGGAACGAAGGCTTCCGCTATGTACCGAAGAGAAGCCCCGCCATTCCGGCAAGCACGGTCGTAAGGCCCGTCTGTCCCGAACCGCCGAGGATGAGCCCGGTAAGAAGCACTCTGCCCAAAACTTCGGAAGACTCCTTCCGCCCGAGGCACCAGCCCCATGGTTCGTTCCGCAAGAACCCCGACGATTTCGACGCATAAGACCTCACCGAAAGGAGAGATACCCTTGGCAGGAAGATTTTTGCTTGACGACAGCAGGCTGCGTTTTCTTCCCTCGGCCATTGCAAAGAAAGCCGCCGATTCCGAGGTGGGCGGTATCGTCAAGCGCATAGGAAAGATAGCCGGCGCTGAATTGCGTTCGGCAGCAGACGCCCTGATACCCAGCCTCGAAAGCGAGGATTCACAGCTTTTGAAGCTGCCTGTGGATGTGCTGGAGCTGGGGCTGCTTGCACCGGGAGATTTCATTGGCAGTCGCCGTCCTGCCGGATATG
>CAMVOF010000254.1:0-2773 GCA_947169055.1 uncultured Clostridia bacterium
TCGCACATCTTGCAATCGAGATTCAGGGTGAGGAAGGCAGTACCGAATGGTGCGAGCCTGTTTCAGATGATGATTATAACAAGCTGAAATAATAAAACGGAGATGCTCGATACCGACAGGATCACGCTTAAAGATTTGCCTGAGATCAATCTGTTCACTCTGAAAAAAGATCTCAGGAATATCCTTGATCTTGTCAACTCGACACCCGCTTTGAGCTGGGACGACCCGGAGCTGTACTGAGTGTTTGATAATAACGTGTATCGCGTCCGTATCTCGGTGTAAGCTTTACGTACGCAGCATCTCCGTTATCACTTTATATGCGAACGTCGTGTTCGCTTTTGGTGATAACTTGTGTTGCATCGTGCAACAGTGTGCGCTTTTGGCTGACACCTTTGATGCTTCCTGCATCATTCTTCGAGAAGGTCTTTGCAAACCGGGTACTTGGCAAATAAAATGGCTGCACACCGTTTCAGATATGCAACCGCAAGAGTTGTTCGGTTTCGTCCGGTATCTCGATCATGAGCTCGGCGTGATTATAACGCTCGAAATAATGACAACAGAATAACAAGAATGATCCGTTGTTCATAACAGAACAGCGGATCATTTCGCCTTGTGCTATATATTATACTTCCTCATAAAAGCATTATACTCCTGCTTGAAATCTTCATTCGTATCCCGCATAATACGCTGATTTTCGTGGATATTCATATTGTGCTCTATCGTATCAAGCACACATCCTGAAATATTTGAGCAATGATCGGAAACGCGTTCCAGATTCGTCAGCAAGTCAGACCACACAAATCCTGCATCGACGGAGCATTCGCCCTTTTGCAGCCGCAGGATATGACGGGTGCGGAGCTCCTCTTTCAGTGTATCTATGACCTGCTCCAGAGGCTCTGTCTTTCGTGCGGATAAATAGTCGTCCTTTGAAAATGCCTGATAAGAAAGATCGAGTATCTCGGACACGGCGAAGCTTATCTTCCTGTATTCCTGCGCTGCTTCTTCCGAGAACGATATTTTCTTCTGCACCATTTCTTCCGCCGATTCAACGATATTTACCGCATGATCGGCGATGCGTTCATAATCCCCTATCAGCTTCATATACTCGGTTGCTTTTACACTTTCTTCTTCTCCGAGCTGGCGGGAATCCAGCTTTACGAGATATGTGCCGATAATGTCTTCCAGATGATCGGTCTCGTCTTCGGCTTTTCGTATTTTTTCCGCTTTTTCGCTGTCGTAATGATCTACAATATCAAGACTCGCTTTCAGAGCCCTGCCTGCCGAGACCGCCATACGGTCGAGTATCTGTCTGCACTGGTCAAGTGCGAGCGCGGGGCTTCCGAGGAGACGTTCATCAAGCTCTTTGGCTTTTTCCGGTATTTTTGCATCGGGAATGATCTTGCAGACTATTTTTTCAAGCACACCGCTGAGCGGAAATATCAGGGCAGTGCATAGGATATTGAAAACAGAATGTGCCACAGCTATCCCCATAGTATTAGCCGATTGCGAAAGCAGAGCCGGTGCAAATATCGCTTTGATGATACAGAATACTGTCATCCATACCGCAGCACCTATGACATTGAAGCCAAGATGTACAAATGCAGCTCTTTTGGCGTTCTTGCTTGTGCCGACAGACGAGAGAAGCGCTGTCGCGCAGGTACCGATATTCTGCCCCATGATGATCGGTACAACCGCGCCGTATGAAACTGCTCCGGTAGATGCAAGCACCTGCAGAATACCCACAGATGCTGAGCTTGATTGTATTATCGCGGTAAGGACGGCACCGGCAAGAACTCCGAGAAAGGGATTTGTGAAGGCAATAAAAAGCTGTTGGAATTCGGGTACGTTCCGTAGTCCGGATACGGCATCCGACATGGTCTCCATACCGGACATCAATGTGGCAAATCCAAGCAGTATCATGCCTGTATCCTTGCGTTTGCTGCTTTTGGACATCATGTAGAAGATGATACCGACAAGCGAAAGTATCGGTGTGAACGATGACGGTTTCAGCAGGCTCACAAAGACATTATTGCTGTCTATCCCCGCAAGGCTCAGTATCCATGCGGTTACGGTCGTACCAATGTTGGCGCCCATAATAACGTTGATAGATTGCCGTAATGTCATCAGACCCGAATTGACAAAACCTACGACCATGACGGTTGTTGCCGATGAACTCTGGATAACAGCGGTCACACCCAGTCCGGTGATAAGTCCCGCAGCTTTATTTGTTGTCAGACGACCGAGCAGCATTTTCAGTCCGTTTCCGGCTCGTCTTTCAAGTGCCTGTCCCATAAGCGTCATTCCGAACAGGAACAGACATAATCCTCCGATAAGGTTCAGCCCGTCAAATATACTCATTTACTATTCTCCATTCTTTTCCTTTTTACAGGTAAAGAATAACATTGCAACATCAAATACACTATCCTGCTCTTGTAAAATTCGTGTAAAACAAAAAGCAGGAGCCGAAACTCCTGCAAATATCATTTTCATATCAGTTGTTGTTCATTTATTATCAGCTTGAATTGCAGTCCGAGCTTTTCCGCTGCCTTGCGGCAAAGTATCATTCGCTGCAGGAATATCTCAAAATAATCCATGACAGAGCCGTAGCGGGTATCAACAGACAGTTTCAGTTTGATGATAGTTTGTGCCTCGTTTATCTTCAGCTCCGCTTTGGTTACCGAGTAATTCACACGGTCGTGGATATCAAAGCTCACCTCGTCCTGATTACGAACACGATTACGGCGCACATCGCTTTTATCGGCAAGTATCAGCG
>CAMVOF010000255.1:0-2693 GCA_947169055.1 uncultured Clostridia bacterium
CGTTGAAGCCCGAATCCTTGAGCAGCTTTATCATATACTCGCTGGTCTTCACACCCTGCCAGGCGATCTCGTTGTCAACGCCTTTATCGCCGGTCGCATCCATTGTGTTGCCGAGGTTCCAGCCCACCTTCATCTCCTTGACCAGCTCCCAGGATGAGATGTCTCTTATCTCTCCGCTGGGGGTGTAGAGGGGAGCCTCATCGTTGCTTTCGGAGTCGGTCTCGGCTTCCGATGCTGTGTCGGCTTTGCTTGTGCTGCCGGAGCTGTCGCTGCTTCCGCATCCCGCCATAAGGCTCAGCGATATGGCAGCCGATGCAAGCAGCGCAAGTATTTTCTTGATCTTCATGTTCTCACTCTTCCTTTCTGTGTTATTTTAAACGATTATCAATCTTGCTTTACGTTCGCGGACGGCATCCATATAATCCTCCGGGGTGTTTATAGGCTTTCTGGTCATTATGCCGCTTATTCTTTCCGCCGAAAGGTGGTGGTTGTCGGTGCCGGCTGTCATGGGCAGGTCATACTGCTTTGCGTACCATTTTGCACGGTCGTTCATGGCCTGGGTGGCATTTCCGCTGTTGTGGACTTCAACTGCGTCCGTCCACATGGGCAGGAGCTTTATCTCTCTGAGATAGCCAGCCTCCCGGAAGGGGTGAGCGTGGACGATATATCCTCCGTGGGCGTGTACCCTGTCGCAGAATTCATAAACGCTTATCTCTAGTACGTCGGGGTTGTCCAGCAGCCACTGCTCGTCTATCCCGTATACCAGGAGATCTGCGCCCTGATAGGCGTATTCTATCCCGAAGAAAACTTTCAGCCCTATCCTGTCTCCCTCGGCCTTTGCGTGGCGGAAGCCGTCGCAGTACAGGCGGACAGCCTCTTCCCAGGAGGAATACTCCCTCACCGACGTGTTGCCGTTGAAGAAATGGTCGGTGACGAATATCCCGTCGTAGCCCAGCTGCTTGTATCTTCTTGCCTGCTCCTCGCCCGAAGCCGAAGCACAAGCCGAAGCCTCGCGTGTGTGCAGGTGAGTTTCGTATTTATACATTGAAGTTCCTGTTCCTTCCGTTTTTTTGCCTTAAAGAGATTTGCTGCGGCTGATCAGTTCAAGGCACATCCTGCCGTTGTGATAGGGGCACTTCCAGGGTCCCACTATCTCCTTGAAGTCGTGGGGCTTGTGGTCGAAAGCTACCTCGCTGTACCATTCTCCGCCGGGACGCTTATCGATCACATCGCTCTTGATATACTCCCAGACGCTTTCCGCTGCTTCGAGGAAAGCCTTGTCGCCGCTGTGCTGATAGGCGTTCACGAAGCCGACGACCGACTCCGCCTGCACCCACCAGACACGGGTCTTGTTTATCTCGGTCTTGTCTCTCTCGTTGTTTAGAGCACCGTCCTCGAAGGCTATCTCAAGGATGTTCCGTGCTATCCCGTTGTCCATCTCGGCAAAGGTCCTGATAAGCTCCTCGTCGCCGAGGGTGTCGCAGGCAAGGTCCATTAGCCATGTAGCCTCGATGTCGTGTCCGTAGGAGTGTATGTCGCCTATAACGCCAAACTTCCCGTCGAAGAACACCCTCAGCGCGTTCCTGTCATAGTCGAATATCTTATCCTTGACGATAGTCAACTGTTTTTTCAGCGCCGCCGCCACCCGCTCAGACTTTTTCGCCCGGTAAAGCTCGGTGTAGGCTTCTATCAGGTGCAGCACGGTGTTCATGGTCTTATCCGCGTGCAGACCGTTCTCCGAAAGCTCCTCGTTACCGGTGAGCTGCCAGTCGCGGGTGAACGCCTCACGGCAGCCGTACTCGTCGGGGGTCTTGGTCTCGATATCGTCAAACAACCTCTCCGCAAGTTCAAGCGACTCTTTCACGCCCGTCGCATTGTAGTAAGCCGAAAGCGCATACACCGCGAACGCAATGTTGTAGGTATGCTTGAGCGTGTCCGCAGGCTTGCCGTCGCAGGTCGTCGTCCAGTAAACGCCGCCGTACTCGTAGTCTATGCAGTACTTTTTCACATATTCGTAAGCATGGTCAGCAAGCGCCCTGTAACGTTCGCCCCCCAGCACCTCGCAGCACGAGGAAAAGAACCACAGTATCCGCGAGTGCAGTATAACGCCCTTATCGGCCTTTTTATCGAGCACGAGGTCGAACCCTCTGTACCCGTAGAACCCACCGAGCTCATCGTCTTTCAAAGCCTCCCAGTAAGGCACGATATGCCCGGTAAGCTCATTTTTTATCTCATCAAGAAACATAAATCTCTCCCTATCAATCATCGGGAAATGCCGTATCTCCCGAATACTCTGCCAAGTTGTATACTTTCTCAAACTCGTCCCGCTAAATATTCACGGCGCAAAACTGTGAGTCGGCGTTTATCTCTCGAACAGTCGGCACAGCCGCTCCGAACTCATACCCGACTCCCTCGCCGGTCACCCGAGCGACTCTCCTGTCGGAAAACACCTCCGCCGCCCGCACGCTGAGCCTCCCCTGTTCGGTATCCACCTCATTGAATGTCAGCACGGGCATATCGTCGTCGGAGCTGTTCCAAAAGCATTTTATATACTCGTATCTCACAGCGGCTTCTTCTTCATCTGCCCCGCGTTCCTCGGGTACTTCTCCGGCGTGCGCTTCACCTTCTCGATCACGATCAGCACCCGCTCGTCCCCGTTCGCGCTCTGCGCGGTGACGGCGCTACGGTAACTG
>CAMVOF010000256.1:0-2682 GCA_947169055.1 uncultured Clostridia bacterium
CCCGGTATCCACCGAGAAGTCCTTAAGGTCGCGGTTGTTGACCCCCACGATCCTTGCCCCTGCCGAAAGAGCGGTCTTTACTTCCTCCTCGCTGTGGGCTTCAACAAGTGCCGAAAGACCCAGCTCTTCGCTGAGGGCAAGATAGCTTTCCAGCTGCTTCGGGGCAAGTATCGAGCAGATAAGCAGCACCGCCGATGCACCCAGGAGCTTTGCCTCATAGATCATGTATTCATCCACCGTGAAGTCCTTGCGCAGGCAGGGTATGGAGACTTCGCCTGCTATCTCGGAGAGGTACTTCCCGCTGCCCAGGAACCACTTGGGCTCCGTCAGCACCGAGATGCAGTCGGCACCTGCGGCTTCGTATCTCTTTGCGATGTCGAGATAGGGGAAATCCTCGGCGATGATGCCCTTTGAGGGGCTTGCCTTCTTGCACTCGCAGATGAAGGAAAGGCCTTCCTTTGCAAGGGCTTTCTCAAAGCCGAAGCTGCCCTTGGGAAGAGCAAGAGCCTGCTCTTTTATCTCTTCAAGGCTTTTTTGTTCCTTTGCAAGCCTAACACGCTGAGCAGCGTACTCGGCAAGCTGATTGAGAATAGTCATAAGCTCTCCTTATCTGTTGGAAACTTCGATGACCTTTTCAAGGGTCTCGTAGGCCTTGCCGCTGTCGATGAGTTCTGCTGCGAGCTTTACGCCGTCGGCAAAGGTCTCTGCCTTTTCACCCACATAGAGTGCTGCGCCTGCGTTCAGGAGGACTGCGTCTCTCTTTGCGCCCTTTTCCTCTCCCCGGAGGATAGCCTTTGTTATCTCTGCGTTCTCTTCGGGAGTACCGCCCTTGATGTCCTCGTGGGTTCCGCCTGCAAGACCGAACTGCTGAGGCGAAACGTTATAGCTCTTGAACCAGCCGTCCTTGAACTCGCAGACATGGGTGGGAGCTGCTACGGAGATCTCGTCCAGCTTGTCTGTTCCGTAAACTACCATTCCTCTCTTTACGCCCAGGCTCATGAGCACCTGTGCAAGAGGCTCCACCAGCGAGCTGTCGTAAACTCCCAGGAGGAAACGCTTGGGGCTCGAGGGATTGGTGAGGGGCCCGAGGATGTTGAACACTGTGCGGATACCCAGCTCTTTTCTTATGGGGCCCACGTATTTCATGGAAGTATGGTATTGCTGAGCGAAGAAGAAGCAGAAGCCTGCTTCGTCAAGGAGCTCGCGGCACTTTGCAACGTCCTGCCGGATATTCACGCCGAGGGCTTCAAGGCAGTCGGCTGTGCCGGAAAGGGACGAAGCTGCGCGGTTTCCGTGCTTAGCAACTTTGATGCCGCCTGCAGCGATGACCATAGCCGAGGTGGTGGAGATATTGAAGCTGTGGGCGTTATCTCCGCCTGTGCCTACGATCTCAAGCAGGTCGTCGTCGTTCTCGAACTTGACCGCAGCGTCACGCATTGCTGCTGCACAGCCTGCGATCTCGTCTATGGTCTCTGCCTTTGTGGATTTGGTGGAAAGTGCAGCAAGGAAAGCTGCGTTCTGCGTTGCCGAGGTCTTGCCCGACATTATCTCGCTTATTACCTCATAAGCCTCGTCGTATGTCAGGTCCTGCTTGTCAACTATCTTTACTATTGCCTTTTCGATCATTGTGATTACCTCCGTTTTATTATTCAGCCTGCCGCTCTTGCGATCCGGCAATTATTTGTTTGTTTTATTATGTGTTTTTATATCTTACATCTCAATAAAGTTTTTCAGCATCTCTCTGCCGAGGGGGGTCAGTATCGATTCGGGGTGGAACTGCACTCCGAAGATCGGATATTCCTTGTGCTGTACTGCCATTATCTCGCCGTCGGAAGTTTTAGCAGTTATCCTGAAGCTGTCTGGCAGGCTTTCTGCATCCGCCGCAAGGGAATGGTATCTTGCCACCTCCGTGCTTTGGGGAAGCCCCTTGAACAGCGGACAGGATGTGTCCAGCTCCACTGTGCTCTGCTTGCCGTGCATCAGGGCCTTTGCGTGGACGACCTTTGCTCCGTATGCCATACATATGGCCTGATGTCCCAGGCAGACGCCCAAGGTCGGAATCTTCTTTGCGACGGTTTTCGCAGCCTCCACTATTATCCCGGCATTCTCGGGGCGTCCGGGCCCCGGGGAGATTATCAGCTTGTCGGGAGCCATTTTTTCGATCTCCTCAACTGTCAGCTCGTCGTTGCGGACAGCTTTTATATCGGGATCGAGCTCGCCGATCATCTGATACAGATTGTATGAAAAGCTGTCGTAGTTGTCTATCAGAAGTATCATCAGCTCATCTCCTCCGCTTCTTTAAGGGCATTGACCACCGCTGCCGCTTTGTTTATGCACTCGGTGTATTCGTTCTCTGCCACGGAATCAGCGACTATCCCTGCTCCGCTGCGGACGAACACCCTGCCGTTTTTCAGGAACGCCGAACGTATCGCTATGCAGGTATCGAGGTTGCCCGTGAAGTCGATATATCCTATCGCACCGCCGTAAAGACCGCGCTTGTTGTTCTCCAGCTCGGCTATCAGCTGGCAAGCTCTTATCTTCGGAGCTCCCGAAAGAGTCCCTGCCGGAAGAACTGCGCTGACGGCGTCAAGTGCATCCCGGTCTTCCCTGATCTCTCCGCGGACGGCAGAGCCTATGTGCATAACGTGGGAAAACCTCTCTATGCTGCGCAGCTTCTCCACT
>CAMVOF010000257.1:0-2667 GCA_947169055.1 uncultured Clostridia bacterium
CCTTGACGAGGCACTTAACAGGCTGGCTAAGCTGAGGGAGCTGACGGACAGATAAGCTGTCCAAAAACAAGGGAGATTTTTATATGACCTTACAGCAATTAAAATACATCATCGAGATAGCCGAGACAGGCTCTATAACTATGGCAGCGGAAAGGCTTTTCATCGCACAGCCCAGCCTTTCAAAGTCGGTAGCGGAGCTTGAAAAGGAAATGGGGATCACTATCTTCAACCGCAGCAACCGGGGGGTTTATCTTTCGGAGGACGGCACGAAGTTCCTCTCCTATGCAAGACAGATAGTGGAGCAGACGGAGCTTCTCGAGAACGAATACAAGTCCGCACCGCCGCCGAGACGGGTCTTTGCGGTGTCGGCTCAGCATTACGCATTTGTGGTGAACGCTTTTGTGGAGCTGGTGAAGGAGTACGGAAAGAGCAAATACGAATTCACCCTGCGCGAGCTGAAGACCGCGGAGATAATAGAGGACGTCCGCACTCACCGAAGCGACATCGGGATACTGTTTCTCAGCAATTTCAACCGTGAGGTGATGAGGCACATCCTGCAAAGTGAGGATATCCGTTTTGAGAAGCTGTTTACTGCCAGTCCGCACGTTTTCGTCAGCAAGGATAACCCCCTCGTCGGGAGAAAGAGCGTGACCCTGAATGACACGCGGGAGTTCCCCCGCCTGACCTACGATCAGGGGGTTAAGAATTCTTTCTACTTTGCAGAGGAACTTCATATTACCGAGGACAGCCCCAAAAACATCATCGTGTCCGACAGAGCGACGCTGTTCAATCTGCTGATCGGGCTTGACGGATATACCATTTCCTCCGGCATACTGAGCTCCGACCTCAACGGCAGCAACATCGTGTCGATACCCCTCGAAAGCGACGAGCGGATGGACATAGGTTACATCACCGTGACGGACAGCCCTCTTAGCTTTATGACCCGCAGATATCTTGAACACCTGACTGCTTACATCGAAAGATACAATTCCTGATATAGCTTTTAGCTATGGCAGTCTATGAAATATAAGTATTATCACATTTCCGAAGCCTGTGGTATAATTAGAACATCGACTAAACATATCGGAGGAATAGGAAATGAAAACATCTATTATCGGCTACCCCAGGATCGGGGAGCTCCGTGAACTGAAATTCGCCAGCGAAAAATATTTCAGAGGCGAGATAGGAGCGGAAGACCTTGAAAAGACTGCCAAGGCTATCAGGAGCAGGAACCTTGAACTGCAAGTGAAGTCGGGACTCGACTTCATCCCCTCTAACGATTTCTCGTTCTATGACGGAGTGCTGGACACCGCGTTCCTGCTGGGCGCAGTACCGGAGAGATACACCGCTCTCGGACTGTCGGAGCTCGACACCTACTTTGCTGCGGCAAGGGGCTATCAGGGCGAAAAGGGCGACGTTAAGGCCCTGGCAATGAAGAAATGGTACAACACCAACTATCACTATATGGTGCCGGAGATAGACGACAGCACCGAGCTGAAACTCGTGGGCACGAAGCCCTTTGAGCTTTTCAGCGAGGCGCTTGCCGAGGGCGTCAGGACCAAGCCCGTCATCATCGGCGCATACACCTTCTTAAAGCTGGCAAGATACACCGGAAAGCGCACAGCCGAGGACTTCATCGACTCCGCTGCGGGGGCATACATCGATCTTCTGAAAAAGCTGGCACAGCTCGGTGCAGAGTGGGTGCAGTTCGACGAGCCCTCTCTTGTCAAGGATCTGACCTCCGAAGATATCAGCCTTTTCGTTTCTCTGTACAAAAAGATACTTGCCGGCAAGCATGGCGTTAAGGTAATCGCACAGACCTACTTCGGGGACGTCCGGGACTGCTATAAGGAGCTTTGCTCCCTTGACTTCGACGGCATCGGCCTTGACTTTGCCGAGGGCAAGAAGTCCCTTGAACTCGTTAAGGCTAACGACTTCCCCAAGGGCAAGGTGCTGTTCGCAGGCGTTGTCAACGGCAAGAACATCTGGCGCAACAACTACCGGCTCACAGCCGATATCATAAACGAGCTGAAAAACTATGCCGATGACATCGTGCTCAACACCTCCTGCTCTCTGCTGCACGTTCCCTGCACACTTTCAAACGAGACCAAGCTGCCGGAGAGCGTGAGAAAGCACTTCGCATACGCCGAGGAAAAGCTCTCCGAGCTTGCAGAGCTGAGAAAGATATTCGAGGCTGACGACCCCGCCTCCACCGAGGGATTCAAGCGTAACGCAGAGCTTCACAGCGGCAGGAGAACAGAGCGCAACGCCGCCGTACAGACAAAGGTGGCCTCCCTCACCGAGAAGGACTTTGTCCGTCTGCCGGCATTTGCGGAGCGGGAGAGGATACAGAAAGAGCGCTTCAAGCTGCCGCTGTTCCCGACCACGACCATCGGCTCCTTCCCCCAGACCGCAGAGGTCAAGGCCAACCGTTCCGCATTCCGCAAGGGCGAGCTCTCCGAGGCGGAGTATGAGAGGTTCACGGAGCAGAAGATCGCTGAGTGTATCGCATTGCAGGAGGAGATCGGTCTCGACGTGCTGGTTCACGGCGAGTTCGAGCGCAACGACATGGTGGAATACTTCGGTGAGTGCCTTGACGGATTCATCTTTACCGAGAAGGCCTGGGTGCAGTCCTACGGGACACGCTGCGTAAAGCCGCCGGTAATA
>CAMVOF010000258.1:0-2655 GCA_947169055.1 uncultured Clostridia bacterium
GAAAATCTGGACGGCGCATCTGATGCACAGGGGTCGTGCGGTGTTGCCTTAAATACAGAACAAATGACAGCATTCCTTGCAGAGAGCTGTTGTTCTAAAATGAGGATCCCTACTTGCATTTTTCTTTTCATTGCCGCATAAAAGCATTGCAATTTTGAGGATAAGATGGTATAATAAAGTTCAGCAAAGGAAGTGCTGTGACAGCTGTTATGTGATGCTTTCAAGAGGTACGCGAAGATATGAAGAAAACAAAGAAAAACCGAAAACTGCTTATCCAGATAACAGCGATCGTTCTGCCGCTGTTTCTGATCCTTATAGGGGCTGTTGTATGGCTTTGCTACAGAAGTGCCGTGAACAGCTATCTTTCGGCGCAGAACGAAAATATCGAAAGAGATCTTGACGAGAGCTACCTGAGCCTTGTTGACAGTCTCGATGCCGAAAAAGAAAAAGAGAACGAATGGCTGATCTCCTATCTGGAAAACAGCAATGACAGGAAGCTGGATCCACTTACGGAAGAAGAATGGGAAGAGATGGATATCGAGACTGAGGGGGAAAATGTTTACTGGACTCACGAATGGCTCATGAGCCTGTCGGACAAAATGCAGAATTATGCAGCAAGGGTATGGTTCAATAACTGGAGACAGATGATCAAGTTTGAATCCGAATCCTATAATTATGAAAAGCTGCTGCTTATGGATGTTTCCGAGGGGCATGAGGGAATGGTCCTGTGCGAATACAGCAACGGTGAAGAAACTCATGAATTCGGATACAGATACGATCTCGATATGACCCGTCACAAAGAGCTTGAAAAGGCGATCGAAGATAATTCGCCGGATACAATTTATGAACTGTCGGGGGATTTCTCGGACAACGACAACAGTTATATCGCTTACAAGCCTATGGTCTTTTCAGGCAAGACAAAAGCTATGCTCTGCATAGCATATAAATGGGACACATTCAAGAACAGTATTGACTCGGATTTCCGGAACGCATTTATTCTGATAGCCGCAGGACTGCTTCTGACAATGGGTGTGCTGCTGTTCCTGCTTTACCGCAGAGCAGTCAGACCTGTCACAAAGATACAGAAGGCTCTCATAAACTATACCGGGGATAAGAACAGCGCAATGATCGTCAAGGAGATGCTTGAGATCAATGAAAAGAATGAGCTGGGTTATCTTGCCGATGTCATTTCGGATCTTTCGCTGGAGATCGACCACTATACCAAAGAAAACCTTCGGGTGCAGAAGGAACTCTACGACTCAAAGGTGCAGATAATGGTGTCGCAGATACGGCCGCATTTTATGTATAACGCTCTGTCATCAATAGCGATACTCTGCAAGCTCGACCCTGAGACCGCATATGAGGCGACAGTTACCTTCTCGGATTATCTGCGCGGGAATATGGATTCGCTCAAGCAGACTGCTCCCGTGCCGTTCACTAAGGAGCTTGAACATCTCAAAAAGTATCTTTACATCGAAAAACTCCGCTTTGACGATATGCTGAATATCGAGTATGATATACAGGCAACGAACTTTGAACTGCCCCTGCTGTCTATCCAGCCGATAGTCGAAAACGCTGTCAAGCACGGCGTCGGGATGAAAAAAACAGGCGGAACAGTGAAGATCTCCTCAATAGAGACCGATGATGCTTATGAGGTGATCATCTCTGATGACGGTGTTGGCTTTGATATGGATGCTCCGAAAAAGGACGACGGAAGATCTCATGTCGGGATGGAAAACACCAGAAAGCGCCTGCGTGAAATGTGCGGTGCCGAGCTTTTCATCACAAGCAAGCCCGGCGAAGGCACCACCGCAAGAGTAGTTATTCCCAAGAAAGACAAGGAGGAAAAACAATGAGGATGTTATGTGTCGATGACGAGCCGCTGATGCTCAAGATGCTTGAAATGGCAATAAAAGAAGCCAAACCGGATGCAGATGTTACCGCTTACAGATATCAGGATGAACTCCTCGAGGATGCCAAGAAAAACGGCTGCGACATAGCTTTTCTTGATATCCATATGCGCGGCATGAACGGCGTTGAGCTGGCAAAGGAGCTTAAAGCGGTCAATCCCAAAATGAATATAATCTTTGTCACGGGTTTTTCGGAATATACGGGCGAGGCTATGAACCTGCACGCCAGCGGATATATTATGAAGCCGGTCACAAAGGAGAAGGTGCAGGCAGAGCTTGCCGATCTCCGTTTCCCGATCGTGCCGAAAAGCAACGCTTTGCTGCGGGTGCAGTGCTTCGGCAACTTCGATGTTTTCCTTCCGAACGGCGAACACGTCAGGTTTGAGCGCAGCAGGTCAAAGGAGATATTTGCCTATCTCGTTCACCGCCAGGGCAGCTCTTGCAGCACCAAGGAGATCGCCGCAGTGCTTTTTGAGGATGAGCCTTACGACACCAGGCAGCAGAATTACGTTCAGCAGCTCATCCACGCGATGATAAAAAGTCTCAAGGCCGTCGGCGCAGAGGAGGCCATAGTGCGCAGCTACAACGCCCTTGCAGTCAACACCAAGGTGCTCGACTGCGATTACTACCGTTTCAAGGAACTCGACCCCGGGGCAGTCAACTCGTTCCAGAACGAGTATATGATCCAGTATTACTGGGCTGACTTTCTGTACGACGAAGATTTCTGATATCATATTCAAAAGCG
>CAMVOF010000259.1:0-2603 GCA_947169055.1 uncultured Clostridia bacterium
TCGGGTAAACCTCTATTCAAGATTTTACTCTATTCAAGATTTTACTTAATAGATAGAAACAGCCCTAATAGAACACCTCGCAGCAAGCCCCTCCCAACGGTGTCAACGCGAACTCATCCACAAAGGCTCCCGCCTCCCTTAGAGGGAGGCCTGGCGAAGCCTTGCCAAGCGCTCGATTAAAAGCTGGTGGGTGAGCTAAAAAAAGGGGTTGACAAATGGGAGAATATTTGATATAATGTATTAGTCGCTGCGGAGACCCACGCGGAGACGTTAAACCTGTCGAATTAGTAGCTCAGTTGGCAGAGCATTTGACTTTTAATCAAAGGGTCCGGGGTTCGAATCCCCGCTAGTTCACCAAAAGCCTCTTTTGCCCGTCGCGGCAGAAGAGGTTTTTTTGTTGCATAAACCAAGCCCGGGAGCATTCCGTTGAGAATGCCTCCGGGCTTCTTTGCTTTTATATCCCCAGCTTCTCCGACACGGCTTTTGAAAGCTCTTCTGCTGCAAGGCAGGGGTCGGGGGCTTTCATTATTGCCGAAACTGCGCAGATGCCGGCTATCGGTACGCCTTTCAGGATGTCGATGTTGTCCTTGTTGAGTCCGCCGATGGCGTTCACCGGGATCGGTACGGCTTTGCATATCTCGGCAAGGGTATCAACAGAGGTCAGAACCGTCTTCACTTTCGTGGTCGTGGGGTAGATCGCTCCCACGCCGAGATAGTCTGCTCCGCCGGCGTATGCCTCAAGCGCCTGGGGTACGGTCTTTGCCGTTGCGCCGATCATCATTTCGCCGCCCACCAGCTTCCGCGCTGCGGAGATAGGCATATCGCTCTGGCCGAGATGTACGCCCTCAACACCTGCGGCAAGGGCAACGTCAAGCCTGTCGTCGATGATGAGCGGCACTCCGAAACGCAGGGTCAGTGCGTGGACTTTCTCAGCCAGCGCAAGATATTCCCGGGTCGTCCGCTCTTTTTCGCGCAGCTGAACAAGAGTCACTCCTCCCCGGAGAGCAGCCTCCACCCTTGCGAGGAACTCGGCCTCTTCGTAAAGGGTGCTGTCGGTTATGAAATAAAGCCTGCTGTTAAACTTCTTCAATTTCCTTTTCCTCCAGATCGGTGTATTTTTGCACTTCGCTTGCGCCGACAGTGGAAAGAGCATCATGCAGCCCGATGAAAAAGCTGCCGCTGCCCTTGTCCGTCTCCGCAAGCTGACCGCATATCCCGAAGACCGCGCAGGCTGAGACCGCTGCGGAAAAAGCATCCGCCGCAGAAAGATATGCCGCACAAAGAGCTCCCTGCATACAGCCTGTCCCTGTGATAGTCGAGAGCTGCGGTGTGCCGTTTTTGATGTGTGTTATTCTCCTGCCGTCGGTGACGATGTCCGTCCCTCCGCTGGCAAGAACGACTGTCCCCAGTTTCCGAGCCAGCTCAGCCGCCGCAAGCTCAAGAGCTTCCAACCTGAGCGTCGGGTCCGCGTCAACTCCCGAGGCACGGTGAACGTTGCTGTAAAGGGCCATTATCTCGGAGTAGTTTCCCTTTATCACCGAGGGAACGGCAAGCTCCGTCAGAGAAAGGGCGTATTCTCTCCGGGAGGAAAGGCAGGCTGCTCCGCAGACGTCGAGGATGAACGGCACGTTGTTTTCAGCCGCAGTTTTTGCCGAGAGTTTCATGGACTCCCGCCTTGCGTCGGTGATGTTCCCGAGGTTGAGCATAAGCGCTTGCGCCGAGGAGGTTATCTCGGGAGCTTCCTCAGGGTGTTCAGCCATTATCGGACGTCCGCCTGCCGAGAGAACCGTGTTTGCGCATTGGGTTATGGAGATAGGGTTCGTTATGCAGTGGATAAGCGGACGCTTTTCCTTAACCGCCTGCATTATGCGGCATATTTTATCCTTCATCCGAGCTGACCTTTCTTCTTATGATGCTGATCACGAAATACAGCACTGCCGCCGCAGCAAAGAACGCAAGCGAGCCGTAGGCCGTGTATTTCCACTTATCCCCCTCGAGCTTGAACATCCCTATAAGTATCTCGATGACGACAAAGGCTATGCCGCCCAGCGCCGCGATGACAAAGGCCGTCGAGAGAGTGCTCTTGTTGTCCGAATAGGAGGGTGAACCGAGAGCTGCCTGCATTTTGGAGAGCATACCGTTGTCTGCGAGCTTGCGCAGGAAAAGATATGCTATGCTTCCGCCGATGAGAGTTCCTGCGATGAAGGAGGGGATATAGAACAGCCAGCCGAGGCCGTCTCTTCCCCAGATGAAAGTCATCACAGGATAGGAGACTACTGCTCCGATAAGCCCCGTACCGACTATCTCGCCGAGGACAGCCATAAGCAGCTTGCCCTTTGAGACCCGGTAGAGCACTCCCGAGAGAAATGCCCCGAAGACTGCACCTGTCAGCGCAAGGGGAGGAATACCCATAAATGTCATTCTTAAAATGCCTATCAGCGCTGCACACAGCAGGGAATACCAGGGTCCCAGCAGCACCGAGCAGACGATGTTGATAAAATGAGCCATGGGGCACATACCCTCTACACGCAGTATCGGAGAGATAACGACTCCGAGGGCTACGAGCAGCACGTCGCTGATGGCCATTCCGGCGATGGCTCCCG
>CAMVOF010000260.1:0-2600 GCA_947169055.1 uncultured Clostridia bacterium
TGAAGCCAAACCCGAGAACACAAAAACAAAAGACGATCTTCCTAACGGTGCAGCTTATGATCTCAGCATAAGAAATGTGTACCTTGCAGAAGATAACGGAAAAGTTGTGCTGGCTAAAGTTGAGAAGGACGCAGCAAGCGGCAAGGCAAGCGGATGGTTTGTTGACGTAAAAGGCGATGTCTATAAGTTCAGCAGTATTGACCTGTCTGATGATAACGCCGACAAGGTGCTGGAGGATCTGATAGGAAAGCAGACACCCTCAGCCGCTTTGGGCGAAGACAAAGCCGAGGAACTTAAAAGGCTTGCCCAAAAGACATCGGACAGCCGCAGTTCCTTGCAAACACAATCATGGAAGAGCCTCAATAACGGAACGAAGGACAAGGATGCTGTGGAGAAACTGCGTGAGCTTATAGATGAGATAGAGGAGAAGCTGTAAATATCAGGATATATGGCAAAAATCTGCCCCGAAGCGCTTTATTCGGATCGCTTCGGGGTGCTTTTTTGCCTTATCCGTAGGAGCATTTTCTGTGAAAATGTGCCGATCTGTGCGGATCATAACATATCCATAAAAGTTTTCAATAAGCCAAATGCCGATCCTGCGCCGTTTCACAGGCTTTCAGACAAAAATCCGCAAGACTTTGAAACTCCGCAAAAATTGGATAGACTTGATCGGGAACTGCGGCCGTGAAAAACGAGAAAAATTTTCAAACAGCGCAGATGCGCCATCTTAAACGTTTATGCAAATGGCTGTGTATATATACGAAGAAGGAGTTTAAAGTACATTTTTTTGTATTTGTAGTGCGGCGGGACAGCATTGACATTTTAATCCAACAGGGAAATAGTTTGTATCATTGTTGAAAACTTTGAAAGTTTTGCTTCAAAACATGGTTTTATAGCTCGGTTTTTAACAGTTTCAACAGAGTTTTCAACATTTTCAAACGCCGCAGGTGTTGAAACCAAACTGTCCGAAAGAATACCCATATTGAGAATGTCGGTCAAATGTTCGCATGGGAGGGGCGGCTGTGCAAAAATTGTTATTGACAATTCAGCCTTGATTTGATATAATATAAAATGTATTGCTATATCAATAACAGGGAATGTTCCCGTGTCAGGAAAATATGATATATCAGAAACGTATAATACAGTAAGGTGGAATGAAAAGATGGGATTGGTCGAAGCCATATTCGGTAATTACTCCAAGAAAGAGCTTAAGAGGATAGAGCCTATCAAGCAGCAGGTGCTTGATCTCGAAGAAAAATATTCAAAGATGACCGATAAGGAATTAAGACAGCAGACTCAGCTGATGAAGGATAAGATCTCGGACGGACTGGGCACCCTTGACGATGTGCTGCCCGATGCTCTTGCCGTCTGCCGTGAGGCTGCATGGAGAGTTCTGGGTAAAAAGCCGTTCCCGGTCCAGATAATAGGCGCTATCGTCCTGCATCAGGGACGTATCGCCGAAATGAAGACAGGTGAAGGTAAAACACTCGTTGCCTGCTTGGCTGCATATGCAAATTCGCTCGATGGAAAGGGCGTTCATGTCGTTACCGTCAACGATTACCTCGCTAAGTTCCAGTCGGAGGAAATGGGCAAGGTGTTCCGCTTCCTCGGACAGACTATAGGCGTAGTGCTTACGGGTATGAGCAACGATCAGAAGCGTGCCGCATATAACTGCGATATAACATATGGCACAAACTCCGAGTTCGGCTTCGATTACCTGCGTGATAATATGGTGCTCTATAAAAAGGATAAAATGCAGAGAGAGCATTCGTTCGCTATCGTGGATGAGGTGGACTCCATACTTATAGATGAGGCAAGAACTCCGCTTATCATTTCGGGACCCGGAGATAAGTCAACCGAGCTTTATACTCTTGCCGACCGTTTTGCCAAGACCCTCAAGCCGATTACCGTTGTTGAAATGGATGACAAGGCTGATAACGATGCTCTGGGCGGAGATTATATCATCGACGAGAAAGCAAGGACCGCAACTCTTACAAAGTCGGGCGTTGCAAAGGCAGAAAGAGCTTTCAATGTTGAGAACCTTATGGATGCCGACAATATGACCTTGCTGCACCACATCAATCAAGCGATCAAGGCAAACGGCACTATGCATAAAGACGTGGACTACGTTGTAAAGCCCGGTAAGAGCGGCGGCGATGAGGTGTTCATCGTTGATGAGTTCACAGGACGTATCATGGACGGCAGACGTTTCAATGACGGTCTGCATCAGGCTATCGAAGCCAAGGAAGGCGTTAAGGTCATGAGAGAGAACAAGACCATCGCCACCATAACATATCAGAACTTCTTCCGTCTTTACGGCAAGCTTTCGGGTATGACAGGTACCGCACTTACCGAGGAGGACGAGTTCAGAGAGATCTATAAGCTCGACTGTATCGAGGTGCCTACCAACAGACCCGTTATCAGAAAGGATCATCCCGATGTGGTATATAAGACCGAGAAGGGCAAGTTCAATGCGGTCATCGAGCAGATCATCGAGTGCCACGAAAAAGGTCAGCCCGTACTCGTCGGTACCGTATCCATCGACAAGTCCGAGCATCTTTCGAGACTGCTCAAGAACAAGGGCGTAAAGCATCAGGTGC
>CAMVOF010000261.1:0-2561 GCA_947169055.1 uncultured Clostridia bacterium
CTTCCGTGCCGTGCTGCAGAGCGAGCTCTTTTACCGGCGGCGGGACGAGCTTGTAGCCTCGGCCTTTGGGCTTGTCCGTCTGGGTAAAGACTGCCAGAACATTATGTTTTTCATAAAGCACTTTCAGCGCCGGTACCGCAAAATCGGGAGTACCCATAAAAATAATATTCAAGTCAATGCTCCTTTATTCCTGCTCTTGTTCGTCCACATCTATGAACTCAACGACCTCATCGAGGAAGAGCTTGCCGTCAAGGTGGTCGAGCTCGTGGCAGACAGCCTGTGCAAAGAGGTCGGAGACCTCCTGCTCGAACCATTCGCCCTTTCTGTCCTGGGCTTTGAAGCGGACGGTCTTGGGACGGATGGTATAGCCCCACTCGCCGGGACAGGACAGGCAGCCTTCCTGCACTCTCTGGGTCTCCTCGGACTTCCAGATTATCTCGGGATTTATGAGCTCGTGGATGCCTGTTTCGTCATAGACGTTGATTATCACGAGCCTTCTGAGCACGCCTACCTGTGGAGCTGCAAGACCTACGCCCTGAGCTTTGTCCAGGGTCTCTGCCATATCGTCCAGCAGGATGGCCAGCTTTTCGTCGAACTTGACTACGGGCTTGCAGACCTTGTGCAGCGCCTCGTCTCTTTTGTTGAGTATCTGTCTTATCGCCATAGATGGTTTTCCTTTCCGTGGCCTTTACAGGCCGATGTCGCCGTTCATGTCGGCGTATATAGCCGTCTGTTTGAATGCCGCTTCTTTATAATAGCTGATAAGCGCCTGAGAAACGGCAGCTCTGAGAGCCGGAGTGTTGCGGCATTTCAGTATCAGCCGGTATCTGTACTTTCCGTTTATCCTGCCGAGGGTACAGGGAGCAGGTCCCAGTGCCCGGAGGGGTATCTTATCTTTGCTTTTCCGGACAATATCGGCGAGGCATTTCGTGAACCACTCGGAAGCTTCTATCGCCTTGCTTTCCAGCTGTGACGAAAAGCCGATGACGCAGATGTCGCAGAAAGGCGGATAGACCAGTGCTTTCCTGAGAGCGGTCTCCTCCTCGAAGAAGCTCTCGTAATCCTGCTTTGAGGCAAGGGCAAGCACGAAATGGTCGGGGACGAAGGTCTGGAGGATCGCTTCTCCGGGAAGAACTCCCCTGCCGCATCTGCCGGCTACCTGTGTAAGCAGAGAGAAGGTTCTCTCGTAGCTTCGGAAATCTCCTGTGAACAGCGCTTTGTCCAGGGAGACGACCCCCACGAGGGTAACGTTTGGAAAGTTGAGCCCCTTGGCTATCATCTGTGTGCCGAGGAGTATATCGTATTCGCCGTTTTCAAATGCCCGGAAGCCTTCCTCGTAGGAATAGCGGGAGAAAGTCGTATCCGCGTCCATTCTGAGGACCCTGGCCTGTGGGAATTTTTCGGCCAGCTCTTTTTCTATCTTCTGTGTACCGACACCGCTCATGTGCAGGTGGTCCGAGCCGCATTCGGGACAAGTACCTGTATTCTCCATTGAGAAGCCGCAGTAGTGGCACATAAGCTTGCCGTTCTTTTTGTGGTATGTGAGGGGAAGCTCACAGTTGGGGCAGCTTATGGGCTTTTTGCAGTCGAGGCAGGAGACGTATGTGCTGAATCCCCGGCGGTTGAGCAGAAGGATGACCTGCTGCTTCTTTTCGAGGGTATCGGTCATGGCGTCGGTGAGTCTTTTGCTGAACACCGAGCCGCCTTCGTTCGCCATATCGACTATCTCCACTTTCGGCAGGACTGCATCGGCATATCTGTTTTTGAGCTCGAAAAGGCTGAAGCGGCCTTTCTTTGCGTAATAGAAGGTCTCGAGAGAAGGGGTGGCGGATGCCATCACGAGGACTGCATTATGATCGCCGCAGCGTTTTATCGCCACGTCTCTTGCGTGGTACCTCGGGGCATTCTCGGATTTATAGGTATGCTCTCCCTCTTCGTCGATTATTATCATCCCGATGTTTTTCAGCGGAGCAAATATGGCGCTTCTTGTGCCGATTACTATTCTCACCTTGCCGGAACGTATGCGCTCGAACTCGTCGTTGCGCTGTCCCAGGGAAAGGGATGAATGTATCACGGCTATCTCGCTGCCGAAGTAGGTCTTGAACCTGTTGACCATCTGAGGGGTCAGGGATATTTCCGGAACGAGGACTATTGCGTTCCTGCCGGCTTTGAGGGTGTCGTCTATCGCTCTGAAAAAGACGGCTGTTTTTCCGCTGCCTGTGACTCCGAAAAGAAGCGCTGCGCGGGGTGTTTCCCGCTGTCTGAGCTTCGGGATGCCCTCCGCGGCTCTCGGCTGCTCTACGTTGCGCTCGATAGTCTCGGGGTCGCGGTGTTCGGTGATCTCGCCGATGGCGTCTCTCATCACACGGTTTGAGAACTCGGTAACGAGCTCCTTTTCGCACATACGCTTTATCAGCGCCGATGTGCAGGAGGTCATATAGCATATCTCTTTCACGGAGGCACAGCCATAGTCGTCCAGGACTCTTATAACTGCGCTTTGTTTTGCGGTGAGCTTTGGAGTGCCGGGCTGGTCTCTTTCCACAGCGAATTTATCGCTGCTG
>CAMVOF010000262.1:0-2552 GCA_947169055.1 uncultured Clostridia bacterium
ACTCCCACAAGGCTTTGCTCGCGTGGGAAACGTCCCCTTTCACTCAACGTAAGCATGCGAAGCTTGCGTCACGCGTCAAAACCCGTCGGGGCACCGACCGGAGAACCATGAAATGTTCAAAGAACCACGCAGTGTTCAAAGAACCACGCAGTGTTCAAAGAACCACGCAGTGTTCTTGTTCAGGGGAGGCATTTTGCTTTATTGCAAATTGTGTTGAAACAAGAATTGCCTCCCCTGAAAGGGGAGGTGCCCGAAGGGCGGAGGGGTTCTGCGGCGGGAGCAAGCCCCCGCCCTACGGTGAATATTTTTGCAAGAAAAAAGCCTCTCCGGAAAAGAGAGGCTTTGAGTTTATTCTTCCGTCTTTATCATAACGACCGTCGAGGTGATCTCGTAGACTGTGAGCTTGTCGCCGCGGAGGATGTAGGTGGCGTCGCTGGAATCCTCGTACTTTATGTGTCCGTCGGACCAGGTGAAGCTCAGAGTGCCGGATGAGCCGGATGCTGTGCCGGTGCCGTCGCTGTTGAACACGAGATAGATAGCCTTTGCAGCTTCCTCATCCACATCGATCTTCTCGCCGCTGCTGTAGCCTTCCGAGAATACGTATTTGCCCTCGGGGGTCTCGGCAGTGTCCTGATATGCCGACTCGTGGATGTAAATTATCTTCGTATTGCCCTCGGTAACTGTCATGGCGTCGCCGTTGAGCTCGAAGTTTGCTTTAAGGCCGTCGTCTGTTGAGAACTCGCCTTCCTTCCAGGCGATCTGAACAGCTCCGTTGGGCGAATTATAAACGCCGGTGCCGTCGCCGTTGAAGTGGAGATACATACTCTTGGGGTCGATGTCAACGTTCAGGAAGACTTCCTTGCCGTTCTCGAACACCTGTGAGAAGATATATCTTCCGCCGGGCTTTCCGTCCTTGGGTTCGGTGGGAGTCTCGGTGAACTCCGAGGTGTAGGACGAAGGCTCTTCCGAAACATCATCCTCGGATGAAGCTGTTGTCGTCGTTGTGGTAGTGACCGCCTGCGAGCTGTCGTCGCTGCTGCTCTTGTCAGAGTCCTTGCCGTTACGGTTTTGTATTATAAAAAATGCTGCAAAAACGATAAGCACAGACACCAGCGGTATCACATACCAGAGCCAGCTGTTTTTGCTTATGGGGTCGTCATCGCTTTCCTCCCCGGGCTCTTCGGAGTCTTCTTCCTCGGAGTCGCCGCTGTTCTTTGACATGACCTCATCCGCAGCTTCCTCTATGCTTCTTCTTACGGGGTCCTGCTCGGTGCTGGCGGAGGGCTCGCCGGGATCAGGGGTCTCCAGCTTGTTCAGCAGCTCCCCGCACTCGGAGCACACATCGTTTTCGATATCATCCGAGAGCTCTTTCCCGCAGATCCTGCAGACACGTTTATCACTCATTTTATCGTCTCCTAAACAAATTACGGCGCATCACACGCCTGCATAATTATACAGCAAAACCGCCCCGTTGTCAAGGCAGCGGAGCGAGTTTTCATCTGATTTTCATTTTTTGCCGGTCTGTATCCGCCGCGTATCATTCCCCCGCATAAGTAGCGGAGAAGCCGTTGCAGTAGAACAGGACATAGGCTATCTTGCCGCTGCTGAGGACATCGAATTCGATAGTCGCGGTTTCAAAATCGTAATCATCCACAGCCATGTACGCCGCATCGAAGAGATCATTGTTCTCGTCGTAATCGTCGGTGCGGAAGCTCTGCACGCCCTTTGTGAAAGTCTCGCCGTCGGCAATATGATTTGTGATCTCAGTCTCTAAAGCCGTGTAAGCAGCTTTAGCGCAGTCATAGGCCGTTTTTGTGTAGATCGAGTCGGCGAAATTATATGTGCTGTAAGCGTCTTCGGCAATGAACACCATAGAAGTTTTGTCGTTGGAAAGGGTAAGATTCGTGCCGTCGAAGGTGTAAGCGAGGGTCCGGGTCGAAAGATATACATTTTTATCGTCGAAGGTCATTGATTCCACGTCGGAAAAATAATTGAGCGTGGCTGTGCCGTCAGAGGAAAATTCCATCGTTACCTCCTGAGGGGCATCAAAGCTCAGGAACATCTCTATATCAGAATCATAGGTCGTGATATATCTGAATCTGCCGGAGGGGATCTTGGAGTTGGGAGTATCGGTGATGCTGCTGTCTGTTCGGCTCGAGCCGCTGTCGTCGGACTGACCGGGGACGCTGTTATCCGCCGGGGTAGTTTTAAAAGCGGTAGTCACGGGTTTATCGTCGCTGCCGTCGGTGTTTCCGCAGGCAGAAAGGGAGCAGAAGGCAAGCAGTGCCGCAGCGGAAATCGCGAGCAATTTATTCATCTTCACAGAGCATCATCTCCTTTAAGAGCATTATACAGCAAAGAAGAATATATGTCAAGGTCGGTGCCCCGACGGGTCCTGACGCGTGACACCTCCCGAAGGGCCATGCAGTGTTCAAAGAACCACGCAGTGTTCAAAGAACCACGCAGTGTTCTTGTTTAGGGGAGGCTTTATTATTTCCGCTCATATTGCAAAAGAGCACCAATATGCCTCCCCTGAAAAAGAACATTTCATG
>CAMVOF010000263.1:0-2511 GCA_947169055.1 uncultured Clostridia bacterium
TTTTCAGCAAGAGCACCGTGACCGATCTCACGTCTGCCGGGTCCTCTCGAGGGCTTTGTCTCGCCTACGGAGTAGCTGGGGAAGTTGTAGTGGTGGATATATCTCTTGGAATCCTCTTCATCAAGACCGTCAAGACGCTGAGCGTCGCTTACAGGTCCGAGGGTGCAGATAGTCATGACCTGGGTCTGGCCTCTGGTGAAAAGACCGCAGCCGTGAACTCTGGGCAGGAAGCCGACTTCAGCAGCAAGAGGCCTGATCTCGTCGATGCCTCTGCCGTCAACACGCTTGCCGTTGTAGAGCCAGTCTCTAACGATGATCTTCTGAAGCTTGTACATTACCTCGCCGATGATCTCGGGGAGCTTCTCGTACTTCTCGGAATACTTCTCAACGATAGCGTCGGTAATAGGCTGAAGTCTTGCATCGCGGATGTTCTTGTCATCGGTGTCAAGAGCGAACTTGATCTGATCGCCGAAGTCAGCCATAAGCTCGTCCATCATATCGTGGTCAAGCTCCATGCTCTCGAATGTGAACTTGGGCTTGCCGATCTGAGCCTTGATGTCGTTGATGAAAGCGACCATCTTCTTGATCTCTTCGTGACCGAGAAGGATAGCCTCGAGCATCTGATCGTCGGGAACTTCATCAGCGCCGGCTTCGATCATAACGATCTTTTCCATAGAACCTGCAACTGTGAGGTTGAGGTGGTTGTTGGCTCTCTGCTCGAGAGTGGGGTTGAGAACGAGCTCACCGTCAACAAGGCCTACGCTGATGCCAGCGATAGGACCTGCCCAGGGAATATCGGAGATAGAGATAGCGATAGAAGTTGCTATCATACCAGCGATCTCGGGCGAGCAATCGGGGTCAACGGAAAGAACCGTCATAACGACGGAAACATCATTTCTCATGTCCTTGGGGAACAGAGGTCTGATCGGACGGTCCACCATACGGGATGTAAGTATAGCCTTCTCTGTAGGCTTGCCCTCTCTCTTCATGAAAGAGCCGGGGATCTTGCCTACGGAGTAGAGTCTCTCTTCGTAGTCAACGGAAAGAGGGAAAAAGTCGATGCCCTCTCTCGGCTTTGCTGATGCTGTAACATTTGCCATTACAACGGTCTCGCCGTATCTTACGAAGCAGGAACCGTTTGCGAGCTGAGCTGCCTTACCGGTCTCGACAACAAAAGGACGTCCGGCATAGGTGGTCTCAAATTTTCTGTAGTTTTCAAACATACTTGAAAAACCTCCTGTAAATATTATTTTCACAGGCAGCCATTAGCAATAAACACAGCCGGCGACACTTCGCAGACTCTGTTTATCACTAATCGGACAGCCTGTTGGCGACAAAATAAAAATGCTGAATTAAACACCAAAAGGCAGAGACGAAAAGTCGCTGCCTTGGTGTTACGTTCGGATCACTTACGGAGACCGAGTCTTTCGATAGTAGCTCTGTATCTCTCGATATCCTTGTTCTTGAGGTAGCCGAGAAGATTTCTTCTCTTACCTACCATCTTAAGAAGGCCTCTTCTGGAGTGATGGTCCTTCTTGTGAGTTTTGAGGTGCTCGGTAAGGTCGTTGATCCTTCTTGTGAGGATAGCGATCTGCACCTCGGGAGAACCGGTGTCGGTCTCGTGAGTTCTGTTAGCTTCGATAACAGCTGTTTTCTCGTCTTTTCTGAGCATGATGTGTACCTCTTTCAAATAATATTTCCTGTGCAAAAGCGTATGGCAGGTAGCTTTCCCTTAAAGGGCTTTACCCATACTCCTTAACACGGACAGCCCGTGCGTTTATGCGTTCACGCGGCAACATTTATTATACAATAAATCCCCTTGCTTGTAAATAGAATTCACAAAACTTTTACATTTGATATAACTCAGGTATGCAAGAAGAGCTTGTTCCATACTGTTCTTTCCTTATTGTCCTGAGCTTCATCGGAAGCAGTCTCGCCGAGAACACCGTATTTGATCTTGGCAGCTGTGAGGGTGTTCTGCATGAGCATAGCGATAGTCATAGGGCCGACACCGCCGGGAACCGGAGTGATGAAGCCTGCCTTTTCCTTGCAGTCCTCAAAATCCACATCTCCGCAGAGCTTGCCGTTCTAGTCTCTGTCCATGCCGACGTCGATAACAACAGCGCCTTCCTTGACGTACTCGGAGGTGATGATCTTAGGCTTGCCCACAGCAGCAACAAGGATATCTGCTCTGCTTGCTACCTGTTTGAGATCCTTTGTCCTGGAATGGCAGATAGTTACCGTGCCGTTCTCGTGCAGGAGGAGCATGGCCATAGGTTTGCCGACGATATTGCTCCTACCGATAACTACGCACTCTTTGCCCGAAATGTCTGTGCCTGTGGAAGCAATAAGCTCCATAACGCCGGCAGGTGTGCAAGGCAGGAAGCTGTAGTCGCCGATCATTATCTTTCCCACATTAACGGGGTGGAAAGCATCCACGTCCTTCTCGGGGAGGATATTGTTGATTATCACCTTGTCGTCGAGATGCTTGGGAAGCGGCAGCTGAACGAG